>DASRHG010000189.1:0-55977 GCA_035650655.1 Binatia bacterium | reverse complement strand
TTCGACCCCGACGAGTCGACGCTCGCCTTCTCCGCGTCGCACCCGCTCGTCGGCGCCGACCGGATCGTCTGGGCGAGCGATTACCCGCACCCGGACGCGAGGTTCCCGGGCGTCGTCGACGAGCTGCGCGAGGCGACGGCGTCGCTCGACGCGGCGGCGCGCGCGAAGATCATGGGCGAGAACGCGCGCGCGCTCTACCACCTCCCCTGAGGGCGGACGGCCCTCGGGAGCGCGCGGCGCGGGCGCCCGCGGCGCTACGCGGGGTCGAGGCGCTGGGGCTCGCGGCTTCGGGCGGCGCCGACGCCGGCCACGGCCTCGGCGCGGGCGTGGGCCGTGCGCTCGACGGCGGCGAGCGCCGGCGCCGCGTCGGCCGCCGGGAGGAAGCGACGCACGACCGCCATCAGCTCCTCGCTCTTGAAGGGCTTCGCGACGTAGTCGTCCATCCCCGCCTCGAGGCAGCGCGTGCGATCGCCGGCGCACGCGAACGCCGTGAGCGCGACGACGGGGAGGTGGCGGCCCGTCGCCCGCTCGACGCGGCGGATCGCGGCCGTCGCCTCGATGCCGTCCATCTCCGGCATCGCGACGTCCATGAGCACGAGGTCGATCGGCTCCTCGGCGAGCGCGTCGAGCGCCTCGCGGCCGTTCTCGACCGCGACCACCGTGAAGCCCTGGCGCTCGAGCAGCCGCACCGCGACCATCCGGTTCCCCGGGTTGTCCTCGGCGACGAGGATGCGACCACGGGCCGCGGGCGCGGGCACCGGGGCGAGCGTCGTCTCCTCGGCGGCGCCGGGTTGGAGCGCGAAGCGGGCGGTGAAGCGGAAGCAGCTTCCCTGCTCCGGCTGGCTCTCGACCCAGATGCGGCCGCCCATCAGCGTCACGAGCTCCGACGCGATCGCGAGGCCGAGCCCGGTGCCGCCGCGGCGCGCGCGGCTCGGGTCCCGCGGCCCGAACGGATCGAAGATCGCGTCCTGCTGCTCGACGGGTACGCCGACGCCGGTGTCGGCGACGCTCCAGAGCAGCACGACGTCCTCGTCGGTCCGGGAATCGACGGCGACGTGCACGACGACCTCGCCGCGGTCCGTGAACTTGACGGCGTTCCCGAGGAGGCTCGCGAGTATCTGACGCAGCCGATGCGGGTCGCCGACGAGCGCGTCCGGCACGTCGGAGGCCACGTCGCGGATGAACTCGAGCCCCTTCCCCTGGGCCTGCGCGGCCGCGGGCGCGAAGACGCCCTCGAGCTCCTGGCGCAGTCGGAACCGCCGCGGCTCGAGGGCGAGGCGCCTCGCCTCGATCTCGGAGAAGTCGAAGACGTCGTTCACGACCGACAGCACGGCGTCGGCGGAGTTGCTCACGAGCTCGAGGTACTGCCGCTGCTCGGCGGTCGTCGCGCCGTCGAGGGCGAGGCGAGTGGCGCCGAGGAGCGCCGTCATCGGGCCGCGGACCTCGTGGCTCATGTTCGCGAGGAAGTCGGACTTGATGCGGTGGAGCGCCTCTTTCGCCTGCTCCCGCATGGTCACGTCGCGCGAGTTCACGATGATGCCGCCGACGGCGGGATTGTCGATCGCGTTCCGCGCCACGACCTCGAGCGTCCGCCAGGTGCCGTCCTTGTGCCGGAAGCGGACGCGCCCCTCGTGCGCGGCGGTCGGCTCGCGGACGCAGGCCGTGAAGAGCCGCGCCGCCGCGGCCGCGTCGTCCGGGTGGATGTGCTTCGCGAAGTCGGGCCCGACCATCTCGTCCGCCGTGTAGCCGAGGATGCGATGCACCGAGGGACTCTCGTACCGAATGTGCGCGTCCGGCCCGACGACCGTGATGATGTCCGAGCCGTGCTCGACGAGCGCGCGCGCCCGCTCCTCGCTGCGCGCGAGCGTCACCGCGAGCTCCTCCGCCCGCCGCTGCGCCGCGACCGCCTTCGCGGTCAGGTCCTGCTGGCGGCGGAACTGGGTCCGGATCACGTTCGCCGCCGGCCGGAAGACGAGGACGCCCGTGAGGAGGAGCACGACGAGGGTCGTGGCGAGAAGCCCCTGCTCGAGCCACCGGACCTTCGCGAGGCGCGCCCGCATCTCCGCGTCGGCCGCGAGGATGACCTGGTCGACGACGGAGAGGAGATCGGCCTCGTGCGCGAGGAGCTGCGAAACCGTCCGGCGGACCGCCTCGCGGTCGGGCTCCCCGGCCGCAGGGCGGTCCACGGCGTCGTGGAGCCGCCGCGCCCCGAGCAGCATCGCCCGCGCCGCCGGGACGATCGGTGCGAGGCTCGCCTGCCCCGGCCGCCGCGCGTCGTGCCGGAGGTCCTGCACCCACCGCGACCACGCCTGGAGCACCTGTCGCACATCGGTGGCACGGTGCCTCATTTCGGCGCGGTCCGCCGCCGTCTGGACCGCGAGCGCCGCCATGACGAGATGCTCGCTCATGGTGCGATGGCCGCTCGCGATGCGGATGACGGACTCGTCGCGCCGCGCGGCGAGCGTCCGCTCGACGAGGAGATGGCTTCCGACCGCGAGCGCGGCGAGCACCCCGAGCGTCAGGACGTAGAGGCGCGTCAGGCGGTCGGCAGGGGTCCGAGAGGAGTCAGTCATGAGGGCGCCGGTCCGGGTGGGACGAGCAAGCGGGATGCCACCCGGCACGGAGCACGCCGCGACAGAGGACGTCGCAACCGCTCGGGGTTCGCACCCGTCGCCCCCGGGCCGGCGCCGAACGATCGTCACAAACGTGACGGTCGAGCGGCAGGCGGGCGCCGAGCTTCCGGCGGGCGCCTCGGGCCCCGGTCCTTGCCCGAGGCGCCGTTTCCCGACCCTTTTCGATTGACAAACGAACGTTTGTTCTTGTAGCGTCCCGGCATGGCCACTCGCGCGCTGGCCGCCCGCCCGGAGCCGACGTCGACGCGCGACGCCATCCTGGACGCCGCCGAACGCGAGTTCGCCGCGCGCGGCTTCAGCGGCGTCTCGATGCGCCAGATCGCCACCGCCGCGGGGCTGAAGAACCAGGCGAGCCTCTACCACCACTTCCGCGACAAGCAGGCGCTCTACGCGGCCGTCCTCCGGCGCGGGCTCGGACCCGTCGTCGAGCTGGTCGCGGAGGCGAGCCTGCACGCCGCGGCGGCCGGGGCCTCCCCGCGCTCCGCCGGCGATGCGGTGCTCGACCGGCTCTTCGACTACCTGGCCGAGCATCCCCATCTGCCTCGCCTCATCCAGCGCGCCGGGCTCGACGACACGCGGGCGCTGCGCACGACGCTCGCCCGCTTCCTCCGCCCGCTCTACGAGCAGGGGCTCGAAGTGCTCGCGGGCGCGCCGGGACGCTGGGAGCCGGCCGACCTGCCGCACGTGGCAGCGGGGATCTACCTTCTCATCTTCGGATACTTCGCCAACACGGCGCTGCTCGCCGTCGTCGCCGGCCAGGATGCCGAGAGCCCGGCGTCGGTCGCGCGACAGCGTCGGTTTCTCAAGACCGCGGTCACACGGCTCCTCGGGACGGCGCCCGCACCGCGCCTCGCCCCGAGCGGGCGCCGGAGGATGTGAGATGCTCGCGACGAGAACGGAGGACGGCTCCGCCGACGGCGTGCGGCTGGAGGACGTGAATCTCGCCACGCCCGAGGCCTTCCGGAACGGCTTCCCGCACGCGATGTTCCGGGTGCTGCGACGCGAGGCGCCCGTCTACCGGCATCCCGCCTCGCACGTCGAGCCCTTCTGGGTCGTCTCCCGCTACAAGGACGTCTGGGACGTCTCGCTCGATCAGGCGACCTTCTCCTCCGCCATGCGCGGCACGATCCTCAAGAACTGGCGGGAGGACGAGCTCCTCATGGTCCGGCAGCAGATGCTCAACATGGACCCGCCGAAGCACACGAAGTACCGCCGGCTCGTGAACCAGGGCTTCTCCCCGAAGCGGGTGAACCGGCTCGAGCCGCACATCCGCGAGATGGCCGCGAAGATCGTCGACGCCGTCGCGCGCCGCGGCTCGTGCGACTTCGTGACCGACGTCGCCGCCGAGCTGCCGCTCCAGGTGATCGTCGAGCTGATGGGCGTCCCTCTCGAAGACCGCCACCTCGTCTTCCAGTGGAGCAACCGGATGATCGGCTTCGACGACCCTGACTACTCCGCGTCGGAGGAGGACGGCAAGGCGGCGGCGATGGAGATGTTCATGTACGCCCACGAGCTCGCGCAGCGGCGGCGGACCGAGCCGCGCGACGACCTCGTGAGCGTCCTCATGCAGGCCGAGGTCGAGGGCGAGAAGCTCGACGAGTCGCAGTTCAACAACTTCTTCCTCCTGCTCCTCGTCGCCGGGAACGAGACGACGCGGAACCTCATCTCGGGCGGCATGCTGGCGCTCTTCGAGCACCCGGACCAGCTCGCCCGCCTCGTGCGCGACCCCTCGCTCATGCCGACGGCGGTGGAGGAGATGCTGCGCTGGGTGTCCCCGGTCATGTACTTCGTCCGCACGGCGACCCGCGACGTCGAGCTCCGGGGGCAGCGAATCGCGGAAGGCGAGCGCGTGACGCTCTGGTACGGCTCCGCGAACCGCGACGAGGAGGTGTTCGAGCGCCCGGACACGTTCGACGTCGGCCGCACGCCGAACGACCACCTCGCCTTCGGCATCGGGCCCCACTTCTGCCTCGGCGCGAACCTCGCCCGGCTCGAGATCCGCGTGATGTTCGAGGAGCTGCTCCGCCGTCTCCCGGACATCGAGCTCGCCGGGCCCGTCGCCCGGCTGCGGTCGAACTTCATCCACGGCATCAAGAGCATGCCGGTCCGCTTCACGCCCGAGCGCTAGCCGCTTGGACTTCTCCTTCTCCAGCGCCGAGCTGGCGTTCGCCGCGGAGGCCCGCGGGTGGCTCGCGGCGAACCTGCCCGCCGCCTGGCGCCGGGGGCACTGCTGGACGCGCGTCGAGGATCCGCTCTGGCTGCGGATCGCGCGCGCCTGGCAGCGGAGGCTCTTCGACGGCGGCTGGGCGGCGATCGCGTGGCCGCGCGAGCACGGCGGGCGCGGCGCGACGGTCGTCGAGCGCTGGCTCTTCGATCAGGCGCTCGACGAAGCGGGGGCGCCGCGCCCGCCCGCGGCGTCCTACGCCGACCTGATCGGCCCCGCGCTCCTCCGCCACGGCGCGCCGGCCCTCCAGCGCCGCTTTCTCCCGCCGATGGTCGACGGGCGCGAGCTCTGGTGCCAGGGGTTCTCGGAGCCGGGCGCCGGGAGCGACCTCGCGTCGCTCCGCTGCCGCGCCGAGCGCCGGGGCGACGAGTGGGTCGTGAACGGCCAGAAGGTGTGGACGAGCAACGCCGACCTCGCCGACTGGTGCTTCCTCCTCTGCCGCACCGATCCCGACGCGCCGAAGCACGAGGGCCTCTCGCTCCTCCTCGTCGACATGCGCACGCCCGGCGTCGCGGTCCGCCCGCTCCGGCAGATGACGGACGACCACGAGTTCTGCGAGGTCTTCTTCGAGGACGTCCGCGTCCCCGCGGACCGCATCGTCGGCGCGCCGGGCGCCGGCTGGGCGATCGCGATGGGCATCGTCGCCCACGAGCGCGGGCCGATGTGGACGTTCACCTTCCAGCGGAAGATCCGGCGGAGCCTCGCCGAGCTCGTCCGCCTCGTCCGCACCCACCCGGCGACGCGCGGCGCGCTCGGCGACCCGCGCGTCCGGCAGCGCCTCGCGCAGGCGCACATCGAGGTCGAGCTCCTCCGCCTCGCCGGCTACCGGAGCCTGACGAAGCTCCTCCGCACCGGCCAGCCCGGCGCGGAGTCGTCGCTCGAGAAGGTGCTCGGGAGCGAGACGGACCAGCGCCTGCAAGCGCTCGCGACGTCGCTCTTCGGGCCCTACGGCGTGCTCCGGCGCGGGCCGCACGCGCTCGGCGGCGGATCGTTCGCGCGCGCCCATCTCTACGCCTGCTCGGAGACCATCATGGGCGGCACCTCCGAGATCCAGCGGAACGTGATCGCCCAGCGGATCCTCGGGCTCCCGCGCTGAGCGCCGCCGGCGGCGCGGCGCGCGCGCCTCGTCACCTTGACAGGCGAACGACCGTTCGGATACGCCACGGGCTCTCCATGCCGTCCGCCGCGCCCGCGCCGCTGCACCAGGAGCAGACGATGGAGTTCCCCTATCGGCACTCGACGGGGGAGACGATCGGCCGCTTCCTCGCCGGCCTGAAGGAGCAGAAGACGATCTGGGGACAGCGCGTCGCGGGCCTGGGCGTCGTCGTGCCGCCCGTCGGGTACTCGGAGGTCGACGGGTCGCCGGGCGGCGAGTGGGTGGCCGTCCGGCCGACCGGCACCGTCACCGCCGTCGCGAAGGTCCGCCAGCCCGTCGCGGGGCTCCATCCGGTCGACGCGCCCTTCGCCTTCGTCCTCGTGCGGCTCGACGGCGCCGACACGGCGCTCGCGCACGTCGTGACCGACGACCTCGACCGGCTCCGGGTCGGCGCGCGCGTCGAGGCGGTGTGGCGGCCCGACGGCGAGCGCGTCGGCCACCTGCGCGACATCGCGACGTTCCGGATGGTCGGATGAGCGCGGCCGAGCCGCCGAAGGAGCCGGTCAAGTACGTCGACGCGACCGTCCGGCTGCCGTACCGCTACGTCGCGGGCGACTACCGCGCGACGTACCTCCGGGCGCTGAAGGACAAGACGATCCTCGGCTCCCGGTGCGCGAGGACGGGGAAGGTGTTCGTGCCGCCCGTCGTCGCCTCGCCCGAGAGCTTCGCGCCGTGCGAGGAGTTCGTCGAGGTCGCCGACCGCGGCGTCGTCACGACGTTCTGCATCGTCCGCATCCCGGTCATCGGACGGGAGATCGAGCTGCCGTACGTCGCGGCGTCGGTCGCCCTCGACGGCGCGGACATCTCGATCTACGCGCTCATCCAGGAGTGCCGGCCCGAGGACGTGCGGATGGGCATGCGCGTCGCGGCGGTGTGGAAGCCCGACGGCGAGCGCGTGGGGAGCTGGGAGGACATCCTCCACTTCCGCCCGACCGGCGAGCCCGACGCGGCGCCGGCGACGTACCTGGACCGATTGTGACGCGGCTCCGCAACGTCGCCGTCGTCGCCTTCGCGCAGCTCCCGACGGTCGCGCACGACCCGCACCGGACCTCGACCGAGATGCTCTACCCCGTGATCCGCCGCGCGCTCGCGGACTGCGGCGTGGAGCGCGGCGCGATCGACTTCCAGATCGCGGGCTCCGTCGACTACATGGACGGCCGGCCCTTCGGCTTCGTGCAGGCGCTCGACGTGATGGGCTCGTGGCCCGCGCGCCAGGACCTGCACCTCGAGATGGACGCGGCCTTCGGCGCGCACTACGCGTGGATCAAGATCCAGACGGGCGAGATCGACTCGGCGCTCGTCGTCGGCCACGGGAAGACGTCCGAGGGCGACCCGCGGCGCATCCTGAACCTCCAGCTCGACCCGTACTACCAGGCGGCGATCGGGCTCGACCCGATCGCGACCGCCGCCCTCCAGGCGAGCGCGTACATGGCGCGCACGGGCGCCACGGACGCGGACCTCGCCGCGGTCGCGGCGCGCAACCGGACGGCGGGCGCCCGCAATCCGGAGGCGCAGCTCCGCGAGGCCGCGACCGCCGACGCGCTCCGCGAGACGCCGTGGGCCGTCGAGCCGCTGCGCACGGGCTACCTGCCGCCCGTGGGCGAGAGCGCCACGTGCCTCGTGCTCGCCGCCGAGGGGACGGCGGAGCGCCTCTGCGACCGCCCCGCGTGGATCCACGGCGTCGAGCAGCGGACGGAGCTCCAGACGCTCGGCGCGCGCGACCTGACGCGCAGCCCCGGCGCGCAGCTCGCCGCGGAGCAGGCGTACGCGATGGCCGGGATCGGGAGCGCGGGCGACGCCGACGTCGTCGAGCTGATGGCGCTCACGCCGGTCGAGGAGCTGATCCTCCACGACGCGCTCGGCGTCGACGCGCGCACGGCCGCCGCGCGCGTCAATCCGTCCGGCGGCGCGCTCTGCGCCCATCCGACCATGTCGACGGGCCTGATCCGCCTGGGCGAGGCGTTCCGCCAGCTCGCCGGCCGCGCCGGCGCGCGGCAGGTGCCGGACGCCCGCCGCGCCGTCGTGCACGTGCAGCAGGGCCACTGTCTCCAGCAGAACCTCGTCTGGGTGCTCGGCCGCGAGCGGAGGTGGACGTGAGCCGCGCGGCCGCCGTCGTCGGCGTCGGGCAGACGAAGCACGCGAGCCGCCGCGCCGACGTGTCGATCGCGGGGCTCGTGCGCGAGGCGGTCGACCGCGCGCTCGCCGACGCCGGGCTCGAGCACCGGGACGTGGACGCCGTCGTCATGGGGAAGGCGCCGGACATGCTGGAAGGCGTCGCGCAACCCGAGCAGTTCCTCGCCGGCGCCGTCGGCGCGCACCTGAAGCCGTACGTCCGCGTGCACACCGCGGGCTCCGTCGGCGCCTCGACGGCGCTCGCCGCGACGACGCTCGTGCAGTCGGGCCTCTACGAGCGCGTGCTCGCGGTCGCGTGGGAGAAGCAGTCGGAGGGGAACGCGATGTGGGCGCTCTCCCCGAACATGCCGTTCACGCCGCCCCTCGTCGCCGGCGCCGGGGGCTTCTTCGCGCCGTACTGCCGCGCGTACATCGCCAAGACGGGCTGCCCGCCGCACATCGGACCCGTCGTCGCGGCGAACGCACGCGACAACGCCACCCGGAACGAGTACGCGCACCTCCGCGAGCCGATGACGGTCGAGGACGTGATGAGCTCGCCCGTCCTCTGGGACCCGATCCGCTTCGGCGAGACGTGTCCCTCGTCGGACGGCGCCTGCGCGCTCGTGATCGCCTCCGAAGCGGCGGCGAAGAAGGGCCCGCGGAAGCCCGCCTGGATCAAGAGCGGCTGCTCCTACGCCGAGGCGATGTGGGTGCCGGGGCGCGATCAGGTGAGCCCGCGCGCGGGGCGGATCTGCGCCAAGGCGGTGTACGACAAGGCGGGCATCCGCGATCCGTGGAAGGAGATCCAGACGATCGAGATCTACGTCCCGTTCGCCTGGTTCGAGCCGATGTGGCTCGAAAACCTCGGCTTCTGCGAGGTCGGCGAGGGATGGCGGATCGTCGACCGCGGCGAGCAGAAGATGGGCGCGCACCTCCCCGTCAACCCGTCGGGCGGCGTGCTCGCGACGAACCCGATCGGGGCGTCGGGCATGCTCCGGCTCGGCGAGGCGGCCCTCCAGGTGATGGGCCGCGCCGGGGCGCATCAGGTACCGAACGTGCGGAACGCGCTCGGGCACGCGTACGGCGGCGGCGCGCAGTACTTCGCGATGTGGATCGTGAGCGAGGCGTTATGAAAACCGTGCTCGTGTTCATGCTCGTCGGTGCGTTCGTCGGCGTCGTCGTGGCGTCGTTCGTCGTGCCTCCCGTCCTCGCCTGGTACAACGAGCCGGGGTCCATCTCGCCCGGCCAGAAGGTCGAGACGCTCTGCAACCTGCCCGACCTGATCCGGTACGCGACGAAGCGCCTCCTCCTCGGGCAGCTGATCGGCGCCGTCGTGGGCGCGCTCGTCTTCCTCTTCCCCGGGCTCGCCATGCGCCGCCGCCAGGAGGCGCGCGTCGCGGCCGGGGGCGCGCGATGAGCGCCGCCCCCGCGCTCCTCTACGAGAAGGCGGACGGCATCGCGGTCCTCACCATGAACCGCCCCGAGGTCCGCAACGCCCTCAACGCCGAGATGCTCTGCCGGCTCGCGGACGCGTGGCAGGACGTGAACGAGGACCCGAACGTCCGCTGCGCGATCCTCACCGGGGCCGGCGAGGACGCGTTCTGCGCGGGCGCCGACCTCGACCGCCTCGTCCGCATGATGCAGGGCCTCCGCCCGCCGGAGACCGAGTTCGACCAGCGCATCGTCGCCGACTACCAGCTCATCTACAAAGGGCTCCTGCGGAGCTACGAGGTCGTGAAGCCGGTCGTCGCCGCCGTGAAGGGGTTCTGCGTCGCGGGCGGCACCGAGATCCTCCAGACGACCGACATCCGCGTCGCGGCCGAAGACGCGCGCTTCGCGATCGCCGAGGTGAAGTGGAGCCTCTTCCCGATGGGCGGCTCGACCGTCCGCCTCCCGCGGCAGATACCGTTCTGCCACGCGATGGAGATCCTGCTGACGGGCGAGCAGTTCTCCGCCGCCGACGCGCTCCGCATCGGGCTCGTGAACAAGGTCGTTCCCGCCGCGCGGGTGATGGCCGAGGCGCGCCGCTACGCGGAGATCATCTGCGCGAACGGGCCGCTCGCCGTGCAGGCCGTCAAGCGCTCGGTGCTCGCCGGCCTCGGCCGCCCCACCGCCGAGGCGCTCGAGAAGGAGATGGAGATCGGCATCCCCGTCTCGATGTCCGAGGACGCGCGCGAGGGCACGAAGGCGTTCAAGGAGAAGCGGAAGCCCCTCTTCGAGGGACGGTGACCGACGGTGGTGGGTCGGTTCGCGCGACGACCACCGACCGGGGAGCGCGGGGGAGTCCTCGCGGAGGCGAGCGCACCACCGACCCGACGCCCAAACCGCATCGCAAGACGTGGCGGTGCCTCTTGTCGTCTCCGCGAGGACTTCCCCGTGCTCCCCCACGATGCCGTGCGACCCGCGAACCGACCCACCACCGTCGACCATCGTTGGACGTTTCGTTTGACACGTCCACGGATGTCCCATAGGCGTCCCTCCCGGGGAGTCGGGGGGAGGCGATGCAGCTCACGGTCCGGGACGTCTCGAAGCTGCTGAACCTCTCCGAGAAGACGATCTACCGCTGGATCCGGCAGGGCGTCCTCCCCGCGTACCGGGTGAACGAGCAGTACCGGCTCAACCGCGCAGAGCTGCTCGAGTGGGCGACGTCGCGGCGGATGAACGTGTCGGCGACGCTCTTCGAGGAGCCGGAGAGCACCGCGACGCCCATTCCCGGGCTCGTCGAGGCGCTCCGCGTCGGCGGGATCTTCTACCGGCTCGGCGGCACCGACGTCCCGTCCGCGCTGCGCGCCGTGGTCGAGCATCTCCGCCTCCCCGACGAGGTCGACCGCGAGTTCCTCCTCCGCGTGCTGCTCGCGCGCGAGGCGCTCCAGTCGACCGCAATCGGCGACGGCATCGCGATCCCCCACGTCCGCAACCCGATCGTCCTCCACGTCCCGCGGCCGATGGTGACGCTCTGCTTCCTCGAGCACCCGGTCGACTTCGGCGCCCTCGACGGGACGCCCGTCCACGTGCTCTTCACGCTCATCAGCCCCACGGTGCGCGCGCACCTCCGCCTCCTCTCCCGGCTCTCGTTCGCGCTCCACGACCCGGCGTTCAAGGCCGCCGTCGTTCGCGAGGCGCCGCGCGAGGAGATCCTCGCCGAAGCGGCGCGCGTCGAGGAGGGGACGCCCCCGCGCGGCGCGAGCGCCGGCGGGCCGCGCTAGTGCCGACGCTCCTCCTCGCACTCGGCGTGCTCCTCGCCGGGGCCGCCGGGACGCTCGCCCTCGCGGCCGTACCGCGCTGGGGCGCGCGGGTCGGCGTCGGCGGCGCGATCGCGGGATGCGCGCTCGGGCTCGTCGCCGCCGTCCGCGTGCTGCTCGGCACGCCCGCGGCGCCCCTCCACCTCGCGTGGTCGGTTCCGTACGGCGCGTTCGCCCTCGCGCTCGATCCGCTCTCCGCGTTCTTCCTCGTCCCGATCTTCGCCCTCTCGGGGCTCGCCGCCCTCTACGGGGCCGAGTACCTCGGGGGGCGGGGCGACGTCCGCGCGACGGTCTCGTGGCTCTTCTTCGACGTGCTCGTGGCGAGCATGGCGGCCGTCGTCGTCGCGCGAAACGCGGTGCTCTTCCTGGTCGCGTGGGAGGTGATGGCGCTCGCGTCGTTCTTCCTCGTGACGCTCGACGACGAGGACGAGCGCGTGCGCCGCGCGGGGTGGACCTACCTCGTCGCGACGCACCTCGGGAGCGCGTTCGTCCTCGTGCTCCTCCTCCTGCTCGGCGGCGGAGGCTCGCTCGACTTCGACCGCGTCGCGCCGGCCGCGGGCCCGGGGCTCCTCGTCGCGCTCGGGCTCGTCGGCTTCGGCGCGAAGGCGGGCCTCGTGCCGCTCCACGTCTGGCTTCCGGAGGCCCACCCGGCGGCGCCGTCGCACGTCTCGGCCGTCATGTCGGGGGTGATGATCAAGACGGGCGTCTACGCGCTCCTCCGGACGCTCACGCTCGTGGGGCCCGTGCCGGGCTGGACCGGACCGCTCCTCGTCTGTCTCGGCGCGGGGTCCGGCGTCCTCGGCGCCGTCTTCGCGCTCGCGCAGCGCGACGTGAAGCGGATGCTCGCCTACTCGAGCGTCGAGAACGTCGGCATCGTCGTGCTGGGCCTCGGGCTCGGCCTCGTCGGGCGCGCCGCGGGCGCGCCGGGGCTCGCGGCGCTCGGCGTCGCCGGCGCGCTGCTCCACGTCCTCAACCACGCCCTCTTCAAGGGCCTCCTCTTCCTCGGCGCGGGCGCCGTCGTCCACGCGACCGGCACGCGCGACATGGAGCGGCTCGGCGGCCTCTACCGCCGCATGCCGACCGTCGGCGCCGCGACGCTCGTCGGCGCCGCCTCGCTCGCCGCGCTGCCGCCGCTCGGCGGCTTCGCGAGCGAGCTCCTCCTCGCGCTCGGCGCCGCGGAGGCCGCCGCCTCCCTCGCGCCGGCGGCCGCGGTGCCGGCCCTCGTCGCCCTCGGCGCGCTCGCCGTCATCGGCGCGCTCGGCGCGGCGGGCGTCGCCCGCACCTTCGGCGTCGTCTTCCTCGGCACGCCCCGCACTCCGGCCGCGGGGCACGCGCACGAGCCGGGCCTCGCGATGCGGCTGCCGCTCGTGCTGCTCGCCGCCGCGTGCGCCGGGCTCGGCCTCGCCGCGCCCTGGCTCCTCGCCGCGCTCGCGCCCGTCGTCACGCCGCTCGCGGGGCTCGACGCGGCGCCGGCGCTCGCGCCGGCGGCCGCGACGCTTCGGGCCGTCGCCGTCGTCGAGGCCGTCCTGCTCGCCCTCGTCGCCGGGGCCGCCGGCGCGCGCCGCGCGCTCCTCGCCCGCCGGACGGTCGCCGTCGCGCCCGTCTGGGGCTGCGGCTGGGCGGCGCCGACGGCGCGGATGCAGTACGGCGCGACGTCGTTCGCGGAGCCGCTCCTGCGGACGTTCCGCACGCTGCTCGTCGTCCGCCGCCGGATCGCGGCGCCCGGGGGGCCGTTCCCGGCGGCGGCGAGCTTCGGCACCGAGGCCCCCGATCCGTATCGGCTCCGCGTCTGGGATCCGGCGTTTCGCGGCGTGCGCCGCGGGCTCGCGAGGCTCCGCTGGCTCCAGCACGGCGAGGTGCAGCTCTACGTCCTCTACATCGCGGCGACGCTCGTCGTCCTCCTCGCGTGGACGGTGGGACGGCCGTGACGGCGCCCCGCTTCGTCCCCCCGCTCCTGGCGCTCGCGTGCGGGCCGGGTCTCGTCGCCATCGTCGCGCGCACGAAGGCCCGGATGGCGGGCCGCGTCGGGCCCCCGCTCGCGCAGCCGTATCGCGACCTCGTGAAGCTCTTCCGCAAGGGTGCCGTCTACGGCGCGACGACGACGTGGCTCTTCCGCGCCGGGCCGATCGTCGGCTTCGCCACCGCGGCGGTCGCCGCCGCGCTCGTGCCGTTCGGCGGGCTCGCCGCCCCGCTCGCGTTCCCGGGCGACCTGCTCCTTCTCGCCTACGTCCTCGCGCTCGGGCGGTTCTTCGCGGTGCTCGCGGCGCTCGACACGGGCTCCAGCTTCGAGGGCATGGGCGCGAGCCGCGAGGCGAGCCTCGCGGTCTTCACCGAGCCGGCGCTCGTCCTCGCGCTCGTCGCGCTCGCGCGCCTCGGCGGGACGCTCTCGCTCTCGGCGATGCTCGCCGGCGTCGGGCCGGCGGCATGGGCCGCGGCGGCGCCGGCGCTCGCGCTCCTCGTCGCGGCGCTCCTCGTCGTCTTCCTGGCCGAGAACGGCCGTCTTCCCGTCGACGACCCGACGACGCACCTCGAGCTCACCATGATCCACGAGGTCATGGTGCTCGACCACGGCGGCCCCGACCTCGCGCTCGTCGGCTGGGGCGCGGCCGTCCGGCTCTGGACGTTCGGCGCGCTGCTCGTCGGCCTCGCCGTCCCGGTCCGCACCGGCGACCCGTGGGTCGACGCCGCCGCCGCGCTCGGCGGGATGGTCGCGCTCGGCGTCCTGACGGGCCTCGTCGAGTCGTCGATGGCGCGCCTCCGCCTGCGCCACGTCCCGCAGCTCCTCCTCGGCGCGGCCGTCCTCTCGGTCCTCGCGCTCTTCCTGGTGCTCCGGTGAACGCGCCGCTCGACGCGATCCTCGTCGGCATCCTCCTGACCGGCTTCCTCCTGCTCGGCTCGAGCCGGCTCGTCTCGTGCATCCGCACGGTCGCGCTCCAGGGCATGCTGCTCGGGTTCCTGACGCTCGCCGCCGCGGAGCGCGACGCGGTCGGGCGCGCGGCCGTCCTCACCGTCGCGAGCACCGCCGTGAAGGGATTCGTCTTTCCCTGGCTCCTCGTCCGCGTGCTGCGCGGCGCGCAGGTTCGCCGCGAGATCGAGCCGCTCGTCGGGTACGGCGCCTCGTTGCTCGTCGGCCTCGGCGTCCTCGGGCTTTCGCTCTGGCTCGGGACGCGCCTGCCCCGGCCCGACCCGCCGCTCTCGACGCTCCTCGTGCCCGTCGCCCTCTTCACCATGCTGGTCGGACTCGTGCTCATCGTCACGCGACGGAAGGCGCTCACGCAGGTGCTCGGCTACCTCGTGATGGAGAACGGCATCTACGCCTTCGGCGCGGGGCTCGTGCAGGAGCAGCCGATCCTCGTCGAGCTCGGCATCCTGCTCGACGTGCTCGTCGCCGTCTTCGTGATGGGGATCGCGATCTTCCACATCAACCGCCAGTTCGACCACATCGACACGGACCGGATGGCCGCGCTCCGGGACTGGACCCGATGATCGCCGCGCTCCTCCTCCCCGTCGTCGCGGCGGGCGTCCTCGCGTTCTTCGTCCGCGCCGACGCGCTCCGCCGCGTCCTGCTCGTGGGGGCCGCCGGCGCGCACGCCGCGGCGACCGCGGCCACGTGGCTCGCCGAGCCCGCGCCGGTCTGGGGCGGATGGCTCGCGCTCGACGCGCTCGGCCGCCTCTTCCTCTCCATCACGAGCGCGCTCTTCCTCGCCGCCGCCGCGTACGCCGTCGGCTATCTCCGGCGCGAGGGCGAGGGCGCGCGCCGCGACTTCGAGGAGGGGCTCCTCTTCGACAATGCCCCCGAGGCGGCCTTCACCGGCTGCCTCCTGCTCTTCGTCGCCGCGATGACGCTCGTCACGCTCGCCCAGCGCTTCGGGCTCCTCTGGGTCGCGCTCGAGGCGACGACGCTCGCGAGCGCTCCGCTCATCTACTTCCACCGCCACCACCGCTCGCTCGAGGCGACGTGGAAGTATCTCCTCATCTGCTCGGTCGGGATCGCCCTCGCGCTGCTCGGGAACTTCTTCCTCGGCGTCGCCGCGACCACGGGACGCACGACGCTGCCGCTGCTCGTGCCGGACCTCCGCGCCGCGGGGCCGATGCTCCACGTGCCGTGGCTCAAGACGGCGTTCCTGCTCTTCCTCGTCGGGTACGGAACGAAGGTCGGGCTCGCGCCGCTCCACACCTGGCTGCCCGACGCGCACAGCGAGGCGCCGTCGGTCGTCTCGGCGCTCCTCTCCGGCGCCCTCCTCAACTGCGCGCTCCTCGGCGTCCTGCGCGCCGAGCAGGTGTGCGCCGCGGCCGGGCTCGCGCCGTTCGGCCGGGAGCTGCTCGTCGGCTTCGGCCTCCTCTCGATGGCGGCCGCCGCGGTCTTCATCCCCGGCCAGACGGACTACAAGCGGATGCTCGCCTACTCGAGCGTCGAGCACATGGGGATCGTGGCCTTCGGCCTCGGCCTCGGCGGCGTGGCGGCGACGGGCGCGCTCCTCCACGCCGTCAACCACTCGCTCGGGAAGGCGATGATGTTCCTCGTCGCGGGCAACATCCTCGCCCGCTATCGCTCGAAGGCGACCGGCGACGTGCGCGGCCTGCTCCGCGTCCTGCCGGCGTCCGGCGTCCTCTGGGTGGCGGGCTTCCTCGCCATCACGGGCTCGCCGCCCTTCGGCCCCTTCCTGAGCGAGCTCACGATCCTGCGCGCGGCGCTCGATCAGGGACGGATCGCGCTCGCGGTGGGCTTCGTCGCGAGCCTCGTCGTCGTGTTCGTCGGCATGGCGACGAGCGTGCTCGGCATGGCGCAGGGCAGCGCCGAGGGCGCGCGCGGCGGCCGCGAGCCGTGGCTCGGGATCGCGCCGGCGGCGGCGCTCGGCGCCGTCGTCCTCGGGCTCGGCGTCTGGGTCCCGAGCACCCTGTGGACCGCGCTCGAGGCGGCGGCGCGGCTGGTCGGATGACGCGCGTGCTCCGGCTCCGGAACGCCGAGGGGGCGGCGCAGGCGGCGCTGCCCGTGCTCTCGGTCGCGGAATTCCGCGACGCCGTCCTCCGGGCCGTGGCGGCGGGCGCGCGCGTCGCGGCGCTGTTCGGCGAGCCGTCGGACGCGGGCGAGGTGCGGCTCGTCGCCGTCCTCGCCCACGGGGAGGAGGCGAGCCTCGCCCTCGTCGCGACGAGGGCGGCGGGACGCTGGCCGGCGCTCACGCCGGAATGCCCGCAGGTGCACGCGTTCGAACGCGAGGTGGCCGAGCAGTGCGGGCTCGCGCTCGTCGGCCATCCGTGGCCGAAGCCGCTCCGCGCGCCGGAGGCGACCGGGTTCTTCCGCATCGACGGGGAGGAGGTCCACGAGGTGGCGGTCGGGCCCGTGCACGCGGGGGTCATCGAGCCCGGACACTTCCGCTTCCAGTGCCACGGCGAGGAGGTGCTGCACCTCGAGATCGCGCTCGGCTACCAGCACCGCGGGGTCGAGCGCGCGCTCGTCGGCGGGCCGGACAAGCGCAGCGTGCACCACGCCGAGACGCTCGCGGGCGACACCTCGATCGGCCATGCGATCGCGTACTGCCAGACGATCGAGGCGCTCGCCGGCTGCCGGGTCCCGCCGCGCGCCGAGGCGCTCCGGGCGGTCGCGCTCGAGCTCGAACGGCTCGCGAACCACACGGGCGACCTCGGCGCGCTCGCCGGCGACGTCGGCTACCTCCCGACCGCCGCCTTCTGCGGCCGGCTCCGCGGCGAGTTCCTCGGCATGACGGCGCTCGTCTGCGGGAGCCGCTTCGGGCGCGGCCTCGTGCGCCCGGGCGGCGTCGGATTCGACGTCGAGGACGCGCGGATCGGGACCCTCCTCGAGCGTCTCGACGCCGCCGAGCGCGAGGTGCGGGACGCCGTCGGGCTCCTGTGGGAGGAGCCGTCGGTGCAGTCCCGCTTCGAGGACACGGGGCGGCTCGACCGCGCGACGAGCGAAGCGCTCGGCGTCGTCGGCCTCGCGGCCCGCGCGTGCGGGCTCGAGCGCGACGTCCGCAGCGAGTTCCCGTCGGGCCTCTATCGCTTCGCACACATTCCGGTCGCGACGTGGCACACGGGCGACGTGTTCGCGCGCGCCTACCTCCGGTGGCTCGAGATCGAGCGCTCGGTGGAGTTCGTGCGCGAGCAGCTCCGGACGCTGCCGCCGGGACCGACGCGCGCGCCGCGCGCGCCGCTCGCGCCGGACGGTGTGGCCGTGGCGCTCGTCGAGGGATGGCGCGGCGAGATCTGCCACGTCGCGCTCACCGACGGGTGCGGCCGCTTCGCGCGCTACAAGGTCGTCGACCCGTCGTTCCACAACTGGATGGGGCTCGCGATGGCGCTGCGCGGGCAGGAGATCTCGGACTTCCCCCTCTGCAACAAGAGCTTCAACCTGTCCTACTGCGGGCATGACCTGTAGGAGCACCGCGTGCTGAAGGCGGTCCTCGCACGGCTCCGCCAGGGGCGGCGCACGGTCGGATACCCGCGGGAGCCGCCCGTCCTGCCCGACCGCTTCCGCGGCCTGCCGCGGCTCGACGCGTCCCGCTGCCCCGACGGCTGCCGAGCGTGCGCGGACGCGTGCCCGACGGACGCGATCGCGATCGGGTCCGCGGGCCCCCGCCTGGACCTCGGACGGTGCCTCTTCTGTCCGGAGTGCACGACGGCGTGCCCCGAGGGCGCGATCGCGTTCACCCGCGACCACCGCCTCGCCGCGCGCCGCCGCGAGGACCTCCTCGTCGGCGACGACGGGCCGCGGCTCGCGGCGGCGCTCGACGTGCGGAGCCGGCGGCTCTTCGGGCGCTCCCTCAAGCTGCGTCAGGTGAGCGCGGGCGGCTGCAACGCCTGCGAGGCCGATCTCAACGTGCTCGCGACGGTCGCCTACGACCTCGGGCGTTTCGGCATCGAGTTCGTCGCCTCGCCGCGGCACGCCGACGGGCTCCTCGTGAGCGGACCGGTGACGGCCGCCATGCGGGGCCCGCTCGCCGCGACGTATGCGGCGGTCCCTGCGCCGAAGCTCGTCGTCGCGATCGGCGCGTGCGCGATCGCGGGCGGCCCGTACGCCGAACACCCGGAGGTGGAAGGCGGCGCCGGCGCCGTCGTGCCCGTCGACTGCTGGGTGCCGGGCTGCCCCCCGCATCCCCTGACCGTGCTCGACGCGCTCCTGCGGCTCCTCGGCCGGCTCGAGGACGCGCGTCCTTGACCGGCGAACGCTCGTTCGGATACCCGAGGACCGCCGCCGATGCTCTGCCACCTCGCCGTCATCCTCGAGCTGATCGCCCGCCGCATTGGCGACCGCGAGGCGCTCGTCTGGCGCGACCGCCGCCTCACCTACGCCGATCTCGCCGCGCGCTCGAGCCGGACGGGCCGCGCCTTCCGCCGGCTCGGCCTCGGCTGCGCGAGCGAGCGCGCGCAGCTCGCACCGTGGGAGTCGGGCCACGATCACGTCGCCCTCTACCTCTACAACGGACCCGAGTACGTCGAGGCGATGTACGGCGCGTGGAAGGCGCGCGCCGCGTTCGTGAACGTCAACTACCGCTACAAGACCGCGGAGCTGCACTACGTCCTCGCGCAGGCCGACGCGCGGGCGATCGTCTACCACCGCGCCTTCGCGCCGACGCTCGCCGCCGTCCGCGACCGCCTGCCGCGCCTCGTTCACCTGATCGTCGTCGACGACGGCTCCGACGCGACGCCGCTCCCCGGCTCGCTCGAGTGGGAGGCGCTCGTCGCGGTCGAGTCCGACGCTCCCCTCGACCTGCCCTACTCCGCGGACGACCTCTACGTCCTCTTCACGGGCGGGACGACGGGGCTGCCGAAGGGCGTCCTCTGGCGGCACGAGGACGTCTTCTTCAACGGCCTCGGCGGGCACGTCCCCGGCTTCGAGCGGCTCGACACCGAGGAGAAGCTCCTCGCCCACGTGGAGACGGGCCTCGGCGGGAGGTTCCTCGTGCTGCCGCCCTTCATGCACGGGGCGGGGCAGTGGGCCGCGTTCAACACGTTCCACCGGGGCGGGACGGTCGTCCTGCCCGACGAGACGCGCCGCTTCGACGCGCACGCCGCGTGGCGGACGATCGTCCGCGAGCGCGTCGACCAGATGACGCTCGTCGGCGACGCGTTCGCGCGGCCGCTCCTCGACGCGCTCCGCGACGGCGGCTACGACGCGTCCTCGATCCGCGCGATCGGCAGCACGGCCGCCGTCCTCTCGCCCGCCGTGAAGGAGGCGCTCGCTGCCGCGCTGCCGGAGCACACCATGTTCATCGAGTCGATCGGAGCGTCCGAGGCGGGCCTCCAGGCGATGAGCTGGAACGCCGGCGAGGCGAGCCGGGGGCTTCCCGCCTACCAGCTCCGCGACAACACGGTCCTCCTCTCGGCGGACCGCGAACGGATCCTCGAACCGGGGACGGACGAAGTCGGGTGGATCGCGACCCGCGGCCACCTGCCGCTCGGGTACCTGAACGACCCGGAGCGGACGCGGCAGACGTTTCCGACCATCGGCGGCGTCCGCTACTGCCTCGGCGGCGACCGCGCGTGCTGGGCCGAGGACGGCCGCCTCCTCTTCCTCGGCCGCGAGTCGATGTGCGTCAACACGGGCGGCGAGAAGGTCTACGTCGAGGAGGTGGAGCGGGTCGTGAAGAGCCACCCGGCGGTGTGGGACGCGCTCGTCGTCGGCGTGCCGAGCCCGCGCTGGGGGCAGCAGGTGACGGCGGTCGTATCGCTGCGGCCGGGTGCGGCGCCGCCGACGACGGCCGAGCTGCGCGCGCACTGCGCACCGCACCTCGCCGACTACAAGCTGCCGAAGACCGTCGTGGTCGTGCCGGAGATCGTACGGAGCCCGAGCGGGAAGCCGGACTACGCGTGGGCCGCCGAGTATGCGCGGCGGGAAGTGCCGGCCGCCCGTCGCGGCGCACCTTGACCCGCAGCCGGCCCGGCCGATGGGCGGGCTCCGATGCGAGCCCCTCGTTCGACGACGCCTCTCCGCGACCGCCCCGGCGACTGGTCTCTGGCTCCAGACGGTCATCTCGGCGTTCGTCCTCGAGCCGTTCTACCCGGTCCTCGTGTACGCCGTCGCCCGCGGTCGCGACTGGATCCGCCTGCCCGCGCTCGTCTACGCGGAGCTACGCGATGACGTCCTCCCCCTGATCCTCGCCTGGCGCATGCGCCGCCCGGCTCCATCGCGCCCTTGCACGAGCAGGCGTCGTACGTGCCGGCGGAGAGGTTGAGCGTGCCGCCGTTCATCGCCGTCACGTCACCGTACACACCGGGCGGCAGGGTGAGCGTCCCCCCGCACCGACGGTCACCGGCGCCGCGGGGTTGCACGCGGGGAACGGTGCGGGAAAGCCGCAGAACGCCTCCAGGACGCTCGGATCGGCGTTGCAGGCGGCGTCGCACGTGCGGGGATGATCGGCGTCGCGAACGACTCGACCGGCGGCGACTGCACCGTCACGTTGGCGGTCTTGAAAAGGAGATGGACTTCTGCGCGAAGATGCAGTAGTCGGCTGGATCGCGGTCGAGCGGCTGGGCGGCTCTGGAAGGCGGAGGTGCCGCGCGACGCGGACGAAGCGCGTCTGGCCGGCGAGCACCGTGACGACCTCCGCTTCGACGACGTGCTCGCGACCTTCCGGCGGGACCTGGACGCGCGCGGGATCGACGTCGGGCGTCCGGCCGACCCGCTCCACGATCCCGCGTTCCTGACCGCGCTCACCCGCGCCCACCACCGCGCGCCGACGGTCTACCCGTGGAGCGCCTGACCGTCCGCTTGTGGCCCGAGCCCTTCCGCGCTACCAACCGGCGACCCTTCGGAGGTGAATATGCGCGTCCTCCTCGTCCATCCGAGTCCGCTCATGTTCTCCGAGATCTTCCTCCGCCTCGAGCCGCTCGGCCTCGAGCGGGTGGCGGCGGCGATCGAGGGCGCGGGGCACGAGGTGCGCATGGTCGACCTCCAGGTCTTCCGGCCCGACGCCTTCCGCCGGGAGCTCGCCGAGTGGCGGCCGGAGGCCGTCGGCTTCTCCCTCAACTACCTCGCGAACGTGCCCGAGGTGGTCGACCTCGCCCGCGAGGCGAAGGCGGTCCTGCCCGAGTGCGCCGTCTTCGTCGGCGGGCACAGCGCGTCCTTCGTCACGCAGGACCTCCTCGCGCACGCCGAGGGGGCGATCGACTGCGTCGTCCGGGGCGAGGGGGAGGGCATCGCGCCGCGCGTGCTCGAGGCGTTCGCGGGCGGGACGCCGCTCGAGACGCTGCCGGGCATCGTGACGCTCGCCGGCGCCGGCCCGGCGCCCCTCCTCGTCTCGGACCTCGCCGCGTACCCGCCCGCCCGCCACCTGGCCAAGCGGCGGAAGAAGTACTTCATCGGCGAGCTCGACCCCTGCGCCTCGATCGAGTTCACGCGCGGCTGCCCCTGGGACTGCACGTTCTGCAGCGCTTGGACGTTCTACGGCCGGAGCTACCGCACGCTCACGGCCGAGGCGGCCGTGGACGACCTCGCGATGGTCGAGGAGCCGAACGTCTTCATCGTCGACGACGTCGCCTTCATCCGCGGCGAGGACGGCTTCGCGATCGCCGACGAGGTCGAGCGCCGGAAGATCAGGAAGAGCTACTACCTCGAGACGCGCGCCGACGTCCTCATTCGCAACCGCGAGGTCTTCGAGCGCTGGACGAAGCTCGGGCTGCGCTACATGTTCCTCGGCATCGAGGCGATCGACGCCGAGGGCCTGAAGCGGCACCGCAAGCGTGTCGCCCTCGGCGAGAACGAGAAGGCGCTCGAGCTCGCGCGGAAGCTCGGCATCGTCGTCGCGATCAACATCATCGCGGACCCCGAATGGGACGCGGAGCGCTTCCGCGTCGTACGCGAGTGGGCGCTCGAGGTGCCGGAGATCGTGAACATGACCATCAACACGCCCTACCCCGGCACCGAGACGTGGCTCACCGACGCCCGCCGCTTCACGACCGACGACTACCGGCTCTTCGACGTCCAGCACGCGGTCCTCCCGACGCGCCTCCCGCTCGCGGAGTTCTACGACCAGTTCACGAAGACGCAGGGCATCCTGAACAAGAAGCACCTCGGCCTCCGCGCCGCGTACGACGTCTTCGGCATCATCGTGCGCCTCCTCGCGCGGGGGCAGACGAACTTCGTGCGGATGCTCTGGAAGTTCGGCAGCATCTACAACCCGGAGCGGCTGCTGCGCGACCACGAGCAGCACGTGAAGTACCATCTCCGCCTGCCCGACGGCGCGATCGCCGCCTCGGGGCGGAAGCCGACGCGGGACGAGCTCTACGTGCACCACCCGACGTCGGTCGCGGCGCCCGCGTAGCGATCGACTTTCCGCCCTTCGGATTCGGAGAGGTGCTCGAGGCTTGGCACGGCGAGACGGCCTGCCACCTCCCGCGGCCCGCCTGGTTTGCGGACATGATCGGCGATCGAAGTTGCGCGAATGAACAGCTCGCGCCCTCGTCGAGACCGTTTTCGACCGCGTGCCCGGAGTCGACATTCCCGATCTGTTTCCCGTCGAGCAGCCGAAGCTTCTGCGTCACACCTACATGGAGCTCGCACTCAGAACGGGCCAAGAGGTTTCCCAGGGCGCGTTGGCGCAGCACTGCATCGAGGCGGGGTATCGCACCACACAGCCCGATACATCCACTACGTGGCCGACGCACTGCTCATCCGCGAGTTTCGGAGGCATCCGCTCGCACGAAGCCGCACTGCGCGGGTCCCCGTCAAGATCACTCTCTCGGATCTCGGCGTCCGCAACGCAGTCTTCAGGGGCGCGCCGAGCCTTTGGGAATCCCCGCCCGATGTGGTCGGACCGCTGGTCGAAACACTCGTACGATCCGTGCTGAGAGGACCGTCGGTCCAGGTTCACTTCTTTCGGGACTACTCGGTTCCCGGAGCCGATCGCCGGTACACGAGGTGGAGTTCGTCGGCGAGCACCTGGACGGACGCGTTCTGCCCGTGGAGGTCAAGTTTCGACCTCCCATTCGACCTGAGGACGAGCGAGCCCTCCGAAGCTTCATCGAGCGGTTTGATGCACCGTTCGGGATTCTCGTCGCTCGCGAGCTATATCGCTGCGAACCGGACGATCCCGTCCTTTGCATCCCGATACTCGAACTCCCCTTGGCATTCTGACGCCGCGCGAGCCGTCGCATCCGCTCGCGTGGGTCGTGATGACTTCCGCGCGCGCGGTCTCCCCCGCCTACTCCCGCTCCACGTACCCGAGCTCGTGGATGCCGAACCCGGTGCGCGCGCCGCAGCGCCACTCGACGATCCCGTCCTTCAGCCACGTACGGCCGAACTGCACGGGGCAGGTGACGAGCGGCGCGCCGCCCACCATGCGGAAGGGGCGTCCGCGCTCGTCCGTGAAGCGCGCCTCGACGCCCGCCTGGCAGGTGCCTCCGTCGGCCGCCGGCGAGTCGATCGCGAGGTCGCCGATCGCGTGCAGCTCGCGGCCGTCCCAGAGGCAGCCGATCGGGAACCAGTCGCCGTCGGGGACGAGGCGGATGCGGACCGCGTTGAACCAGAGGTCGGGGCCGAATTCCCCCGACAGGTAGTCCCACGCCCACATCTTCGCCCAGTCGCGCTCCCCGCCCCAGCTGTGGTCCCGGTGCGCCAGCGCATCGACCGCGTACGCCCGCCCGGCGATCGTCACCGTGCCGCGCACGGTCCCCGCGTGCTCGATGTGACGCGGGTACTCCTCGGCGCTCGCCTCCGGCGGATGGGGGTAGAGGTACGTCGGGCTCGTCCCCGTCCACTCGACGTCGAAGCCGTGCGCGGCGTGCGCGTAGCGGAGCCGGAAGCGCTCGCGCGGCGTCCACTCGATCGCGAGGCCGTTCGGGAGCGCGAGCCGCGACGGCTCGAGCGCGGGATGGGGGAGCGCGTGGTCGACGAGGGCGTGCACGACGTCGCCCCGGTGCGTCAGGAAGAGGTAGACGTTCGCCGTCCCCTGCCGCGGGAGCGTCCCGACCCGGACGACGACGCCGATCTCCGCCTTCGGGTCGTAGAAGGGGAACCAGAAGCTCTCGTTCCAGAGGGGAAGCGCGCCGGGGCCGGGGGCGTGGCGGGCGTCGTCGGCGGCGGTCGCCATGTGCGTCGTCGTCGGCATGCCCTCACCTCCCGAGCTTCGCGATCAGGTCCTCGAGCTGCATGAGCAGCGTCACTTCGCCGGTGACGGCGAGCCGGCCGCCGAGGAACGCCTCGATGCGGTTGAGCCGCCCCGTCTGGATCGCGTCCCAGTCGGCGGCGGTCGCGGTGACCGTGACGTCCGGGTCGGCGACGACACCCGGATGTCGCGTCCCCTGCCCGTGCTCGGCGACGACGTACCAGTCGGCGCCGCCCTCGCCCGTCAGATGGAACTGGACGCACGCGCGCACCCGCTCGACGTGCGTGACGGCGCGCGCGGCGCCGGGGGGCGGGAGGCCGAGCAGCTCCGCGAGGCGCTGCGTGCAGACGTTGTTCGTCTCCATCTCCGCCGCTGCGATTCCGACGCCGGCCTCCGCCATGTTCCGCGCGATCTTCACCGTGATGACGCCGTAGCGGAAGGCGGCCATCACCTCCTGCCACCGGAGGTGCTCGACCGGGTGGCCGGCGAGCGCCTCGTAGCGCGCGACGGTCTCGGCGGGCGTCGGGAAGCCCTCCAGGCGCGGGATGCCGTAGCCGGTCGACGAGCACCAGTCGAGGAAGAGCCACCACGCGAGATCTGCCTCGGGGTCGCCGAGGAACGCCATCTCCCAGTCGAGGACGGCAACGACCTCCTCGCCGCGGAAGATCAGGTTCGGCAGGCGGCTGTCGCCCCAGCAGAGCGCCGTCCGCGCCGGCGCGTAGCGATGCTCGCGGAGCCACGCGAGCGCGGCGTCGAGGATCGGCTGCGGCTTCTCGCCGCGCCCCCAGTCGAGGAAGCGCGCCCAGTAGTCGAGCTGCCGGTCGAGGGCGTCGGTCCCGGGTCCCGGGACGCCGAGGAACTCGAGCCCGCGCGCGCGCCAGTCGAGCGCGTGGATCCGCGCGAGCGTCTCGATCCCGGACCACCAAAGACGCGCGCGTCGCGGCGGCGGCACGTCGAGGCAGAGACCGAAGGCGTGATAGGGCGGGATCTCGGACGGGATCGCGCCCTCCACCCGACGCATGACGTAGAACGGCGCCCCGAGCACGGCCGGATCCGCCTCGTACCAGAGCGCGGGCGGCACCGGCACGTCCGTGCCCGCCAGCCGCTCGAGGATCCGGAACTGCTTTGGGAGGTCGTACTCGGGGAACACGGGCGCACCGCTCGGCGTGAGCCGCACGACGAGCGCCTCGCGCACCGCGCCGCCGCCCGCGGTCCACGTCGCGTCGACGAGGAGCGTCTCGTTCGACACGCCGGCGCTCGGCCGTCGCGGCGGCCCGACGACGACGTCTCGTCCGCCCGTCTTCGCGGCGAGCCACACGGCGAAGCGGTCCCCGAGCGCGGCGGGGTCGCGCGCGGCAATCGGCACGGTCCCCCCGTTAGCAGAGGACGCCGGCGGGTGGGTAGGGTCAGGCGGCCCGGGCGCGGAGGAGGGCGCACGCCGCCGCGGTCCCGATCGCGCACGGGATGCGCCGCGTCTCCTCCATCGCCTGCAGCACGCCGGCGACGGCCGGAGCGGCCGACACCGCGAACGCGACGCCCGCGTCCTCGGTCACGCGCGCGACGCCGGCGACCAGGCTCGCCAGCGCGACGCTCGCCTCGCCGATCCCCGACACGTCGAGGACGAGGCGCTCGCGGCCGAGCTCCGCCACGAGCCGCGGCGGCAGCCGGCCGAGCGCGTCCCAGCGCGCGGTCGGCACGGTGAGCACGGGGCACCGCTCGACCTCCTCGACGAGCTGGCGGAGGAGCTTCCCCGGGGGGAGGTTCGCCGCAGCGAGCGCGTGCGTCAGGAGGCGGCTCCGGACGAGCGGGCGCCCGAGGACGCTGTCGCATCCCGCGGCGTCGACCGGGCGGTCCCCGGCGGGCGCGAGCCCGACGAAGCGGCAGCCGGGCGCCTTGAACCAGCGCACGTGCTTCACGACCTCGGCGGCCGTCACGCCGGTCAGGTCGAGCGCGAGCAGGACGACGGCCGGGCGGATCGAGTCGAAGCGGTCGAGGGCCTCCTCGCCGCTCGCGAGGGCGACGACGTACGCGATCGGCTCGAGCCACGCGCGCAGGTCGCCTCGCTCCTCCTCGCACGGGTCGACGACCAGCACGACCGGGCGGTCGCCGGGGTCGAACGCGGGCGCCGCGAGGTGGCGCGCCACCTCGCGATCGAACGCGGCGCCTTCGAAGGGCTTCACGAGGTAGCCCGCCACGCCGTGGCGCACGATCTCGAGGACGCGCTCGCGCGCGTTCTGGGCGGTGACGACGATGACGGGCGTCCGCGCCGTCTCGGGCTCGCCTCGGAGACGCGCGAGGACCTCGCCGCCGTCGAGCCCCGGCAGCGCGAGGTCGAGGAGGATCAGGTCCGGACGCTCGCGGAGCGCGATCTTCAGGCCCTCGGCGCCGTTCGTCGCCTCGAGGAGGCGGCAGCCGTGACGCCGCAAACGCACCGAGACGATGTGCCGGCACGCCGCGTCGTCTTCGATGACGAGCACGGTCTTCATTCCGACGTGCCGGAGATGCAGCCGCGGTGCCACCGCGCAGCCGCCGCGGCGCCTGCCGCGTCGCCGACGGCGCCGCGAGGATCTTTGCGCCCCGATCGCCGGCGAGCCCGGCCGGGTGTGCCGGCCCGATGTGTCAGCCGCGCGCGCCTCACGCCGCGCGAGCGTCACGACGACCGGCGCGCCCTGGGACGGTGCCAGCGTGATCCTCGGTGATGACCGGGCTCGGCCGCAGCGTCTCCTTCACGGTCGCATCGAGATAGTCGCGCCGCGCGGCGCGCGCAGCGTCGACGGGCTCCAGAGCCGATCTCGTCGCGCAGCGCGGCGAGCGCCGCCGGATTCGCCAGCAGGTGCGGGAAGGCCCGCGCGAGCGCGGTCGCGGTCGGTTCGTGGCCGGCGAGGAGGGGCGTCACCATCTCGGCGCGGAGCTCCGCGTCGGTCATCGGCTGCCCGTCCTCGTCGCGCCGCGACGAGGAGCGAGAGCACGTCGCGGCGGCTCGGGTCGGCGGCGGCGCGCCGCCGCCGCCCACCTACATAGAGCTAGGTACGGCTCGAGGCGCCCGCCGCGACGCCGGGGCCCGCCGCGCGCGCCTCGAGCTTCCGGAGCTCGGGCACCACCTCGCGCGCGAAGAGGCGCATGCTCCGCTCGGCCTCGGCCGCCGGCATCCCGGCGTAGCTGAAGGCGCCGACGAAGGTGTCGTTGCCGACCCGGCTCCGGACGTCGAGGATCCGCTCGTAGCACTGCTCCGGCGTTCCCCAGATCTGAAGGTTCAAGAAGAACTCGCTCACCGCCTCGGCGCCGACCTCATGCACCATGTTCTGCACGTTCCCGTAGTACTCGTAGCCCTTGGTGCGGCCGAGGTGGTCGCCCTCGAGCTCGTAGTGACGCAGGACCGAACCCCAGTAGCCGCCGATGTACCGGACGGCCATCTCGCGCGCGCGCCCGGGATCCGGGTCGCAGAAGACCCACCCGGCGCACACCGTCGGCGGCGCCTCGACGCCGTTCGCGGCCCGATACGTCCGGCGGTAGTCCCCGAGCTCGGCCGCGACGGCGTCCCACGGCTTCTGCGGGATGATGAGGATGCCGACGCCGAGCTTCGCCATGATCTCGGCCGACTCGGGGGACACGGCCGCGGCGTAGGTCCGCCCGCGGAAGGTGCGCACGGGCTTCGGCCGGATCGGCTTCCGCGGCTGCTTCACGAACCGCCCGTCGTACTCGCAAAAGCCGTCCTCGAGGCCGCGGAGGATCATCTCGGCACTCTCGACGAAGCGTCCGCGCGACTCCTCCATCGGCACGCGGAAGCCCTCGAACTCGACCCGCCCGAGGCCGCGCCCGATGCCGAGGATCAGGCGGCCGTCGCTCAGGTTGTCGAGCATCGCCGCCTGCTCCGCAACGCGGAGCGGGTCGTGCCACGGAAGCACGACGACCATCGAACCGAGCTGGACGTGCCGGGTACGCCCCGCGACGAAGGTGAGGAACTGCAGCACGTCGGGGCACATCGTGTAGTCGGTGAAGTGGTGCTCGACGCCCCACACCGAGTCGAAGCCGAGCGGCTCGGCGAGCGTCGCGAGCGCCACGTCGTCGCGGTAGACGTCCCGGTCGGGACGCTGGTCGAAGGGGTTCTGGAAGATCGCGGTCATCCCGACGCGCATGGCTCGCTCCTCCTCGGCGGGGAGAGGATAGTCGCGCGGCCGGGGCGGGGACAAGACCGGCCGCGTGCTCACCGGACGCGGACGGAGGCGCCGTCGCGGACGGCGTCGGTCGCGTAGAGGACGGCCGTCTCGCCCTCGGTGAGCCCCCTCTCGACGAGCGCTTCGCGTGCGTTCCGCCGGTGCGAGACGAGGGCGCGCTTGCGCGCACGCCCAGCCGTGACGACGAACGCCGCCCACCCCGCACCGTCGCGGAAGAGGGCGCGCGCCGGAGCGCGGAGAGCTTCGTGAACCCGGAGGGCTCGACGAGTCGGACGCGCCCCGCGAGGGGCGCCTCGCCGCCCCAGCGGTCGATCTGGACCGGCGCACCCGTCGGGATGCGAACGGCGTCCGACGTGAGCACGTCGACGACGATCTCCAGGTCCTTCGGATCGGCGATCTCGAGGAGCGGCGTCCCGGGCGCGACGACCCCGCCGCTCTCGCGCAGCACGCGTCCGAGGACCTTCACCAGCGGAGATCCGCAGGACCGGGCTGGGACGGCGTTGCGCTCCTCGGCGACGATCCGGCCGTCGGCGAGATGGAGGACCCGCTCCGCCATCGCGGCGATCGCGGCGTCGTGCGTGATGACGACCGTCGTCGTGTCGAGCTCACGCTTCGCCCGCGCGATCGTCTCCGGCACGAGCTCGCCCGTTTCGGAGTCGAGCGCGCCCGCCGGCTCGTCGCAGAGGAGCACGTCGGGCCGCTTCGCCACGGCCCGCGCGCCCGCGGGCATCCGCGGCCTAGAGGGGGACGGCGCGCCCCCGCTCGAGCGTGCCGGCGGGGACGATGGAGGCACGGCACGCGAGCCACGCCGCGGCGCCGGCCACGAGGACGAGGCTCGTGAGCTGCGCCTCGTTGAGTCCCGCGACCTGCGGGCCCGGGCGGCCGTCCTGCTGGCGGACGAGCTCGATCAGCACGCGCTCCACGCCGGCGAGGACGAGGTAGAGGGCGAAGACGGCGCCCGCCGGACGGAGCCGCGCGCGGAGACGCCAGAGGACCACGAAGATCAGAACCGACGCCGCGAACTCGTAGAGCGGCGTCGGGTGCACCGTCACGGTCGGCAGCAGGCCGGGCGGCGGCCAGCCCGCGACGGCGTGGCGGTACGAGACGCCCCAGGGGAGCGTCGTCGGCGTGCCCCAGTCGCCGTCGCCGGCCAGATGGCAGCCGATGCGGCCGATGCCGTAGCCGAGCGCGATGCCGAGGGACGCGCTGTCGGCCGCGCTCGCCCACGGGACGCCGTAGCGGCGGATCGGGAACGCCGTCGCGAGGACGCCGCCGACGAGCCCGCCGTACCACACGAACCCCCCGCCGGCGACGAGCATGCGGACGACGAGCTCCGGCTGCGTCGGAATGTCCTCCCAGTAGTGGGCGAGGAGCAGGAGCCGCGCGCCGAGGAGCCCGCCGACGATGCCGTGGGTGATGACCGACCACGCGAGCGCGGCGGGCTCGCCCTTCCGCTCGAGGTCGCGCTGCACGACGACGCCGGCGACCAGGAACGCGACGGCCGTCATCGTGCCCCATGCCTGGAGCGAGAGGGGGCCGATCGTGACGAGGATCGGCATCATCGACGCGGACCCTCGCGCGCCGGCGAGGGCGCGCTCACCGCGGCGCGAGCGCGTCGATCACCGTCTCGTAGGCGTCGGTGATCCGCGCGAGCGTCCGCACGGCGACCGCGGCGAAGTCGCCCCCCAGCTCGACGACCCGGGCCGGGCTGTACCGCTCGATGAGCCGCCGGTACGCCGCCTCCACCTCGCTCCGCTGCGCCCGCGGCCCGACGCCGAGGACGGCTCGCGCCTCCGCGACCTCCGCCGGCTGCCGGGGCGGCCGCGGGCGGAGGACCGCCGCCGCGATCTCGCGCGCCGACGCCGGGGGCTCGCCCGCCGCCGCGGCGGCGACCATGCGCCGCGCCTCTGCCACCGGCACGCCGAGACCCGCCGCGATCCGCACGAGCGTCTCGACCTCCGCCGGCGACATCGCGCCGTCGCTCGCGGCGACCTCCGCGAGGGCGGCGAGGATCGTCGACGCGGCCCGGGGCCCGGTCACGCGGAGCGCCGCGCACACCGCGTCGACGTCGACCGGCGTCCGGACGGCTCGACGTGCCTCCTCCCAGGCGACCTCGGCGAGCGGGCCGAGGCCGAGGCAGTCGAGCTGCCTGATCGCGGGCATCTCCTCGACCCCGAGGCCTTCGAGGGCGGCGAGCTCGGTCGGTCCGATCGGCCGGTCGGCGCCCATGACCGCGACCGCGAGCCGCGCGATCTGGCGACGCGTCTCGTCTTCGCGATCGCGTCGAGCGCCGGAGCCACGGTCGTCCGCCATGTCGTTCCTCCCCGCCAGCGGAGCCGACCGCCGGCCGGGACGCCTCTATGCCACGAGCGGCGCGGGGCCGCCACCGGCCCCCCGGGCACGCCGGTGCGGGTCGTCAAGAAAGCTGGCCACCGTCGCCGCTCAGGCGCTTTCCGCCCGCGGCAGCATCCCGGCGTCGGGCAGCCGGCGCATCTCGTCGATCAGGCGGTCGAGATGCCGCGAGGTGTCGCGCACGTATTCGTAGAGGTGCTTGTGCATGAGCGCGAGCGAGACCGCGAGGCGTATCTGCCGCGGCCGGCGCCAGGCCGTCTCGAGCATCATCGAGAACGTCATCCACGCGCGGCGCGGCGAGGCCCGGAGAATGCAGGTCCAGAGGACGCGGAGGAGGATCATCAGGTCGGCCCGGCTCGCGAGGAGGCGCGCGCCGCGGGCCGCGCCCTTGTGGAGGATCAGCTCCATCGTCCGCCGGCGGTAGTTCCGGTAGTCGTAGAGCTTCTGGAGGAGCCGCTTGTACCCCTCGTACAGCTCGAGCCGCGACATGCTCTGGGGGATGACGTTCGTGAACACGAACTGGTCCCCGACGTGCTCGGCGATGAGGCGCCCGGCCTCCTTCAGGCGCGTGTAGAGCGGGGTCTTCGGGACCGCGTTCAGGAGGCCGGTCATCGAGATCGGGATGCGCGCCTCCTGGATGAACCGGAACTGCTCCTCGAAGATCGTCGCGTCGTCGTGGTCGAAGCCGACGATCATGCCCGCCATGACCTCCATCCCGGCGCGCTGGATGCGGTGCACGGCGGCGAGGAGGTCCTCGCGCATGTTCTGCGTCTTGTGCGTCTCCTGGAGGCTCGCCGCCCGCGGCGACTCGATGCCGATGAAGATCGTCGTGAAGTGCGCCTCGTGCATGAGCGCCAGGAGCTCGTCGTCCTGGGCGACGTTCAGCGTCACCTCGGTCATGAACTCGATCGGATAGCCGTGCTCGCGCTGCCAGGCGACGATGGCCTTCAGCAGGTTCTTCGCCTCCTTCTTGTTGCCGATGAAGTTGTCGTCGACGACGAAGATGTTCGGGAAGCCGAGGCGATGGATCTCCTCGACCTCGGCCATGATCTGCGCGACCGTCTTCGTGCGCGGCTTCCGCCCGTACATCACGATGATGTCGCAGAACTCGCAGTTGAACGGGCAGCCGCGCGCGAACTGGATCGTCATCGTCCGGTAGGCGCCCCGCTTGAGGAGGTCGAAGCGCGGCAGCGGTGAATCGTGCATGCTCGGCGCTTCGGCGGGCCGGTACTCCGACCGCCACGTGCCGGCGGCGTAGTCGCGGAGGAACTCCGGCCACGTGTGCTCCGCCTCGTCGACGAACACGACGTCGGCGCGCCCGCGGATCTTCTCGGGCACGAGCGACGCGAACGGCCCGCCGACGACGACGAACTTCCCCCGCGCCTTGAAGGCGTCGACGATCTCGAGAATGCGCTGCTGGTGGACCACGTACCCCGTGACGCCGATGATGTCCGCGTCGGTGTCGAAGTCGATCGGCTCCACGTTCTCGTCGCAGAGGACGACGTCGTGCTCGCGTGGCGTGATGCCTGCGACCGTCGGCAGGGAGAGATTCGGGAACACGCACTTCTTGCCGAGGCTCGGCAGAATGCGATCGAAGGTCCAGAACGACTCCGGGTTCTTCGGAGCGATCAGGTAGATTTTCACCGGGGCACCCCTGTGGCCAGCAAGTGGAGGGTCCGGCCCCCCGCCGTCACCGCTTCCGCCCACACAAACCTCGCGGCGCCGCGGGCGTCAATAGGTCGCACGTGTGACGAGACGTCGCACTGCGCCATTCAAGCGAGCGCCCGATCGCGCCGATACGTCGAACGATGGGGTCCGTCCTCGCCCCCGAGCCGGAGGCACCGCCCGTCTCCCGGTGGAGGCTTCTCCACGGCGACGGCAGCTTCGACCCGCGCTTCGTCCGGATCGCGTCCGCGACCCTCCTCGCGGGCTACGGCATCATCGTGCTCAACCGGCCGGTCGAGCACCATCCGGAGTTCGTCGTCCTCCGCGGCCTCGTCTGCGTGCTCGCCGCGTGCGGCGCCGCCCTCGCCTACCGCTTCACGTGGTTCGGGCTCCGTGCGTACACGGTCCTCCTGACGATCGTCCTCGCGCTCGGGGCGTCCTACATCGACGCGGCGCTCGGGAACGGGCCGCGTGACATCCCGCTCACGGGCCTCGCCACCTTCGTCCCGCTCGCCTTCCTCCAGACCGGGTGGGACGTCCTCGTCGTCGTCCCGGTTCTCGTCGCCGGGAACGCCGCCATCCTCCACGCCTTCCCGCCGACGGTGGTGCCGATCACCACGGTCGCCGCCCTCCTCGGCGGTGTGATCGCGAGCGGGACCGTCATGGCGGTCACGCTGCTCGTCTACCGCCTCCGGCTGAACGACAGCCTCCACCGCCTCGAGCGCGCGCTCGGCGCCAAGAACGAGTTCCTGAACACGATGTCCCACGAGCTGCGCTCGCCCCTCCACGTCGTGATCGGCTACGCCGACATGCTGCGCGAAGGCACCGAGGCCGACTCGGTGACCCAGCTCGGCGCCCGCATCCGCGCGAGCGCCCTCGAGCTCCTCCAGCTGGTCGAGAACACGATGAAGGTGGCGCGCTTCGACGCCGGGAAGGTGACGCTCACGCTCGACGAGTTCGCCCCCGCCGAGGTCGTCCGCGAGCTGGCGGACTGCGTCCGCGCGCTGCCCGAGGCGAAGACCGGGGTCCCGGTCCGCTGGAGGGTCGCGCCCGACGTCCCGGCCGTGCGCCTCGACCGCCTGAAGCTCAAAGAGATCATCCAGAACCTGGTGTCGAACGCGCTCAAGTTCACGCGCGAGGGCACCGTCACCGTCGCCGTCGAGCGCGAGGCCGAGGAGCTGCGGATCGCGGTGCAGGACACGGGGCCGGGCATCCCGCCCGAGTCGCAGGCCCGCATCTTCGAGCTGTTCGAGCGCGTGGAGGACGACCAGGCGGCGCCCGGCGTCGGGCTCGGTCTCTACATCGTGAAGAGCCTGGTCCAGCTCATGCGCGGCCAGATCGAGGTCCGGAGCGCGCCGGGCCATGGCGCCTGCTTCACCGTGCGTCTGCCGCTGCGCCTTGCGACCACCTGACGCTCGCCGCCAAGCGCGGGCGCGCCGCCGTCGCACCGCTGGTTCCGGCCCGGCCCGGGATGCTAAGGAACCCCGGGTGCTCCGGCGTCTCCGCCAACCCGTCGACGTGCTCGCGCGCGAGGTCGGGGGCCGAGTCGCCGCCGAGCGGTCGGAGGATCGACGATGAAGGAGTTCAGGGGACGCGTCGCCGTCGTGACGGGCGCCGCGAGCGGCATCGGACGCGCCCTGGCCGCGCGCTTCGCGGCCGAGGGCATGAAGGTCGTGCTCGCCGACGTCGAGCAACGGGCGCTCGCCGCCGCCGAGGCCGATCTGCGCGCGCGCGGCGCGACGGTACTCGCCGTGCTGACGGACGTCGCCGTCGCCGGGGACGTCGACGCGCTCGCGCGGAAGACGCTCGACGCCTTCGGCGGGGTCCACGTCCTCTGCAACAACGCCGGGGTCGTCGCGGCCGGGCCCACGTGGGAGCGCTCGATCGCGGACTGGGAGTGGGTGCTCGGCGTGAATCTCTGGGGCGTCATTCACGGCATCCGCGCCTTCGTCCCGATCATGCTCGAGCAGGACGCCGACGCGCACGTCGTGAACACGGCCTCGGTCGCCGGGCTCGTGCCGACGGCCTTCAACGCGCCGTACACCGTGAGCAAGTTCGGGGTCGTCGCGCTCTCGGAATGCCTCCGCCAGGAGCTCGAGATCGTGGGCGCGCGCGTCCGGGTGTCCGTCCTCTGCCCGGGGTGGGTGAACACGCGGATCCTGGACGCCGCCCGCAACCGCCCCTCCGCGCTCGGCGGCACGGGGACCGTCCCCGCGCCGCAGAACCCGATGGAGGAGACGATGCGCACGACGGTCGCGCAGCTCCTCGCGACCGGCCTCGCGCCCGACGACGTCGCGGCGCACGTCTTCGAGGCGATCCGCGACGACCGATTCTGGGTGCTGACGCACCCGGAGATGACACCGATGATCCGGAGCCGGGTGGAGGACATCCTCGGGGGCCGGAACCCCGCGCCGGTCGGGTTCGGCTGAGCCGCGCGTGGAGCTTCGGGGGGCGCGCATCGCCGTCACCGGGGCGACGGGCTTCCTCGGCCGCTACATCGTGCGCGCGCTCCGTGCCCGCGACGCTCGCGTCGTCGGCGTCGTCCGGAACCCCGCGCGCGTCCCCGACCTCGCCCGCGACGGCGTCGAGCTCCGGCGCGCGGACCTCGCCGAGCCCGACGCGCTCGCGGCCGGCTTCGCGGGCACGGACGCCGTCGTCGCGAACGCGGCGCTCCTCTCGCTCCGGCGCGTGCGGTGGGAGGACTACCGCGAGGCGAACGTCCGCGGCACGGCGAACGTGCTCGCGGCGGCACACGCGGCCGGCGTACGGCGCATCGTCCAGATCTCGTCGGTCGCCGTCTATCGCGGGCACGCGGGCTCGGTCCACGAGGACGCTCCCCAGCTCACGGAGGAGTCCGCCGGCCGGTTCACGCGGGCGTACTCGCTCTCGAAGGCGCTCGCCGAGCAGCTCGCATGGCGGCGCGCGGCCGAGCTCGGGCTCGCTCTCACGACGCTGCGCCCGTGCGCGATCTATGGCGCGTTCGACCCGAACTTCACGGCCGTCTTCCGGCGGCTCGTCGGCGTCCCGGTGAGCGTGATGCCGGCGTGGATGCGACTCCCGCTCGTCTACGCGGGGGACGTCGCCGTCGCCGTCGCGCTCGCGCTCGCGAACGACGCGTCGATCGGCCGCGCGTACAACGTGACCGGAGACGACGCCACGCTGTGGGACTTCTACGCCGCATGGCGGGCGGCGGGCGGCCCCACGCCGCTGGTCACCGTCCCGATCGTCGTGCCGCTCGCGTGGCGCTACGACCACGGCCGCGCCGCGCGGGAGCTCGGCTGGCGGAACCGGCCGTTCGCGGACGCGCTCCGCGAGACGTTCGCGCTCGAAGCGGCCGCGGGCGCCGGAGGCCGCTCGTGACGCACGCCGGGGCGAGCCGGACGGCGACGCGCGGCGCCGGCTCCTCGCCCTCGGCTCCGAGGAGGCGGCCCTCGACGCAGTCCTCCGCGCCCATCCGACGTACGGCGGCGTCGTCCTCCGCTCGCGCTCCGCCGAGGACGCGCTCGCGGCGGCCGCCGGGCGCGGCATCCGCCGCTATGTCCTCGTGGGCGCCGGCTTCGACAGCTTCATCGTCCGTCAGCCCGCCTTCGCGCGCGACCTCGCAATCGTCGAGATCGACCACCCGGCTACGCAGGCGCTGAAACGACGCCGCCTCGACGAATGCGGCGTGCCCGTGCCGCCGAACGTCCGCTTCGTGGCCGCCGATCTCGCCGCCGAGCCGGTCGCGGACGTGCTCGGGCGCGCCGGCGTCTCGCGCACGGCGCCCGCGTTCTTCGCCTGGCTCGGCGTCACGGTCTATCTCTCGCGCGACGCCAATCGCGCGACCCTGGCCGCCATCGCCGCCGCGTCCGCGCCCGGGAGCGAGCTCGTCTTCACGTACGTCGACGCGCGCGTCCTCGATCGCCTGCGCGCGCATCGCGCGGCGCCGGACGAGCCGTGGGTGTCGGGCTTCGATCCCGCATCGCTCCCCAGCGGCCTCGCGGCGCTCGGGCTCCGCCTCGTCGAGGATCTCGACGGAACGGCGCTCGCCGCCCGCTATGCCGGGGCCCTCGTGCCGGGAAGGGCGGGACACGTCGCGCGCGCGGAAGTGCGCCGGCCGCCGCCGCATTGACCGCGGCCCCCGCGGCCGACTAGAGACGACGACGATGGCGCGCGACGGACGGACTGCGGTCGTGACCGGCGGCGCGTCGGGGATCGGCCGCGCGATCGCGCTTCGGCTCGCGCGCGACGGCGCGGACGTCGCGCTCTTCGACGTGAACGCCGCAGGCGCGGACGCCGTCGCGCGGGAGATCGCGGCGCTCGGCCGCCGCGCGCACGCGGTCGCGGTCGACGTCGGCAGCGCGGAGAGCGTCGCGGCAGGCGTCGCGGCCGTGCACGCGGCGCTCGGCACGGTCGCGATCCTCGTGAACGACGCCGGCATCGCGAACTTCGTCCCCTTTCTCCAGATGACCGAGGAGCAGTTCGACGGCATGCTGCGCGTGCATCTGAAGGGCACGTTCAACTGCACGCGTGCCCTCGCCCCCGACATGGTCGAGGCCGGCTGGGGCCGGATCGTGAACGTGGCTTCGGTCGCCGGGCTCATGGGCGGACCCGCGCTCGCCCACTACGCGGCCGCGAAGGCCGGCATCATCGGGTTCACGAAGGCGCTCGCGCAGGAGCTCGGACCCCTCGGGATCACCGTGAACGCGATCGCGCCCGGCATGATCGACACGCCGATGCTCCGCTCGGCCGGAGTGCCGGAGGCGATCGTCCGCCACACCGTCGAGCGGAACCCGATCCGCCGGCTCGGGCTCCCGGAGGACGTCGCCGCGGTGGCCGCGTATCTCGCGTCCGAGGAGGCGGGCTTCACGACCGGGCAGGTGCTCTCGCCGAACGGCGGCGCCTGGGTCTGACCGGGCCCGCCGCCGCACCGCCGCGATCGGCCCGGGCACCGGCCATTCGCGGCGCGCGGCCCGGGTGCCGCCGTCATCCGGCGGCGTCGTTGACGCCCGCCGCGCGCCGGTGCTGGCGCGACGGCCTTCCCATGCCTCGCCTGCGCCTCGTCGCCGCCGCGGCGACGCTCGCGTCCGTGTCGACCGCGGACGCGAGCTCCCTCGGCGCCGGTGCGATCGAGGCGCTGCGCACCCGCCGCGCGACCGTTCTTCCCGCGGCCGCGCTCGGCGTCCCCCGGCTCGGCGACCTCGCGCTCGCGCCGATCGATGTCCTCGCGCCGCACGCCCGGATCGACGTGGCGGGCAGAGGGCGGCGCCGTCCGTGCCGGCGCCGCCGACGCCGCGTACCTGACCGGCACCGCGGCCGGCGGCCCGGACGCGCACGCGGTCCTCGCCGTGCGGCGAACGTCGGCGCGCGGCCTCGTCGTGACGCGGGGCGCGACGTACGACATCCGCGCCGACGCGCGCGGCGTCCGCACGAAGCGCCTGCCGCGTGCGCGCCGGCCTCCCGCTCGAGCTCGCCGTCGAGACCGACTGGGAGCTCCGGACGAGCTTCGCCTCCGACCAGGACGAGATCGACGCGATCACGAGCGAGATCGCCGGCGTCGCCGCGATCTTCGCGCGCGGCCTGAACGTGCGTCTCCGGCTCGCTACCTGCGCGTGCGGACGACCCCGAACGACCCGTGGTCGGCGGACGACAAGCAGGGCGCCCCGCCGAGGTCGAGCGCTGGTGGGCGGATCCGGCGCACGCGATGGACACCGTCGTGCCGGCTCGCACGACATCGCGCTGTTCCTCACCGGGAAGACGGCGATCACGGGCGGGCAGGCGTTCCCCGGCTCGCTCTGCAACCCCGCCGTAACGGCCCTCTGCCGCTCGGGCACACGCTCGGCACCCGCCACTCGCACTGCCATGCGCCGCCGCTCGACGTGTGCTGGAACCAGGAGCCCGGCTGCTGGAGCGGGCCCGTCGTCCCGAGCGTCGGCACCGTCATCAGCTGCTGCCATCTGGTGGGCTCCTACGCCGCCCCGGCGTTCCATCCCGCGGCGGTCGCCCTGCTGCGCCCGCGGCTCGAGGCGGCCAGGTGCGTCGACGCCGTGTGCGACGCGTCCGGCCGCTGCGTCCACCGCCCGATCGCCGACGGGACGCCGTGCGGCACCGAGTGCGCGCCGCGCTCGTGCCGGAGCGCCGCCTGCACGCCCGACGCGCCCGTCCCCGGGCTCGCGGCGCTCGGCTGTACGCTCGAGGCGTTCGCCGCGGCCGGCGACGGCGCGTTCTGGACGCACGCGGTCGGCCGCCGGGCGCGGGCGGACATGAAGCGCGCGGTCGCCACCGGACGGCACCGGCTGAGGGCGCGATGCGCGCCCCGCACCGCCGGCAGCCGGGACCCGAGCGGAGGGCGTTGCGCCGCGTGGGCCTCCTGTTCGATCCTCTCCGCCGCATGGTCGACCGCTACGAGCAGCGGGGGAGCGATGAGCGGCGACGTCGTCGCCCGCCTGCGCGCGATCCTCGGCACCGCGCACGCGCCGCTCGCCGCCCTCCAGGCGAGCCTCACGCCGTGACCGGCCTCGGGAGCCGCCGCGCATGACGCCCCCGCTCGCGGGCCTCCGCCTGCTCGACCTGTCGCGCCAGCTGCCCGGGCCGTTCTGCTCGACCATCCTCGCCGACCTCGGCATGGACGTGCTCGTCGTCGCCGCGCCGAACGACCCCTTCGGCCTCGGGATCCCCTTCCTCGCGCGGAACAAGCGCAGCATGACGCTCGATCTCAAGCGGCCCGAGGGGCGCGCGATCTTCCACCGCCTCGCCGCGGACGCCGACGTCCTGCTCGAGGGCTTCCGCCCCGGCGTCGCGGCCCGCCTCGGCGTCGACCATGCGACGCTCTCGGCGACGAACCCCCGCCTCGTCTACTGCGCCATCTCGGGATACGGGCAGGACGGCCCCTACCGGGACCGCGTCGGGCACGACGCGAACTACCTCGGCTACGCGGGCGTGCTCGCGACGATCGGTGCGGCGGACGGTCCGCCGATCATCCCCGGCGTCCAGATCGCCGACCTCGCCGGCGGCGCGCTCACGGCGGCGGTCGGCATCCTCGCGGCGATCGTCGCGCGCGCGGCGACCGGGCACGGGCAGATGGTGGACGTCGCGATGCTCGACGGCTCGTTCGCGCTGAACGTGTACCACGCGCTCCTCGCGCACCTCGAAGGCCGCGCGCCGGCGCGCGGGCGGACTCCGCTCACCGGCCGCTTCGCCTGCTACGCGGTCTACGAGACGCGCGACGGCCGGCATCTCACGATCGCCGCGTACGAGCCGCACTTCTGGGCGGCGCTCTGCCGCCGCTTCGGGCGCCCCGACCTGATCCCGCTCCAGTGGGCGGAGGGGCCGGAGCGCGAGGCGACGCTCGCGTTCTTCCGCGCCGCGTTCCGGGAGCGGACGCTCGAGGAATGGCGTCGCGAGCTCGCCGACGCGGAGATCTGCTTCGGGCCGGTCAACACCGTCGAAGAGGCGTTCGACGACCCGCAGCTCCGCCACCGCGGCATGGTCGTCGAGCTCGCGACGCCGACGGGCGCGATGCGGTTCCCGGGACCCCCGATCAAGCTCTCGGATACGCCGGCGTCCGTCCGCACGCCGCCGCCCACGTTCGGCGCCGACACCGACGCCGTCCTCGCGTCGCTCGGCTACGACGCGGCCGCCATCGCCGCGCTGCGCGCGGCGGGCGTCGTGTAGCGATCGGCGCGCCGACGAAAATTTGACGGTGCCGGCCGCGCACGGGCCGGGGCCAACGCGGCACGCACGGAGCGCAGCGGCCGCGCCCCAGCGCGGCGCCGCCGGCGGCACGGCTCTTGCGATCCCAGGAGGAGCTTCACCGATGGCTGTGTCGCCCCCCCAGGAGGCCCCCGGCGGCCGCCCCGTCGCACCCGACCGCGAGCGGCGCGTGGCCGAGGCGTTGCTCGCGATCGAGAGCCTCGACCTGAACGTCGTGCTCGACCGGATCTGCCGGCTCACCGTCGCCCTCATGCCGTGCGACCGCGCGACGGCGTATCTCTACAGCCACCGCGCGCGCGGGTTCGTCGCGGTCGCGGACTGCGGAACGCCGCCGCACGTCTTCCGGCGCTTCGTCGACAAGCTCTACTTCGGCCGGAGCCGCGCGGGCGAGCGGGGACGGATGGTGCCGTTCCGGACGGAGCTCGTCGCGGGCCGGATCGGAGTCGCGACGCGCGACGATCCCGTCGAGCCGGAGAACTGCGAGCTCCTCGAGGCGCTCGAGCAGTACGCGATGTGCCTCGTCCCGTTCCGGTCGAGCACGCGCGGCGCGCTCTTCGTGACGCTCGACCGCCCGCCCGTCTTCGACGACACGGCGCTTCGCATCGTCCAGACCATCGCGCGGCAGGCGTCGAACCTCGTCGACCACGCGCGGACGTTCCGGACCGTTCGCCACGCCGCCCGTGTGCGCGCCGGCATCGCCGCCCTCGCGGCGGCCGTGAACCGCGAGTCGGACCCTGCACGCATCGCGGCGCTCGTGAGCGCCGAGGCCGCGGCGCTCTTCCGCCTCGCCGTCGTCGCCGTCCTCGTGCCGCGGGGCGACGCCCTCGTCGCCCTCGGGAGCCACGGGCTCGAAGCGCGGGATCTCTGCCTCGCACCCGGCGACGACGCAGGTCTCCTCGCGGACACGATGCGGCAGGGGAAGGCCGTCTTCCGGAACGAGCTCGCCGGAAGCGAGCAGAGCCGCCTTGTCCGCGACCTCGGGCTCGCCTCGGCGCTCGCGATTCCGCTCGTCGGACGCGACGGCCCGATCGGCTGCCTGCTCCTCGGGCACACCGACCGCCCGTACGGCTTCAGCGACGAGATCGCGGAGGAAGCGAGCGTGCTCGGCCCGCTCGCGAGCGCGGCGCTCGAGCGCGCCGCGCTCTCCCGGCGCGTCGAGCGGAGCGAGGAGCACTTCCGATCGCTCATCGAGAACGCCTCCGACCTGATCGTGATCCTCGGCGCCGACGGCACGTTCCGCTACCAGAGCCCGTCGATCACACGGATCCTCGGCTACGCGCCGGCGGAGCTCGCCGGCCGGCCGATCGCCGACGTGACGCACCCCGACGATCGGGCGGCGCTCGAACGGATGTTCGAAGCCGTGCTCGCGAGAGCGACGCCGCGCGGCGTCCGCGAGGCACGCTTCCGGCGGCGGGACGGCGCATGGCGCGTCCTCGAGGGCGTCGGCACGCGCATGGTCGCCGCCGACGGCGAGCCCGTCGTCGTCGTCAACCTCCGCGACGTGACCGAGCGCAAGCACGCCGAGGCGCGAGAGCACGGCCAGAAGCGCGTCCTCGAGCTCCTCGCGCGCGGCGGCGGCCTCGACGAGGTGCTCCGCGCGCTCACCGAGGTCGTCGACGACGATCTCGGCACGACGAGCGTCGTGCTCGTCTTCGATGAGACGCGCACGACGCTCCGGCCGGCGTGCGCGTCCCGGCTGCCCGCCGCGCTCGCCGCGACGCTCGACGGCATGCCCGTCGGGGCGGCGGGCGGCGCGTGTGGGATCGCCGCGCGACGCGGCCAGCGCGTCATCGCCGGCGACGCCGGGAGCGCCGGCGGTCGGCCGGGCGCGTACTGGGCGGAGCCGATCCTCTCGGCGGCGGGCGAGGTGCTCGGCGTGCTCGCGCTCTTCGGGTCGCCGCGGCCGATGCCGGGCGGCGAGGCGAGCCGCGTCGTCGACGCCGCCGCGCATCTCGCCGGCATCGCGATCGAGCGCAAGCAGGCGGAGCACGAGCTCGCGCGGGCGCGCGACGAGGCGATCGCGGCGGCGCGCGTCAAAGCCGAGTTCCTCGCGAACATGTCCCACGAGATCCGCACCCCGATGAACGGCGTCATCGGGATGGCCGACCTGCTCGCCGAGTCGCCGCTCACGGACGAGCAGCGCGACTTCGTCCGCACGATCCGCTCCTCGGGCGAGGCGCTCCTCGCGGTCATCAACGACATCCTCGACGTCTCGAAGATCGAGGCGGGCCGGATGACGATCGAGCACGTCGAGTTCGAGCTCGCGAGCGTCGTCGACGAGGTGGTGGCGCTCCTCCGGCCGCGCGCCGAGCAGAAGGGCCTCACCCTCGCGCGGACGCTGCCGGCCGCGCTGCCCGGGCGGCTCCTCGGGGACCCGCATCGGCTCCGGCAGGTGCTGACGAACCTGGTCGGGAACGCCGTCAAGTTCACGGAACGGGGCGGCGTCACGCTCGGGATCGCGCTGCTCGACCAGGCCGCGTGCCGTGCGCGCGTCCGGATCACCGTGACGGACACGGGCATCGGCATCCCGCGCGATCGGCACGCCGCGATCTTCGACAGCTTCACGCAGGCCGACGGCTCGACGACGCGGCGCTACGGCGGCACCGGCCTCGGGCTCACGATCAGCCGCCAGCTCGTCGAGCTCATGGGCGGCCGGATCGGCGTCGAGAGCGCGCCCGGCCAGGGAAGCACGTTCTGGGTGGAGCTCGTGTTCGAGACACCGCCGACGGAGCGGCGGGGGCCGCCGCCCGCCGCCCGCAGCCCCACCCCCGCCGCCCGCGCCCGCGGCCTCCGCGTCCTCGTCGCCGACGACGACCCGGTCTCCCGTCGCATCGCGCTCGAGATGCTCGGCCGCTTGGGGTGCGAGGCGGACGGCGTCCCGGGTGGTGCCGGGGTGCTCGCCGCGCTCGCGCGCGCGCGGTACGACGTCGCGTTCGTCGACGTCCAGATGCCGGACCTGGACGGCTTCGCGGTCACGGCGGCGGTGCGCCGGCAGGAGGCGGGGACGCGCCGTCGCCTGCCGATCGTCGCCATGACGGCGCACGCGATGGAGGAAGACCGGGAGCGGTGCCTCACGGCGGGCATGGACGGGTACGTCCGGAAGCCCATCCGCCTCGAGGACGTCGCCACTGCGCTCGACGGGCTCGCGACCGCCAGCGCGTCAGCGAGGGAAGCTTCGCCGATAGCAGACGTAGCTCGCGCAGACGGCCGCGCCGAGCTTCTCGGCCGTCCGTCGTGACGGCCAGTTGTCGTCGAGGACGAGCGTGTAGCTGAGATGCGTCGCGCCCCGCCGCACGAGCGCGAGATACGACGCGGCGGCGAGCGCCAGGTTTACGCCGCGTCCGCGCGCCGCCGCGCGCACGCCGATGCCGAGGAAGTTGAGCCGCTCCTCCTCGGGCACGACCCAGCCGGGACGGACGGCCGCCATGGCGGAGGTCTCCGGGACGACGTACACCTGCCCGACGACCCGGTCACCCTCGTACGCGAAGAACGACGTCTCCAGGTACCCCGTCGCCTCGAACATCCGGCCGATGAGCGCCTGCTCCGCCGGCGTCGTCGGGACGTAGCCGAAGTGCGCGCGGAAGGCGTCGTTCAGGAGGTCGGCGACGAGCACCGCGCGCTCGGCGGCCGGCACGTCACCGAACGGCACGAGCCGGTAGCCCCTCCGCCGCCCGGCGGCGACCATCCGCTCCCAGCGCGCGACGAGGTCGGCGTCGACGGCGATCCGGTAGTCGGCGAACCCGCGCTCGGTCTCGAAGCCCGCGTCCTTGAGGAGCGCGTGGTAGTGGGGCGGGTTCTCGCGCAGGATCGTCGGCGGGAGCGCCTCGTACGCGTCGATGACGAGCGGCATGTCGAAGAGCCCCATCCCGACGCGCGCGGCCACCGCCCCCGCCGCCGCCAGCCACTCGCATGCCTCGTTCATGAGGGCGCGCACGGCCTCGCGCGTGCCGGGCAGCGCGTCGAAGAAGAGCACGTGCCCGAGCCGCTCGTCCCAGAACCGCTGGTACGCGCCGTCGATCGTCGCGACCGCCCGCGCGACGATCTCGCCCCGATTCCGCGCGACGAGCGGGTGGAAGCGCCGCTCCATGCTGAACGGGCTCTCGCCGAGCAGGAGGGGCAGGTCGAGCGGGAGGAGCGTGGGCCACCGCGCAGGCCGGCCGGCGAGGGCGCGGTCGCGGAAGAGGAGCAGCTCGGTGAGCGCGTCGCGGCCGCGCGCGACCTCCACCCGGAGCGCCATGCTGAGGCCGGTAGCACATCGCCCGGGCCGGCGCACCCGGGTCCCGCCCGCCGGAAGGGAGCGGCGGCGGGCCTGGCGAGACGGCCGCGCGCCCGACGCTCCGCCGGCGCAGACGTGCACGCTCCACGCTTCCACTTCTTTCTCGACCGTGCGGCGCGGGCTCCTGCGGCCGACGCGGGAGGGACGTCACGTCGAATCCCGGTCTCGTCGCGGCCTCGTCCTCGCGCTCCCGTTCGCCGGCTCCACCCTTTTCCTCCTTGGCCGGCGAGGGCGTCACGACGGTCGAGGCCTACGGCGCGCTCGGCTGTCCCGGCGACTCGGCCCAGAGGCCCCGACGCGATGTCTGAACGCCGAGCAGAGGCGCCTCACCGCCTACAGCCCCGCGCGCGGGAAGTGCCTGTTCGCGTGCGAGAGCGACTCCGCGAGCCAAAAAGGGGCAACGGCGGGCCGGTGGACGCCGCGCGGTGCGATCTGGACGAGGGCGTCGCCGAAGGCGATTGATTCACCGGCCGCGAGCACATGTTCCTGCAGCCGATCGCGCCCCGAGGGCGGCTCACCGGAACGCCGGGATGACGTGCGCGCCGAAGAGCTCGATCGAGCGCACCACCTTCGCCGGCGGAATCGCGTGCGGCTGCATCAGGCAGAGGAGCTGGTCGCAGCCCGCCTCGCGGTACTGCCGGACGCGCTCGACGCAGCGTGCGGGGTCGCCGACGATGACCGCGCCCATCTCGTCGAGCATCTCGAAGGTGACGCTTCGCGTGTCGAGGGCACGGAGGGCCTCGGCGTAGGCATACGTGCCGAGATCACGGCCCGCCTGCCACGCGGCGACGGAGCCGATCAGCTCGAGGCTCTTCCGGAAGTACCAGAGGACCGACGCAGCGGCGTTCGCCCGCGCCTCGGCGTTCGTCTCCGCACAGTGCACCATGGTGAACGTCGCCGCGCGCCCGTTCACGAACTTGCCGGCCGGCCGCGCGTGCGCGAGCGCGCGGCGGTAGATCGCGATCCGCTCCGCCAGCTCGGCCGGCGGCACGCCGATCGTGAAGGAGAGGAGGCCGAGGCCCTTCCGTCCGGCGAGCTCGTGGCTCGCCGCGTTCGTCGACGCCATCCAGAGCGGCGGATGCGGCCGTTGGATCGGCTTCGGGTGGACGCGGCGCGGCGGGAGGCGGAAGTACGTCCCCTCCCACGCGAACACGTCCTCGGTCCAGGCGCCGACGACGACGTCGAGCGCCTCCTCCCACATCGAGCGCGTCGTTTGCGGGTCGATGCCGAAGCCCTCGAGCTCGTCGCGCGTCGACGAGCGCCCGGTGCCGAACTCGAGCCGGCCGTCGGAGACGATGTCGAGCACGGCCGCCATCTCGGCGGCGCGAATCGGATGGTTGTAGGGGAACGGCAGGAGCCGGACGCCGTGCCCGATGCGCATCGTCCGCGTCCGTGCCGCGATCGCGCCGTAGAGCGCCTCGGGCGCCGAGCAGTGGGAGAACTCCGAGAGGAAGTGATGCTCGACCGTCCAGAAGTACCCGAAGCCCACCTCCTCGCCGCGGACCCGACCGGTTGGCCGTACACCGCCCCTCGGAGCGGCGGCAAGGGCGGGCGGCGACGTCGTGGCCGGCTCGGGCGCCGAGCACCGACCCGGCCGCGGGGGGAGCCCCGCCGGCCGCACCCTCGCGCCGTGCCGCCGCTGCCGAGCGCCGCGCCGCTACGCGGACGCCGCCCGCCGCGGCGGAGGCTCCGGCGCCTCGGCTTCCGCGACGTAGCGGGCCGCGATCGCGAGGGCGTTGAGCTCGCGCCCCGGCAGGCGCGTCAGCACGTCGACGAGCGCGCTCCAGCGCTCGCGGTCGGCCCCGGCGAGCTCGTAGTAGTGGATCGCGCGGTCGAGGTCCTTCAGGCGGAGATGACGATCGCCGGCGGCGAGCAGCGCCGCGCGCGGGAGCGGCACGCCGCCCAGCCGGCAGACGTGTACGGCGGCGTCGATGCGGCCGCGCTCGCACAAGCGCTCGACGAGGCGTCGCCAGTCTTCGGCGCGCACCTGCGCGGGGTTCCGCGCGAAGAGGCGGAGCGCGGCATCGAGGAAGCCGTGCCCGAGATAGCGGCGCGCCACCTCGACCTCGGTGTGCGAGCGGCGCGTCGCGTGCCGTGCAGATCCATGTGCTGCGGTCTCTTCGAACGACATCGGGGAGCCGGCGGGTCGCAAGGCCCGTGCCGCTGCCGGGCGCCCGCGGCCACGACGCGCGGGGGGGCGGCGCACGATCCGCGTGCCAGCCGGGGGACACTCGTGTGTCAGATCGGCACCGGAACGGAGAGTGCCGGCCCCGGCCGCAAATCGGCACCGAATGTCGGCGGCTGCCGGCGGGCGACGGCGCTCGCGGCGAGGGCGGCGCGGCGGACGCCCAAGCGCGGGCACACCCGTTGCCGCGTGCCCGAGACGGCGCGCGCCGCGCTCGCGCCCGTCCTCTCCGTCGACGTGGCGGAGTCCCCTCCGGGCGACCGCGCTCTGCATCCGCGGGGACGGCGAGGCGCGCCGGCGCGCGTTCCGATCGGGCTTCGACGCGGTGGTCGAGAAGCCGATCGCCGTCGACCGTCTCGTGACCGAGGTGCGAGGGTCCCCCGCGTCCGAGGCACCGGCGGAGCCCGTCGAGGCGGTGGAGAGCCTTCTCCGGGACGAAGGCCCTCGTGCTCGATCTCGCGCGCATCGGAGCCGTCCGCCCGGACCTCGTGAAGGTCGTCGCCAAGCCGATCACCACGGCCGCGGCCTCGGAGTGCGAAGTCGCGGTCGGGGAGCCGACGGTCGCGCGGAGACTCCGGACGGTCATCGAGACGCGGCGCGCTACGTCGGGAGCGAGCGGAGGCGTGGCAGGCGCTCGCGCTCGACGGCGCGTGACGGCGCACGACCCGCACCCGGTCGCGGTTGACTTCGCAAACGCACGTGCGTTACGACCGCGCCCGGCGCCGCGTCGATGCAGAGGCTCCCAGGCAAGGTCGCGATCGTCACCGGCGGCGCGTCGGGCATCGGCGCCGCGACGGTCCGCCGCTTCGCCGCCGAGGGGGCGCGGGTCGTCGTCGCGGAGATCGCCGACGAGAACGGCGAGCGCGTCGCGGCCGCGGTCCGGGACGCCGGCGGCACGGCCGCCTTCCGCCACACCGACGTGACGTCGCTCCGCGGGCTCACCGCGGCGCTCGACGTCACCGGGCTGCCGCCCTTCGGGAGCTGAGGCATGGGAGACGTGATCGACTGCGACGCGCACGTGATCGAGGGCCGCGAGCTGGTCGGGGAGCTGCTCGAGCGATTTCCGCAGCACATCCGCCTCTCGCGCGACGGCGAGGACGGTGCGTTCGTGATCGAGGGGCGGGCGTACCCCAAGTCCCGTGGGCCCGGGGCCGGCTGCCCGCCGACGGAGGGCCTTCGCCCCGAGGCGAACCCGTTCACGGTGGACGGCGTCCTCGCCGACGCCGACCGCGAGGGCATCGAGAAGATGGTCTTCTTCCCGAGCGTCGCGCTCGCCGCGCCGTCGATCGAGGACCCGGCGTTCGGCGCCGAATTCGCGCGGCGCTACAACGCGTGGCTCGCGGGCTGGTGCCGGCAGCGGCCCGGCCGGCTCTACGGCGTCGCGGTCGTGCCGATCGAGTACGTCGACGCGTCGATCGAGATCATGCGCGAGGCGAAGGCGCTCGGGCTCGTCGCCACGATGATCCCCGCCGCGCTCAAGCGCCGGAACCTCGATCACCCGGACCTCGCGCCCTTCTTCGCCGCGGCCGAGGAGCTCCGGATGCCGCTCGGCCTGCACACGGCGCCGGGCATCCACCTTCCCCCCGTCGGCGCCGATCGCTTCGACAACTACCTCCAGGTCCACGCGGTGAGCTTCCCGTTCGACATGATGGTCGCGACGACCGCGCTCACGCTCGGCGGCGTGTTCGAGCGCCACCCGAAGCTCCGCGTGGCGCTCCTCGAGTCGGGCGTCGGCTGGGTGCCCTACTTCTTCGACCGGCTCGACGAGCACTTCGAGAAGCGCGGGCGGCTCACGCCGGCGTGCCGGCGGGAGCCGCGCGAGTACGTCGCGCGCGGCCAGCTCTACGTGTCGTGCGAGCCCGAGGAGACGGCGATCCCGTTCGCCGCCGAAGCGCTCGGCCCGTACTTCATCCTCTACGCGAGCGACTACCCGCACTGGGATTCCGACTTCCCCGACTCGACCCGCCCGCTCCGGCAGCGACGGGACCTCTCCGACGTCGTCCGCGGCCGCATCCTCCGGGAGAACGCGAAGAGCTTCTTCGCGTTCGGCGACTGAGCGCAGCATCGTTCGCGACCGCCGCACCGCGATCCTCGCCTACTTCCTGCTCTTCGTCGGGGTCGGCGTCGCCCTCCCGTACCTGCCGCTCTACCTCCTCTCGCTCGGCTACTCGGGCTGGGAGATCGGCGTCGTCATGGGCGTCGTGCCCGCGTTCCGCTGGGGCGGCGCGCTCGGATGGGCCTGGATCGCCGACCGCCGGCGGGTCCGCCATCCCGTCCTCGTCGGGGCCGCGCTCGCCGCGGCCGCGTGCCACGTGCCGCTCCTCGCCGTCCGCACGGTCCCCGCGATGCTCGTCGTCGTCGCCGCGATCTCCCTCTTCCAGGGGCCCCTCGTGCCGATGCTCGACGCGACGGTGATGGATCACCTCCCGCGGCTCGGCGGCGACTACGGTCGGCTCCGCCTCTGGGGCTCGACGGGGTTCATCGTCGGCGCCGGCGCGAGCGCCGTCGCGATCACGGCCGCCTCGCCGGCCGTCGTGCCGGTGCTCCTCCTCGTGCCCGCGCTCGCCGTGGCGCCCGCGTTCCTCGGCCTGCCGCGGACGCAGCTCGGGGAGCGCGGCTTCGGCGCGCCGTGGGCGCTCTTCACGGCGCCGCTCGCCGTGCTGCTCGCGGTCGCCTTCCTCGTGAACTTCAGCGCGGGCGCGTGGGGCGGGCTCTTCGCCCTGCACACGAGCCGGCTCGGGCTCCCGGACGCGCTGCCCGGCGTCGCGTGGGATACCGCGGTCGCCGCCGAGGTCGTCGTCCTGTGGGCGGGACGTCGCCTCCTCGCCGCGGTCGGGCCGGAGCGCCTCCTCGCCGTCGCGCTCGCCGTGACGGCCGTCCGCTGGGCGGTCACCGCCGTCGTCACGAGCCCGGTCCTCCTCGTCGCGGTGCAGGCGGGCCAGGGGTTCACGTTCGGGGCGTTCCACCTGGCGACGCTGACGCTCGTCGCGGAGCTCGTCCCGCGCCAGGCGAGCACGACGGGCCAGGCCCTCTACGGCCTCACCGGCTTCGGTCTCGGCGGCGCGCTCGGCGCCGCGCTCGCGGGACTCGTCGTCGAGCGGATCGGCACGAGCGCGCTCTTCGGCGTCGAGGCCCTGGTCGCGACGGTCGCGCTCGCCCCCGCGCTCGCGCTCCGCCGTCTCCGCCAGCGCGCGACCCGAGACTGCTCCTAGATGAAGACCTTGAGCCGCCGCCACGCGGCCCGCAGGTCGATCCGCGGCCGGCGCGCGACGAAGACCGGGAGGTTCGACTCCCCGGGCATGCAGTACTCGCAGGTGACGACGTCCGCCTGGACGACGTCCTCGTAGTACTGCCGCACGCCGTCCGCCGTCCCGCCGAGGACGACGAGCACGCGCCCGTCGCAGCGGCCGGGGCCCCAGAGCCAGTAGCTGTTGTGCGGCGAGAGGACGGGCGGCAGGCCGTGCGCGGGGCCGAAGAAGTCGAGCGCCGCCGCTTCGCCGTAGTTGCGGACGAAGATGCAGGCGTGCATCCGGTCGTCGGCGGGGAGCCCCTCGTAGACGCGGGCGATCGTCGCGGCGAGCTCCGGCCAGCCGTGCTGGTCGGCGAACGTCTGCGGGAGCTTCCCGAGCGCCTGGCGCTCGTCGACGCCCGCGCCCGGGTCCTGGCCGAGGGCGTGCTGGTAGCGGATGAACGTCTCCTCGGGGAGCACCGCCTTCGCGAGCGGTGCGAGCGCGAGGCCCGTCGCCGCCACGACGACGGGGACCGCCCATCCCACGGCACGGCCGCGGGAGGCACGCTCGACGACGAGGCCGCCGGCCGCAAACAGCACCGGGTACGCCGGCGCGACGTAGTACGTCTTCCCGTGCGCGGCCATCACGAGGCCGAGGAGCACGAGGAAGCTCCACCCGAGCGCGCGATACGGCCGCCCGTCGCGCGCGGCGAGGAGGAAGCCCAAGCCCGCGAGCCAGAGCGGGAGCGCGAGCGGCGAGAGCACGAGCACCTGCTCGGCGAGGAACGCGAGCGGCGGCCGCGCGAGGTTCTTGTACAGCTGCGCGTTGCGGAGGAACTCGAGCGTCGGCACGCCGTGCGCGATTTCCCAGACGACGTTCGGCAAAAAGAGGACGGCCGCGAGCGCCATGCCCCGGCGGAAGGACGCGGTCGCGAGGTGGCGGCGCGCGCGCGTGACGGCGAGGCCGACGACCGTCGCGACCAGGAAGAAGAGGACCGAGTGCTTGTTCTCGAGCCCGAGGCCGACGACGGCGCCGAAGGGCACCCAGAGGCGCTCGTCGCCCGTCCGCAGGAGCCGCACGAGCAGGAGCGACGCGAGCGTCCAGAGGAGCACCTCGAAGGCGTTCATCGTGAGGAGGCCGAAGAGCCCGACGTAGACGGGGGCCAGCATCACGGCGACGGAGGCGGTGACGATCGCGAGCGCGCCGCCGCCGAGCTCCGCCGCCATGCGACCCGTCAGGAAGACGACGCCGCCCGCCGCGAGCGCGACGGGGAAGCGGAGCGCTGGCGTCGAGTCGCCGAGGAGCGCCCGCGTCACGGCCGTGACCACGGCGATGAGCGGGGGATGGTCGACGTAGCCGAACGCGAGATGCCGCGCGCAGGCGACGTAGTACAGCTCGTCACGGAAGTGGCCGTACCCGCGGCTCGTCGCGGCGTGGAGGACGACCGCCGCGGCCGCGAGGGCGAGCGAGAGGCGGCGTGCCCCGGGGTCGCTCATCGTGACGCCCGCCGCATCGGACCGGGTGCTAGCAGCTCGGCGGGACGCGTTCCAGCCGGCGCGACGCGCCGGCCCGCACATTGATCTCGCCATCGCCGCCCTCGGCGCATACTCCTATGCAGCGCGGCCCGATCACGGGCGGCTTAGAACCGGGCGCGCGCCGGGACGTCGACACGCAGCACCGACCGCTCGGCGAAGCGCCGGCGATATTCCCCCGCGATCGCTTCGAGGGCGGCGTCGCTCGCCGCGTCGTCGGGGTGGACCACGACGACGACCCGCGTCTCCTCCCGCCGGACCTCCCCACGGTCGGGGAGGCGGTACTGCCCGTGCCCGTCGAGCACCGTGAGCCCGTCGGGAAAGCGCGGCGTCACGACGTCGGCGAGGAAGGCGGCCCACTCGACGGCCGACACGGCTCGTCCGTCGGGCCGCGCGAGGCCGAAGAAGAGCCGGGTCTCGACCATTCCACCGGCGCACGCGCAGCCCGGCGGGGCGCTCGGCGCCCGGGCAGCGCAGCCCGCGGCGGACGCGAGCGCGGCCGCGAGGAGCAGGAGCGGAGGGACGCGCGGCAACGTCACGGAACGCGCTCGTCAGCCGAGGGGAGGCTTCGCGCCCGCGTGCTCGGCCCGGAGCTTGTACTTCTCGACGCGCTGGGTCGCCGTCTTCGGAAGCGCGTCGCGGAACTCCCAGAGCCGCGGGACCTGGAAGCGGGCGAGGCGGGCGGCCGCGAACGCCCGGAGCTCCTCCGCGGTGACCGGCTCCCGGGCGACGACGTACGCCTTCAGCTCCTCGCCGAGCACGGGATCGGGAACGCCGATCACGGCCGCCTCCGCCACCTTCGGGTGCTCACGGAGGGTCTTCTCGACCAGCAGCGAGGAGACGTTCTCGCCCCCCCGCCGGACGACGTCCCGCTTGCGGTCGACGAAGTAGAGCCAGCCGTCCTCGTCGACGAACCCCAGGTCGCCGGTCACGAACCACCCGTCGCGGAGCGCCTCCGCGGTCCCGGCCGGATCGCGGAAGTAGGCCGCCATGCGCGCCGGCGAGCGGACCCGGATCTCCCCGGTCGCACGCGGCGGGAGCGGGCGGCCCGCGTCGTCGGTGATGCGGATCTCGACGCCGGGCACGGGCGGCCCGCACGAGCCCGGCCGCGGACGGGCGCCGAGCGGCGTCACGGTGACGACGCCCGCGTCGGTCGAGCCGAAGCACTCGACGACGTCCGCGACGCCGAAGCGCGCGATCACCCGGTCCCGGATCGGCGCGCTCCCGAGGCCGAGGATGACGCGGAGCGGGTTCGGCCGCTCGAGCGGCGACGGCTCGCGCGCGAGCAGCATCGCGAGGATCGTCCCGATCGTGTAGAGGACGGCCGCGCCGGTCGCGTGGACGAGGGGCCAGAAGCCCTCGGCCGAGAAGGCGCGCGGGAAGGCGGCCGTCCCGCCCGCCGAGAGCGCGGTCACGACCGCGCCCCACGCGTTGCCGTGGAAGAGCGGCGTCACGGCGAGAATCGTGTCCGCGGGCCCGAGCCCGAGCGCCGCCACGAAGTGCGGGCCGCTCGTGCCCGTCCGCCCGTGCGTGAAGAGGACGCCCTTCGGCCGCCCCGTCGTCCCCGACGTGTAGAGGAGCGTCGACGGGTCGTCGTCGCCGATCGCGACCGGCGGCGGCGTCTCCGGGCTCGCGGCGACGCGCGCCGCGAAGTCGTCGGCGGCTACGGCCGCGTCCCAGGTGGCGACCGTCGGCTCCCCCGCGACCGCGCGGACCGCCCCCACGTGCGCCGCGTCCGTCACGACGACGCGCGGCGCCGCGTGGCCGAGGATCCAGCCGAGCTCTCCCGCGCCGAGCGCCGGGTTCACGGGGTGCACCACGGCGCCCGCCTTGAGCGCGCCGAACGCCGTCGCGACGTACTCGACCGAGTTCCCGAGCGCGAGCGTCACGCGGTCGCCCTTCGCGACGCCGAGCGCGCGGAGGGCGTGCGCCGTCCGGTTCGCGAGCCGGTCGAAGTCGGCGTATCCGACGCGCCGGCCCTCGTGCACGAGGAACGGCGCGGTCCCGCGCGCCGCGACCTGCCGGGCGAGGACGTCGAGGATCGCCACGCGCGCCCTACGCGAGCGTGCCCGCGTCGACGAGCAGCGCCGCCCCGTTCACGAACCGGGCGTCGTCCGAGGCGAGGAAGGCGATGGCCTTCGCGATGTCGGCGGGGTCGGAGAGTGTGCCGGGCTTCGGCGGCATCTGGTAGTCGATCAGATGCTGCTCGAAGTCCTCGCGCCGCAGGAAGCCGCGGAGGAGCGGCGTCATGACGCCGCCCGGGCAGACGCAGTTCACGCGGAGATCGCGGCTCGCGAACTCGAGCGCGAGCGAGCGCGAGAAGTTCAAGAGCCCCGCCTTCGACGCCGCGTAGGCGGAGGCGTACGCGGTCCCTCGCATGGCGGCCGTCGAGGCGACGTTCACGACGTTCCCGACGGGCGGCCGCAGAAGATGCGGCAGCGCCGCCCGGATCGTCCGGAACGCACCGCCCAGGTTCACCGCGAGCGTGCGCTCGAACTCCGCCTCCTCCAGCTCCTCCAGGCGGACGAAGCGCCCGACGCCCGCCGCGTTCACGAGCACGTCGAGCCCGCCGAACGCGGCGACCGCGCGCGCGACGGCCGCCTCGACGTCCGCCGTCGCGACGACGTCGCCGCGGCACGCCTCTGCCCGGCCGCCCGCGCCACGGATCGCGCCCACCGTCTCCGCGAGCCCCGCCTCGTTCACGTCGACGCCGAAGACCGCCGCGCCCTCGGCGGCGAAGAGCCGCGCCGTGGCGCGCCCGATGCCCGAGCCCGCCCCGGTCACGAACACCACCCGATTCGCGAACCGCATCAGCGCCAGACCTCCTCCACTCGGCCGACGGTCGTCACCGTGGCGAGCAGCGAGAGCGTGTGCTCGAGCACGCGCTCGACGTAGTCGTCGGGCGTCCCCGCGACGGCCTCGCGCGGGACGACCACCTGGTAGCCCGCGTCGACCGCCTCGAGGACGAGGCCCAGGACGCCGACGTTCACCGACACGCCCGTCGCGACCACCGTCCGCACACCGAGGTTCCGGAGCAGCTGGTCGAGCTCGCTCGCGTGGAAGGGGGTGAGGCCGTGGAAGCGGGTCAGGACCCACTCGCCCGGAGCGGGCGCAAGCGGGGCGACGATCGCGTGCTCGGGCGAGCCGGGGACGAGGGGGCGCGGGCTCTTCCGCGTCGCGGCGAGGAGGCGGCAGTTCGCCGTCGCCCCCGCGCCGTCGGGCCGCCGCGACGCCGTGCAGTGAAACACGTGCGTGCGGGCGCGGCGCGCGGCGGCGAGCACGCGCGCGATCTCGCCGACCGTCCCGTGGCGGGCGACGGCGTCGGCCAGCGCGCCGAGCCGCGCGGCGGCGCCGACGACGCCCTCCTGGCACTCCAGCACGAGGAGCGCCGTCGTCGCGGGGGCGAGAAGCGCGGCGAGGTCGGGCGGCACGTCAGTCGATCGCGTAGAGCCGGCGCGGGTTGTGGTCGAAGATCGCCCTCTTCGCCCGCTCGCCGAGGTCGGTCCGCTTCGCCAGGATCTTCACCGTGTCGGGGAACTTGCAGTCCCAGTGGCAGTAGTCCGACGCGTACACGACGACGCCCTCGCCCAGCCGGTCGACGACCCACGGGATCCCCTGCTCGTCGGGGTCGCAGCCGATGAAGCAGCGGCCCGAGAGGAAGTACTCGGACGGCTTGCGGTCGATCGCGGGCGCCTGCTCGGGCGTGAGCTCCCAGTGCTCGTCGAGCCGTTCGAGCCAGAACGGGAGCCAGCCGACGCCGGCCTCGAGGAACGCGACGCGGAGCTTCGGGAAGCGGTGGAGGATGCCGCCCACGGTGAACGCCATGACGGCGAGCATCTGCCCGACGGGATGCGTGAAGGCGTGGACTTCGAGACGCGTCGTCCACCGGTCGACGCCGATCGGGACCTGATCGATCGCCTGCCCGCCGCCGTGCACGCACACGGGCACGCCGAGCGCCTCGGCGGTCCGCCACACGACGTCGAAGCTCGGATGGTCGAGGTTCTTCTCGCGGACGTGCTGCGGCGTCACCATGCCGACCATGCCGAGCTCCCGGACGGCGCGCTGGAGCTCGGCGGCGGCGGCCTCGGGGTCGATCATCGGGAGCTTCGCGACGGACTTGAGCCGCGCCGGCGCGAAGCGCGTGTACTCGGCCCGGCAGTCGTTGAGCGTGCGGCACAGCGCGACCGCGAAGTCGCGGTCGAGCCCCGCCCACTCCTCGCCCGCCACCCCGACCTGCGGGTCGGCTTCATGGAGGCCGGTGTCGGCTGGCTGCCGTTCTGGCTCGAACGGCTCGACGAGCACTGGGAGCACGTGCCGGAGGCCGCACCCGGGATCGACCGCCCGCCGTCGGAGTACTTCCGGACCGGGAACTGCTTCCTCACCGCGGAGCCCGACGAGCGGATGGTCGCGTACGTGGCCGACACGGTCGGTGAGACGGTGCC
>DASRHG010000188.1:0-8590 GCA_035650655.1 Binatia bacterium | reverse complement strand
CGCGTACGGCCGGTGGCAGACGAGCGTGCACGCGAAGGTCGGCTGCCACGCGTGCCACCAGCAGTCGACGGCGGCGAAGCTGGACCAGCTCTGGAAGTACGCGACCCTCCGCCCGACCCGGGTGAGCAAGCACGCGGAGGTCGACTACACGCGCTGCGCGGCGTGTCACCTCTCCCGGGACCCGCGGTGGAAGCAGATCGCGGACACCGCCGGGCACCGGGTGCACTTCGAGCGGCTCGGCCTCCAGTGCGTCGGCTGCCACTCGAAGGGCGTCCACGTCTTCGTCCGCCCGACCGACTCCTGCCAGGGCTGCCACACCCAGCAGGTGACGGGCGCGGGCAAGATGGCCGCGTTCCACTGCACGACCTGCCACGACTTCCTCGCCCGCGACCACGAGCTCGGGGCGCCGACGCGCGCCGAATGCCTCACCTGTCACGCCACCATGCAGGTGCGCACGGAGCGTTTCGACCCGAAGGCGCCGATGCAGTTCCCCTGCCAGCAGTGCCACGAGCCGCACGGCCGGACCCGCCCGACGATGGACGGCTGCCGGACGTGCCACCACGTCGCCGACTTCGGCCTCCACGCCGTCCCCTTCCACCAGGACTGCCAGTCGTGCCACGAGCCGCATCTCTGGCGGACGGAGGCGCGTGCAACGTGCGAGCGGTGCCACACGGACCGTGCGGCACACCATCCCGACGCCCCGTGCGCGAGCTGCCACGGCTTCGCGAATCCGCGGCCCGCCCGGACCGTCGCGCCGCCTCCGGAGGCGTCCTCGTGACCGCGAACGCGACCGCGACCGCCGACCCGTCCCGCCGGAGTCTCCTCGGGTGGCTCCTCTCCGGGGCGACGACGCTGCTGCTCGGCGTGCTCGCCTACCCGGTCCTGCGCTACGTCGCGCCGCCCGAGCAGGCCGAATCGAGCGCCGACGCCGTCGTCGTCGGCCAGCGGAAGGACTTCCCGATCGACACCGGCAAGATCGTCCGCTTCGGGACGCGCCCCGCGATCGTCGTGCAGACGAAGGGCGGCGAGCTCCGGGCCTTCTCGGCCGTCTGCACCCACCTCGGCTGCACCGTCCAGTACCGGTCCGACCTCGAGGCCATCTGGTGCGCGTGCCACAATGGCCGGTTCGACTTGACGGGCCGGAACATCGGCGGCCCGCCGCCCCGCCCGCTCGACGCGCTCGCCGTCACCGTCCGGGGCGAGGACGTCGTGCTCGCACGGAAGGTCTGACGTTGGCGCTCGCGGGCTGGCTCGACGACCGCCTTCGGCTCCCGCAGCTGCGTGCCTTCCTCGGGCACAAGCGCGTCCCCACGCATCACGCGGTCTGGTACTACCTCGGGGGCGTCACGCTCTTCCTCTACGGCATCCAGGTCGCGACGGGGATCCTCCTCCTCCTCTACTATCGCCCCACCCCCGACGCCGCCTACGAGAGCGTGCGCTTCATCGTGGCCCACGTGCCGTTCGGCTGGCTCGTGCGCTCGGTGCACGCCTGGGCCGCGAACTTGATGATCGCGACCGCGTTCGCGCACGCCGCGAGCGTCTTCTTCCTGCAGGCGTATCGCCCGCCGCGCGAGCTCACCTGGGTGAGCGGCGTCGTGCTCCTCGGGCTCGTGCTCGCGTTCGGGTTCTCGGGCTACCTCCTCCCCTGGAACGAGCTCGCCTTCTTCGCGACCAAGGTCGGGACCGACATCACCGGCTCCGTCCCGGTCCTCGGGCGCCCGCTCCTCGTCGTGCTGCGGGGCGGGGAGGACGTGACGGGCGCGACCCTCACGCGCTTCTTCGGGGTCCACGTGGCCCTCCTGCCCTTCGTCACGACGGCCGTCCTCCTCGGCCACCTGGCGCTCGTGCAGGTGCACGGGATGAGCGAGCCGCTCGGCGACGACCCCCGCACGACGCGCCACATCCCGTTCGCCCCGCACTTCATGCTCCGGGAGGCGCTCGTCTGGCTCGGCGTCCTTGCCGTGCTGGTGACCCTGGCGACGTTCCTCCCCTGGGAGCTCGGGCGCAAGGCGGACCCCTTCGCGCCCGCCCCCGTCGGCATCCGGCCCGAGTGGTACTTCACGTTCATGTCGCAGAGCCTCAAGTACCTCCCCCCGACGATCCTCGGCTTCGAGGGCGAGCGCGTCGGGATCCTCGTCTTCGGGCTCGTCTTCCTCGCCTTCTTCGCCCTGCCGTTCCTCGACCGGCGGGCGGCGCGCGGGCAGCGCAGCCGGGCCCTCCGGGCGGCGGGCGTCGCCTTCCTCGCCTTCATGGCCGCCATGACGCTCCTCGCCTACCTGAAGCCGTACTGATGGCGCGGACGCTCGTCGCCGCCCTCCTCGTCGCCGTGCTCGCGCCCTCCGGACATGCGGACGACTCCTGCGTCCAGTGCCACGGCATGCTGCCGGCGCCGCTCGGGACGCCGGTCGAGGGCATGCGCACCGACGTGCACGCGAAGGCCGGCCTCTCCTGCGCCGACTGCCACGGCGGCGACCCCGGCGACACGAGCGATGGGGCGATGTCGAAGGCGAAGGGCTTCGTCGGAAAGCCGAGCGCCGCGGACGTCCCCGCCTTCTGCGGGCGCTGCCACGCCGACGAGAACGTCATGCGGCGCTGGAACCCCCACCTCCCGACCGACCAGCTCGCGCAGTACCGGACGAGCGTCCACGGGAAGCGCCTCGCCGAGGGCGACGACCGGGTCGCGACCTGCGTCTCCTGCCACGGGGTGCACGGGATCCTCCCCGTCGGCGACGCCCGGAGCCCCGTACACAAGACGAACGTCGCGACGACGTGCGCGCGCTGCCACGCGGACGCCGAGCACATGAAGGGCTACGACATCCCGACCGACCAGCTCGCGAAGTGGGAGAAGAGCGTCCACGGCGAGCTGCTCCTCGTCCAGCGGGAGATGGCGGCGCCGACGTGCAACGACTGCCACGGGAACCACGGCGCCTTTCCGCCCGGCGCCGATTCGGTCGCCGCCGTCTGCGGGCAGTGCCACGTGTCGAACAAGGACTTCTTCCTCGCGAGCCCGCACCGCCCCGCCTTCGAACGGCTCGGGCTCCCGGAGTGCGTCACCTGCCACCAGAACCACCTCGTCTCGCGCACGAGCGACGCGATGCTCGGCAACACGCCGCCGGCGGTCTGCACCGGCTGCCACGCGCCGGACTCGAAGGGATTCGCGGCCGCGGGCCGCATGCGGGCCGCGGTGGACGGCCTCCGGACGGCGAACGAGCACGCGGAGGCGAGTCTCGCGACCGCCGCCGCGGCCGGGATGGAGGTGAGCGAGGCCGAGTTCGCGTTCCGGGCGGCGCGCGAAGCGCTCGTCGCCGCGCGGACGCGCGTGCACACCTTCGACCCCGCCGCGGTGGAGAAGGTGGCGGCGGACGGCGTACGCGTGGCGAGGGCGGCGGACGAGGCCGGTGCAGCGGCCCTCGTGCAGCGCGCGCGGCGGCGCTGGATGGCGCTCATCCCGCTCGCCGCGATCGGCCTCGTCGGCGTTCTCGTGTACGGAAAGATCCGGGCGCTCGGCGGGGCGGGCGGGCCGCCCGCCCCGTGAGCCGCGGCGTGGCGCTACTTGAGCGTCTGCATGTAGGCGACGAGGTCGTCGATCTGCTGCGCGGTGAGCGACATCTTCGGCATCTTCGCGTCGGGCATCTTCGACTTCGGGTCCGGGATGTAGGCCTTGAGCCACGCGGCGTCCCGCTTCGCGCCGACGCCGTCGAGCGGCCCGCCCTTCGCCTTCATCATGCCGCCCTCGCCGCCGATGCTGTGGCAGACCGCGCACTTCTGGGCGTAGAGCGCCTTTCCCTCGTCCGCCCCCGCGAGCGCGAGGCTCGCGCTCGCGAAGAGCGTCCCGAGCATCCCGATCGTCCGCAACATCATGGTCGTCCTCCTCTCCGAAAGGTGGCCTTGCCCGTTTCGCTGCAAACTGCAAGCCGACCCGCGCCCGGCGATCGGGATCCGACCGGCTTCGTTGCCCTCCCCGACCGACGTGCGCTAGACGGCGCCGGGACGCCGTGAGCCGGGATGGGTGCAGGGGTCGGGTCGGGTGGCCGGTGACGCTCGCCGCGGCGGCGGCCCTGCTCGTTCCGCGTCCCGGGCGTCCGGCCGAGCCGCCCGGCGTCTGCGCCCGCTGCCACGAGACCGAGGTCGCGGCCGCGGCGTCGACGGGCGGCCACGCCGCGAAGCTCGACTGCCTCTCCTGCCACACGCTCCGCCGCCCGGGGCATTTCGGCCCGCGGCACGCGACGAAGCCGCGCTGCACGACGCACCACGACACGATGGGCCACCCGCCCGCCGCCGCCGCGCGCGCCCGCCGCAACCCGACGCGCCTCTGCCTCCGCTGCCACGATCCGCACGGCTCGACGAACCTCGCCCTCGTCCGCCCCGCGCTCCGCCTTCGCGGCCGGCTCCGCCCGGTCACGCTCACGTCCGACGCGGGCGCCGCGGCGACGGGGTTCACGCACCCCGACGCGCCCGGCACCGGCGTCTGCGAGACGTGCCACCGGACGACCGACTTCTACCGCGCGAACGGCCGCGGGAAGCCGCACTTCACCGAGAGCTGTGTCCTCTGCCACGACCACGAGCGGAGCTTCCGCCCGGTCGCCGCGCTCCAGAACTGCGCCGTCTGCCACGCCGACGAGGCCGCACGGCTCGCGAAGCCGAGCCTCCACCACGACCGCCTCGACTGCACGAGCTGCCACGCCGAGGTGAGCCCCACGCCGGGCACGGGCCACCGCCGCGTGCCCGCCTGCGCGGAATGCCATGCCGACACCGCGACGCACGCGCCGCCCGGCGAGACGGCCTTCGCCTGCGCGCGCTGCCACGACGCCCACGGGAGCGACGACGCCGCGCTCGTGCGGACCACGATCGAGACGCCGGCGGGCGGCGCGGCCGCGGTCGGGTTCACGGGCGACCTCTCCGGGCGCGCCGACGGGAGCTTCGCGAGCGCGTCGGCGCCGGGGACCGGGGTCTGCGAGGCGTGCCACACGACGACGCGCTTCTACCGCGCCGACGGCACGGGCGAGCCGCACTTCACGTTCTCGTGCCTCCCCTGCCACCGCCACACGAGCGGGTTCGAGCCGCCATGACGCGGGCGCTCCTCTGCGGCCTCCTGGCCCTCGTCGCCGGCGCCGCGCGCGCGGACGACGCGAAGCCCGCGGCGCCCGAGGCGGCGGCGTACGTCGGGCAGGAGCTCTGCCGCGGCTGCCACGACGAGCAGGCGGCTCCCCTCGAGCGGACGCCGCACGCCGTCCTCGCCGACCCCGCGCGCCCCGAGGCGCAGCGCGGCTGCGAGGCGTGCCACGGCCCGGGCTCGCTGCACGCCGAGTCCGGCGACCAGGCGAAGATCCGGACGTTCGACCGCGCGCTCCCGGCGCGCGAGCGGACGGAGCCGTGCCTCGCCTGTCACGCCGGCGCGCCCGCGCTGCACGACTTCCGGGACGGCGAGCACGCGCTCGCCAAGATCGCGTGCACCGACTGCCATTCCGTCCACGCGGGGCACGGCGCGCGCCTCCTCCGGAAGGCCGACGCGTGGGGGCTCTGCACGAGCTGCCACCTGGAGGTGCGGGCGAAGTTCATGCTGACCGAGCGCCACGCGACGGGCGACCGGCCGCTCCCGTGCCTCGAGTGCCACGACCCGCACGGCAGCCGAAACCGCCGGGCGCTGCGGCACCCGAACGATCGCGCGTGCATGCGCTGCCACGCCGAGTACGAGGGCCCGTACGTCTTCGAGCACGAGGGCGTGCTGGTCGAGGGCTGCGCGCGCTGCCACGACCCGCACGGCAGCGTGAACCGCCACCTGCTCGTCCGCCAGCAGGTCGCGCAGCTCTGCTACGAGTGCCACACCGTCACGCCGCCGACCCACGTCCAGCCGAGCTTCCGTGACTGCACGCGCTGCCACGTCGCGATCCACGGCTCGAACACCGACCCGCGGTTCTTCCAGCCATGACGAGGGGTGCGGGGCACGCGGTGCTTCGTCGAAGCGCGCTCCTCGTCGCGCTCCTCGTCGCCGGCGCCCGGACGGCCCGCGCGCTCGGCGACTACCGCATCGACGGCGACGTGGCCGGCGGCTACCGGTTCGTCGACGTCGACGGCTCGGAGAAGAAGTACCGCGAGGACTACGACCTCCGGCAGGGCGTGCGGCTCTTCGACCTGAACGTCGACGGGGTCTCACAGACGCCCGACACGACGCCCCTCGATCGCTTCCACCTGGAGGTCGACACCCCGGGCGACGAGCCGTACTCGCTCTTCCGCCTGGCGGCCGCCGACCGCCGGCTCTGGGACCTCCGCGTCGACTTCACGCGCTCGAAGTACGTCTACGACGTCCCGCAGCTCTTCGAGACCCCGGTCCCGGGGGATCTGCGCACGGGCGACCTCCACCAGTGGAACTTCGTGCGGACGAACGGCGCCGTCGACCTGACGGTCCGCGCGCCGCACCTCCCGACGCTCCTCTTCGGCTACCGGCTCTACGAGCGCGACGGAGCGTCCGTCTCGACGCTCCACCTCCCCGCCGGCGACACGTTCCTCGTCCACGCGCCGATCGACGACGTCACGCACGCGGGCAAGGTCGGGGCCGACTTCATGCTCCTCGACACGAGCGTCTTCGTGCAGCAGGAGTACCGCCGCGTCGACCGTTCGCTCGCGCGCCGGGGGCCGATCGACCCCGCCGGCGTCGACCCGACGGACGCCTCGACGCTCGGCTCGTTCCACGCCACGGGCGACGAGCACCTCGACATCCCGACCACGGTCGTCCGCCTGCGCCGCGCGCTCGGCGACGCGGCCGAGGTGACCGGCGCCTACCTCTACAGCCACGCCGACCTCGGCACCGACGTCCGGCGGCGGACCGTCGGCGCGCCGACGGCCGTCTTTCCCGGCACGACCGTCAGCCGCGACGGCGCGGACGCGACGATGACCACGCACGTCGCCGACGTGGGCGGCTCCGTCCGCGTCCTCGACCGCGTGCGGCTCCACCTCGACTACCGCTTCGACGAGCGGAGCCTCGACGGCCGGCTCGACGAGACGAGCACGTTCGGCGTCCTCGCCGCGGACACGGGGAACCACCTCCGCCGGCACGAGGTGTCGAGCGACGTCGAGTGGGAGCCGCTCGACACGCTCACGCTCCGCGGCGGCGCGCGGTGGTCGCGCCGCGACGCGAACACGTCCCAGAGCGGGCAGACGATCGCGACCGACACCGTGGGCGCGATCGGCAGCGTCCGGTGGCGGCCGTGGCGCTTCCTCGACGCGTACGCGCGCTACGAGAACGTGCAGGTCGACGACCCCTTCCTCGTCCCGGGCGCGACGACCGCCGCGGCGTCGATCCCGGAGCGGGAGATCGTGCTCACGTTCGTGAACCGCGCGACCGCCGGACTCCGGCTGACCCCGCGCGAGTGGCTCGCCGTCAGCTACCAGCTGACGGCCGACAGCCGCGAGAACGCGAGCTTCGACGCGCGCACGCAGGACTTCGGCAACACGTTCGCGGTGACGGTCGAGCCCCGCCCGGGCCTCCTCTTCTTCCTCACCTACAGCCGCCGGGACCTGGGGAGCCGCGCCGACATCCGGATCGCCCCGCTCTACGACCGGACGACGTCGCTCCAGGAGGGCACCGAGGACATCCTCGGCAGCGAGCTGCGCTGGGACTTCCGTCTCCTCGGCCAGGCCTGGTCGGCGGGGGGCGACTTCTCGTTCGTGAACGCGACCAACGCGCTCCGCCCCCGGCTCGAGACGACGCCCGGGGCACGCAGCTCCTTCGACCTGAACCGCATCGACGGGGCGGCCTTCCTCACCTGGCACCACCCCGTCGTCGAGCCGTCGGTCGAAATCCGCCGCATCGAGTACGACGAGCGCGTGCTCGCCCGCAACGACTATGCGGCGACGATCGTCGCGATCAAGCTGACGAAGCGGTTCGGCTGGTGACGCCGGCCGACCGCCGGCCTCACTTCGCGTGCACGTCGCCGACGGCGACGAGCTTCCCCTCCTCGTGGCAGACGCCGCAGGCCTCGGTCCCGTCCGGGGTCGTGTTCAGCTCGGCGTGCGCCTTCGCGTCGGCGGAGTCGTGACACGCGAGGCAGGTCGCCTGGATCGGGGGGATCGACCCGGTGACGGTCTCGACCACCGGGGTGACGCTCGTGTCGACCTTCGTCTCGAGCGTCGGCAGCACGTCGGCCGGCAGGGGAAGGAGCTCGGTTCCTGCCGTGTGGCAGGCGGCGCAGTCGCTCGTGCTCCGCGGGAAGCGGACGTCGCCGAAGTCGTTCGGGGTGAAGTTGTTCGGCGCGGACCCGAACCCGTAGACGACGTACGGCTTCGTCGCGAGGTGCTCGCCGGTGTGGATCTTGTGGATCAGGCGCTTCAGCTGGATCGACTCGGTGTTCGGGTCCGGCGCGCCCTCGGACGACGCGGCCGTCGCCTGGGCGTTCTTCCGCCGGGCGTAGTCCGTGTTCACCGGGTTGTGGCAGATGACGCAGTACTCGGTCTGGTTGCGCGAGCCGCCGTGGATGCTGAAGTCCTTCGAGAACGTTCCGTGGCAGCTCTGGCAGCTCGCGATGTCGACGACGTCGCGCCGCGGGACAAGGGTGCCGGTCACCGCGAAGTCGAGGACGGGGTTCTGGGCCGC
>DASRHG010000187.1:0-19054 GCA_035650655.1 Binatia bacterium | reverse complement strand
CGGCGGACCGCGTCGCCGAGGTCGGTCGAGAAGGAGAGCCGTCCCTCCTTCACGTTGCGGCGGATCAGCTCCTCCAGGCCGGGCTCGTAGATCGGCACGGCGCCCTGGCGCAGCGCTTCGATCTTCGCCACGACGTTGTCGACGCAGACGACGTCGTTGCCGCTCTCCGCGAAGCAGGTGCCGGCGACGAGCCCGACGTAGCCGGTGCCGACGACGCAGAGCTTCATGGGCGGCCAGGCATACCGACGAGATCCGTCGAAGTCAATTCAATTCACGCCGACGAGATGCTCTGCACCGGCACGTGCCGTGCGGAGTGCGGCGGCTCGCTCGCTTCGACGATCTCGCGCACGCGGTAGATCGGCTTCGCCTGCGACTCGTGGTACGTGCGCACCATCATCTCGCCGAGGAGCCCGATCGACACGAACTGGATCCCGACGATGACGAGGAGCACGGCGAGGAGGAGGAGCGGCCGCCCGCCGATCTTCTCGCCCAGCACGAGCTTGTTCCAGCCGAGCCAGGCGGTGAGCGCGGCGCCGACGGCCGCGCAGCAGAGCCCGAAGAGCCCGAAGAGCTGGATCGGCCGCGTCGCGAAGCCGGAGAGGAACTTGACGGTCAAGAGGTCGAGGAGCACGCGGAGCGTCCGCGAGAGCCCGTACTTCGAGCGGCCGATCGTCCGCGGCCGGTGGTGCACCGGGATCTCGACCATGCGCGCGCCCACGTCGGCCGCGAGCGCCGGGATGAAGCGGTGCAGCTCGCCGTAGAGCTGGAGCTCCTTCGCGACGTGTCCCCGCATGGCGCGGAGCGTGCAGCCGTAGTCGTGGAGCGCCGTGCCCGTGACGAGGTTGATCAGCCGGTTCGCGAGCGCGGACGGCAGGCGGCGGGTGAGCCACGGGTCGCGGCGCGGGTGGCGCCAGCCGTTCACGACGTCGACGTCGGGCGCGAGCCGGGCGAGCAGCCGCGGAATGTCGCGCGGGTCGTTCTGGAGGTCGGCGTCCATCGTGACGATCACCTCGCCGCGCGCGTGCTCGATGCCGGCGGCGAGCGCCGGCGTCTGCCCGTAGTTGCGCGCGAGGCGCACGATACGGAGCCAGGGATGCGTCGCGCGCGCGGCCGAGAGCTCGCCGAAGGTGTCGTCGGTGCTGCCGTCGTCCACCGCGATCACCTCGGCCGTGCGGCCGAGCCCGCCGAGCACGTCGCCGAGCTCGGCGAGGAGCGGTACCACGTTCCCGGCCTCGTTGTAGACCGGGAGCACGACCGTCAGCTCCGGCGCCGACGCCACGTCACTTCGCTCCGCCGAGCCGCGCGAGGCCGTCGTCGGGCCCGAAGCTCGCGGCATAGCGGGCGGCGAAGTCGGCGAGCGAGTAGGGCGCCGGCTGCGGGCCGATCGTCTCGAGCGCGTACACCGCGGCGACCGCTCCCACCTTCCCCGCCGTCTCCCACGGGAGCCCGACGCGGCGCGCGGCGAGGAGCCCCGCGCGGTACGCGTCGCCGACGCCGGTCGGGTCGAGCGGCACGTCCCGGACCGCCGCCGCCGGCACGCGGATGGTGGTCGCCCCGTGCGGCGCCTCCGGCGTCCCGCCGCGGAGCGCGATCGTCGAGCCTTCCGCCCCCCGCGTGATGATGACGACCGGGACGCGCGCGAGGATCTCGGCTTCGCCCAGTCCCGTCTTCTTCTCGACGATGCCGAGCTCGTACTCGTTGCCGATGAAGATCGCGGCGCCCTCGAGACACGCGAGCATCTCCTCGCCCGAGAGGCTCGAGACCTGCTGGCTCGGGTCGTAGAGGAACGGGATGCCGAGCGCGCGGCACTCGGCGGCGTAGCGGGCCATCGCGACCGGGTCGTTCGGCGAGATGACGACGAGGCCGATCCCGGCCGGGTCGAGGCTCCGGAAGGACAGCTCGGCCGCGCGGCTCATCGCGCCGCCGTAGAAGGTGCAGATCTGGTTCTGGTCCTCGTCCGTGTTCGCGAAGAACGACGCGGTGAACACGTCCTCGCAGAGCTTCACGTGGGTGACGTCGACGCCGGCGGCTTCGAGGCGGCTCCGGTACGCGGAGGCGTCGGGACCGGCCGTCGCCATGAGCATGGGCTCCGCACCGAGGAGGGCGAGGCCGTAGGCGATGTTCGCGCCGCAGCCGCCCTCGACGCGGCGCATGTCGCGCACGAGGAACGACACCGAGATCCGGTGCAGCCGGTCCGGCACCATGACGTCCAGGAAGCGGCCCGGGAACGTCATCAGGTAGTCGAAGGCGATCGAGCCGGTGACGACGATGCGGCCCGGCCTCACAGGCACCTCCCCGCGATGACGGCGAGGTCGCGCTTCACCGCGGCCGGAATCGCGGCCCGGTCGGTGATGATCGCGTTCTCGAGCGCGGTCGGGCACGGGCAGCCCGTCCGCGGCGGGAGCGCCGCCGCCACGCGCGCCACGACACGCCGCGCGAGGTCGACGTTGGCGGCGAGGACGCGGAGGACGTCCTCGATCTGCACGTCGCGGTGGACCGTGTTCCAGCAGTCGTAGTCGGTCGCGAGGGCGAGCGTCGCGAGGCAGATCTCCGCCTCGCGGGCGAGCTTCGCCTCCTGGAGGTTCGTCATCCCGATCACGTCGGCGCCCCACTTCCGGTAGAGGTTCGACTCGGCGCGGGTCGAGAACTGCGGACCCTCCATGCAGACGTACGTACCGGTCGGATGGACGGTCGCGCCCTCGGCCCGCGCCGCGGCGACGAGCGCGCGGGAGAGGTTCGGGCAGAGGGGGTCGGCGAACTGCACGTGCGCGACGACGCCCCGCCCGAAGAACGTGGAGACGCGCTGCCGCGTCCGGTCGATGAACTGGTCCGGCACGACGACGTGCCCCGGCGCGATGGCCTCCTTGAGCGACCCGACGGCGCTCACCGACACGATCCACTCGGCGCCGAGCTGCTTCATGCCGTAGACGTTCGCGCGGAAGTTGAGCTCCGTCGGGAGGAGCCGGTGCCCGCGCCCGTGGCGGGGCAGGAAGACGAGCCGCGTCCCGGCGAGCGTGCCCACGACGAATTCGTCGGACGGGTCGCCGAAGGGTGTCGTCAAGCGGAGGCGCTCGACACCCGCGAGGCCCGGGAGCTCGTAGAGGCCGCTTCCGCCGAGGACGCCGAGGGTGCGCTCCGCCATGACGGGCGGCACTGTAGGGAAATCGGGGCCGAGTGCAAGGCGGCGCGCGGCGCCCCGGCGACGCCGCGCACCCGACGCGGCACCGTCCGGCGCGGGTGCGAGGGCGACGGCGCCCGGTGCAGCGCCGCCACGCCGGCGATCTTGACAGCGAGCCTCGGCGACTTACGAACACCGGCGATCTGAGATCAGAAGAAAGGAGGTGAGGTGGATGGCACTCCCGACCCTCTTCCAGCGCGGGCGCACCCGCAGCGTGCCGGTCCGGCGCGAGGAGGACGTCTTCACGTCCCTCCAGCGCGAGATGAATCGGCTCTTCGAGGACTTCTGGCGCGGCTTCGACCTGCCGGTGTCCATGGCCGACGCGTGGAGCACGTTCACCCCGCGCGTCGACGTCGAGGAGACGGAGGACGAGGTGCGGGTGACGGCCGACCTGCCGGGCCTCGAGGAGAAGGACTTCGAGGTGCAGCTCGCCGACCAGTCGCTCGTCGTGAAGGGCGAGAAGCGCGAAGAGCGCGAGGATCGGGCGCGTGGCTGGCACGAACGCGCGTACGGCGCCTTCGAACGGTCGATCCCGCTCCCGTGCGAGGTCGATGCGGACCGGGTGTCCGCCGAGTTCAAGAACGGCGTGCTCCGGGTCCGGCTGCCGAAGGCCGCGACGGCGCGCGGCCGTGTGAAGCGCATCCCGATCGCCGCCTGACCCCTTCTGCCGGCGGGCAGCGGCTCGGGCGGGCGCCTAGCCGCGAATGAGCGTCACGCGGCACGGCACGTCCACCTCGAGCCGCTCCGCCGGGGGGAGGATGTCGCCGTCGAGCATCCAGTGCTCGGGCTTGAAGAAGCGCACGACCAGGTGGCGCGCGAGGCTGTCGTAGAGCGCCGGTTCGCCCGTCGGGAAGCCGCGGTAGATGCGAACCGCCCGGCGGATGAGCCGCGTCGCGGCCACGGGCCCCCCGACGACGTGCATGTAGCCCGGCTTCCGCGTCGCGAGGTACGTCGGCCGGAAGCCGAGCGCGATCCGATCGACGGTCGCGGCGAAGAAGAACGTGAACTGCCGGAATGGCACCGGGAGCCCGTCGGACTCGACGTCCGCGCCGACGGCCTGGAAGACGGCACGGGAGATGTGCGTCCCGGCGATCGCGGACACGATGAGACGTCCGAGGAGACGCGCGGCCCGCACCGGCCCCTGCTTCTCGAGCGCGTAGTACGCGCGGAGGTAGTTGACCGCCGTCCCGAAGGACAGGACGAAGCCGTACTCCGACCCGTTCACGCGCAGGAGGTCGCGCTCCGTCGTCTCGAACGTGCCGCCGCGGCGCCAGTCCCGCACCACGCGCGCGAGCGTCGACTCCGGGGAGCCGCGCCGCCCGCCGGTCGCGTTCGCGATGTAGTTGATGGTGCCCGCGCGGAGCGGGAGGATCCTCGGGAGCGCCGCGTCGCCGTAGACGCGGCGGAAGCCGGTGAGCGTGCAGTGGTAGCTGCCGTCGCCGCCGCAGATCGCGAGCACCTCGACGCCGCGGTCGTGGAACTCGCGCGCCACGTCCTCGATCGCCGGCCGCGACTCGGTCATGCGGACGAGGCCGTCGGCCCCGACGACCTCGGCGAGCCGCTGCACGCGTGCCGCCGTCCCGTTGCGGTTCCCCCTCGCGTGCGGGTTGACGACGACGCCGATGCCCGGCACGTCAGGCGGCCGGGCGCGCGGCGGCGAGCTGCCCGCAGGCGGCCTGGATGTCCTGCCCCCGGCTCTCGCGGATCGTGGCGTTCATCCCGTGCGCGCGGAGGATCGCCTGGAAGCGGACGATCCGCGCGCGCGGGCTCGGGACGAAGCCAGCGCCGGGGAAGGGGTTGAAGGGGATCAGGTTCACCTTGGCGCGGAGGCCGTGCAGGAGGCGCACGAGGCGGTGCGCGTCGGCCTCGGTGTCGTTCTCGCCGCCCAGCATCACGTACTCGAACGTGATCCGCCGGCGGCGCGGAAGCGGGACGGCGCGGCACGCGTCGAGGAGCGCGGCGAGCGGCCAGCGCCGGTCGACGGGCATGAGCCGCGCGCGCTGCGCGTCGGTCGTCGCGGAGAGCGAGATGGCGAGGTTCACGCGCGTCTCGGCGATGAAGCGCGGGATCGCCGGCGCGAGCCCGACCGTCGAGACGGTGATCCGCCGGGGCGAGATGCCGTAGCCCCAGTCCGCCGTGAGCACCTCGCACGCCGCGCGCACGGCGTCGTAGTTGTGGAGCGGCTCGCCCATCCCCATGAGGACGACGTTCGTGAGCGGGCGCGGCGCGGCGAGCGCCATCCCCGCCCGCACCTGCCCCGTGATCTCTCCGGGCGTCAGGTTCCGAACGAGGCCGAGGCGCGCCGTCGCGCAGAACGCGCACCCCATCGCGCAGCCCGCCTGGGTCGAGATGCAGAGCGTGAGACGGTCGCGCGCGCCGCCCGGCCGATCGGTCTGCGGGATGAGGACGCTCTCGATCGACGCCGCACGCGCGTCCGCGCTCGCGGGCAGGTGGAAGAGGAGCTTCCGCGTCCCGTCGCGCGCTTCCGCCACGAACGCGGGCTCGAGCGGCGCGAGGACGAAGTCCGCCGCCAGGGCCTCGCGGAGCCCGCGGGACACGCTCGTCATCGCGTCCAGGTCGCGCACCCCCTGGCGGTGGAGCCAGCCGAGCACCTGCTCGGCGCGCCACCGCGGCTCCCCGCGCGCGGCGCACCACGCCTCGAGGGCCGGCCGGTCGAGGTCGAGGAGGTTCGGGCGATCCACGATCGGCCGATCTTATAGCGGCGCCCGCGGCGCCGCGCCACGCGGCGAGTGAACCTCCGGCCCGCGGGGGGCGTACCAAGGTGGGAAAGGAGGATCTTCCATGGAGGAGCACCCGGGGCGCCGCTGCCCCTACTGCGCCGAGGACGTCGCCCCCGACGCCCTCCGCTGCCCGCACTGCCGGAGCGATCTCGCGGCGCGAGGGCTCTGGTATCGCGATCAGCCCGATCGGCGCGTCGCCGGCGTCGCGGCCGCGGTCGCGCGCGGGCTCGGCCTGCCGGTGACGGCCGTCCGCCTCGCCTTCATCGTCCTCGCCTTCGTGCACTTCCTCGGCGTCGTCGCGTACGTCGCGCTCTGGCTCCTCCTTCCCTTCCGCGCGGGCGAGGAGTCGCCGCTCGAGCGCGGGCTCGGCCGCGCGAAGGACGCCGTCCGCGGCCTGCGCGAGGGCGCGAACCGCATCGTGCCCGGAGATCCACGACCGTGATAGACCTCGGCCCGCGGGCGCATGCGGGGCGACGCCGAGCTCATGGCCGCCGTGACGGCCGGCGACGAGCGTGCGCTCGCCGAGCTGGTTGACCGCCATGGGCCGGCCCTCCACCAGCTGCTCTGGCGCCTCACCGGCGGCCGCGACGTGGACGACCTCCACCAGGAGACGTGGCTCCGGGTCGTCCGCGCCGCGGCGCGCTTCGACCCGCGACGGCGCTTCTCGACCTGGCTCTTCCGGATCGCCGTCAACCTCGCCCGCGACTGGCACCGCCGGCGGCCGCCGGAGCCGGCCGATCCCGCGCTCGTGGACGCCCTCCCGGCCGGGACCGACGGCGTCGCCCGCATGGACGCCGCGCTCGACGCCGCGCGGCTCCTCGCGGCGCTCCCCGAGGCGCAGCGGAGCGCCCTCGTCCTGCGCTACTACCACGATCTCCCGGAGGAGGACGTCGCCGAGATCCTCGGCTGTCCGCGCGGAACCGTGAAGAGCCGACTGCACCAGGCGACGGCCCGCCTGCTGGGACGCCGATGACGGACTGCGAGGAGGTCACGACCGCGCTCGCGCTCGGCGCGCCGCTCGACGCCGGGGCTCGCGCGCACCTCGCGGCGTGCGCGCGCTGCGGGGCGGACGAGGTCCGCGCGCGGGAGATCGCCCGGACGCTCGCGGCGTACGCGGTGCCCGCGCCGCCGCCCGGGCTCGCGGGGCGCGTCGCCGCGGCCGCGGGCCCGCTCCTCGCCCGCACTCGCCACGTGCGGGCGCCTCGCCTCGCGCGCACGATCGCCGCCGCGCTCGTGCCTCTGCCCGCGATCGTCGTCTGGAACGTGGTCGTGCTCCGCGCGGCGGCGCGGCTCCTCGACGCCGTCCTGCCCCCGGCGCTCGGCGCCTATCTCGTCTTCAGCTACGCGACGCTGCTGGCGCTGCTGCTCGCGGCGAGCTATGCCGCGATTCCGCTCCTCGCCGAGCGGCAGCGCCGGCGGCGGGAGGAGTCTCATGCCTGACGTCCCGACGAAGCGATGTCCGTACTGCGCCGAGGAGATCCGCGCCGAGGCGGTCAAGTGCCGGTACTGCGGCAGCCTCGTCGAGGGCAGTCCGCTCACGAGCCCGTGGTACCGCTCGCGCACGGGCCGGAAGATCGCCGGCGTGTGCGCCGGGCTCGCGGACGAGTTCGGCATCTCGGTGACGGTGATCCGCCTCGCGTTCGTCCTCGGCACGCTCGTGAGCGGCGGCGTCGGCCTCGTCGTCTACGTCGCCCTCTGGTTGATCATGCCGTACCGGCCGGCGCCGACGGCCCTGCCCGCCGTCCCCGAGGCGCGACGCGTGGAGCATGGCTGAGGGCGCGGCGCCCGGCGGGCATCCCTGGTTCGCGGCCGTCTACGACTCCCTCATGGCGGCCGGCGAGCGCAGGTTCATGGCCGCCGAGCGGGAGGCGGTCGTCGGCGGCGCGCGCGGGCGCGTCCTCGAGATCGGCTGCGGGACGGGGTTGAACCTTCCCTACTACACCGCGGCGGCGACGGAGCGCTGGGCGGTCGAGCCCGACCCCTTCATGCTCGCGCGCGCCGCGCGCCGCGCCGCGGAGCAGGGCGTCGCCGTCGACCTCCGCCGCGCGCCCGCCGAGTCCCTCCCCTTCGCCGACGACTTCTTCGACACGGTCGTGAGCACGCTCGTCCTCTGCACGGTCGCCGATCCGGCCCGCGCCCTCGCCGAGGTGCGGCGCGTGCTCCGCCCCGGCGGCGAGCTGCGCTTCTACGAGCACGTCCGCTCCGCGAGCCGGCTCGGCGCGCTCGGCCAGGACGTCGTGACCCCGCTCTGGCGGCGGATCGCGGCCGGCTGCCACCCGAACCGCGACGTCGCCGGCGCGATCCGGGCGGCCGGCTTCACGATCGTCGCGCTCGAGCCGAAGACGCCCGTGCCGCCCGTGCCTCCGCTCTGCGTCGTGCGCCCGCAGGTGCGCGGCGTCGCGCGCAAGGAGACGCGGTGATCGTCGGCATCCTGGGCGGGGGCCAGCTCGCCCGGATGCTCGCGATCGCGGCCCGGACGCTCGAGGTCGACTGCCGCATCCTCGACCCGCAGCCCGAGCTGCCGGCCGCCGCCGTCGCGACGTGCGTCCGCGGCGCGTACGACGACGCGGCGGCGCTCGACCGCTTCGCCGAGGGGCTCGACGTCGTCACGTACGAGTTCGAGAACGTCCCGGTCGCGTCCGCGGAGCGCCTCGCCGCCCGCCGTCCGGCGCTGCCGCCCCCGGCGGCCCTCGCGGTGGCGCAGGACCGGCTCGCGGAGAAGAGGTTCTTCGGCCGGCTCGGGATCGCGACGCCCGCGTGGGCGGCGGTCGGAAGCCGGGCGGAGCTGGACGCGGCGGTCGCCCGGCTCGGGCTCCCGGCGGTCCTGAAGACCCGGCGCCTCGGCTACGACGGGAAGGGGCAGATCGTGCTGCGCGCCGCGGCGGACGTCGACGCCGCATGGGCGGCGATGGACGGCGCGGCGTGCATCCTCGAGGCCTTCGTCGCCTTCGACCGCGAGCTCTCGATCCTCGCCGTCCGCGGCCGGTGCGGCGAGACGCGCTTCTGGCCCGTCGTCGAGAACCACCATCGCGCGGGCATCCTCCGCCGCTCGGTCGCGCCGGCGCCGCGGCTCGATGCCCGGCTCCAGGCCGCGGCCGAGGACGTCGCGCGCCGCGTGCTCGACGCGCTTCGCTACACGGGCGTCCTCGCGGTCGAGCTCTTCCAGCAGGGCGATCGGCTCCTCGCGAACGAGATGGCGCCGCGCGTCCACAACTCGGGACACTGGACGATCGAGGGCGCGGCGACGAGCCAGTTCGAGAACCACGTCCGCGCGATCCTCGGGCTGCCGCTCGGCGACACGGCGGCGGTCGGCCACGTCGCGATGGTGAACCTGATCGGCACGCTGCCCGACCGCGCCGCCGTGCTCGCGCTCCCCGGCGCGCACCTCCACCTCTACGGCAAGACGCCGCGTCCCGGCCGGAAGCTCGGGCACGTCACGGTCCGCGGCGAGGACGCGGCGCGCGTCGCAGCCGCGACGGAGCGCGTGCTCGCGCTCGCCGGCGGGACGTAGCCCGGTGCCGCGCGTCAGCCCGCGCTCGCGGCCTCGCGGCGCGCCCCGCCGGACGCCGGCGGCGGGCGACGGACGACGACGCGGCCCGCGGCCACGCGCCCGGCGGCGAGCGCCAGGAGGTCGCGCGCCGCGGCGCGCGCGAGCCCGGCCGCGAGCCGGCGCCCGCGCGGCGTCAGCCGATGGACCGTAACGGGCGGTCGCGACGGGACGACGCGCCGCTCGACGACGCCGCGCGCCTCGAGCCACGCGAGGCGGGCGAAGAGCCGGCGCTTTCCGAGCCCCGGGACCCGCGCCCGCACCTCCGCCGGACGGAGCGCCGCGGCGCGCAGCGCGAGGACGATCTCGCTCGTCCAGCGGCACTTGAGGACCATCTCCGCGAGCTCCCACGCGACGCCCGCGGCCGCCCACGGCCGGAGGACCGGCCCGAGCCGCCGGCCGGTCGGCGTGAGCGCGTACCAGACGCGGCGCGGGTAGCCGGGCGCCTCGGTGCGGGCGACGCAGCCCGCGCGCTCGAGCGCGCGCAGCCGCTCGGACAGCACCTTCAGGCGGATCCCGCCGACCCGACGCCGGAGCTCGAGCGTGCGGCAGGGGCCGGCGAGCAGCGTCGCGACGATCGCGAGCGACCAGCGGCAGCCGAGCGGCGCCGGGTCGCCGATCGACACGGCGGCCCGCCTGGGCACGTTCCGGGCACCGGGGGCGCGAACGGTGCCGAATGGACTCGCCGCGCGCACGCCCCTACAGAACCACCGCGCGCCGCCGGCGCGCAAGGAGGACGACTGGATGCGAACCCTCGTGACGCTCGTCTCGCTCGCCACGGCCCTCGCGGCCTCCGCCGCCGACGTGCCCCGGCCGACCGAGTACCGGCACTGGACGCACGTGAAGACGATGGTGATCCTGCCCGGGCATCCGCTCGCCGGCGCCTTCGGCGGCATGCACGACGTCTACGTGAACGACGCGGGCCTCCCCGCGCTCCGGCACGGCGGTCCGTTCGCCGACGGCACGACCTTCGTCTTCGACCTCTTCGAGTCGAGCGAGCAGGACCACGCCTTCGTCGCCGGGGCGCGGAAGGTCACGGCCGTCATGGTGAAGGACCGCGCGCGCTTTCCGAAGACCGGCGGCTGGGGCTTCCAGGCGTTCGCGCCCGGCGACGGTGCCGCCGTCGTGAAGGACCCCGCCGGCGAGTGCTTCGGCTGCCATCAGAGCCGGGAGAAGACGGACTTCGTCTTCTCGCACTGGACCGACTAGGCCGCGCCCGCGGCGTCAGGCCGCCGCCGTCGTCCCGGGCAGCTCGAGCCCCGGGAAGAAGAACGCGATCTCGGCGCGCGCGGTCGCGGCGGCGTCCGACCCGTGCGAGGCGTTCTTCTCGACGTCGGTCCCGAACTCGCCGCGCACCGTCCCCTTCGGCGCCTTCGTCGAGTCCGTCGGGCCCATCAGCTCGCGCCAGCGGCGGATCGCGTCGTCGCCCTCGAGGACGCCGACGAACACCGGGCCCGAGGTCATGAACTTCACGAGGTCCGGGAAGAACGGCCGCGCCCGGTGCACGGCGTAGAAGCGCTCCGCCTCGTCCGTCGAGAGGCGGCGGATGCGCCCGGCGACGATCTGGAGCCCGCTCGCCTCGATCATGGCGAGGATCTTCCCGAGCACCCGCTTCTGCATGGCGTCGGGCTTCACGATGAACAAGGTTCGTTCGGTCATCGGAGTAGGTTCTTCTCCTTCAGCACGGTCTGCATGGTCGCGCCGAGCGCCGCCGGCCCCGGCGCGAGCGTCACGCCCGCGCGGCGGAGCGCCTCCATCTTCTCCGCGGCCGTGCCCCTGCCGCCGGCGATGATCGCGCCCGCGTGGCCCATGCGCTTGCCCTTGGGGGCCGTCTGCCCGGCGATGAAGCCGACGACCGGCTTCCGCACGTGCGCCTGGATGAACGCCGCCGCCTCCTCCTCCGCCGTGCCGCCGATCTCGCCGATCATGACGACGGCGTCGGTGTTCGGGTCGTCGTTGAAGAGGCGGAGCGCGTCGGTGAAGCCCGTCCCGATGATCGGGTCGCCGCCGATGCCGATACACGTCGACTGGCCGATGCCGAGGAGCGTGAGCTGATGCACGGCCTCGTACGTGAGCGTCCCGCTCCGCGACACGACACCCACCCGGCCGGGCGTGTGGATGTAGCCCGGCATGATGCCGATCTTGCACTCGCCCGGCGTGATGACGCCGGGGCAGTTCGGGCCGACGAGGCGTACGGGCCTCCCCTCGAGGAAGCGCTTCACGCGCACCATGTCGAGGACGGGGATGCCCTCCGTGATGCAGACGACGAGCGCGACGCCGGCATCCGCGGCCTCGAGGATCGCGTCCGCGGCGCCGGCCGGCGGCACGTAGATCACGGACGCGTCGGCGCCCGTCGCCCGGACGGCCGCGTCGACGGTGTCGAAGACCGGGACCCCCTCGAAGTCCGTCCCGCCGCGGCCCGGCGTGACGCCGGCGACCATCTGCGTGCCGTACTCGCGGCACGCGCGCGTGTGGAGCTGGCCGGTCGCGCCGGTGATCCCCTGCGTGACGACGCGCGTCGCCTTGCCGACGAGGATGGACACGCTAGCTCCTCGCGCGCGCCGTCATGCCGCGCGGCGGGCGGCGGCGACCGCCTTCTGCGCGCCGTCGGCCATGTCGGCGGCGCTGATGATGTCGAGCCCCGACGCGGCGAGGATCTGCTTCCCCTGCTCGACGTTCGTCCCCTCCATGCGGACGACGAGCGGGACCGCGAGCCCCACCTCGCGCGCCGCCTGCACGACGCCCTCGGCGAGGACGTCGCAGCGGAGGATGCCGCCGAAGATGTTGACGAAGATCGCCTTCACGTGCGGGTCGCCGAGGATGATCCGGAAGGCCGCCGCCACCTTCTCGGTGCTGGCGCCGCCGCCGACGTCGAGGAAGTTCGCCGGCATCCCGCCCGCCGCCTTCACGGTGTCCATCGTCGCCATCGCGAGGCCGGCGCCGTTCACCAGGCAGCCGATGTCGCCCTCGAGGGCGATGTAGGAGAGGTCGTGCTTGGCGGCCTCGACCTCCCGCGGATCCTCCTCCGAGGGGTCGCGGAGCGCGCGGAGGTCGGGATGGCGGAAGAGCGCGTTGTCGTCGAACCCGATCTTCGCGTCGAGCGCGAGGAGCTTCCCGTCGCCCAGCACGACGAGCGGGTTCAGCTCGACGAGCGAGCAGTCCGACTCGACGAAGCAGCGCGCGAGGGCCGTCATCAGGGAGACCGCTTGCCCGACCTGGTCCTTCGCGAGCCCGAGCCCGAACGCGAGCCGGCGTCCCTGGTAGGGTGCCAAGCCCACGACCGGATCGATCGTCTCTCGCAGGATCTTCTCCGGCGCCGTCGTCGCCACCTCCTCGATCTCGACGCCGCCCTCGGTCGACGCCATGACGGCGACCCGGCCCGCGGCGCGGTCGACGACCATCCCGAGGTAGAGCTCGCGCGCGATCGCGACGCCCTGCTCGACGAGGAGACGGCGCACGACGCGCCCCGTGGGCCCCGTCTGCGGCGTGACGAGCGTCTTCCCGAGGAGGTCCTTCGCCGCGGCCTGGGCCGCCGCCGCGTCCCGGACGAGCTTCACGCCGCCCGCCTTGCCGCGCCCGCCGGCGTGGATCTGCGCCTTCACGACGCACGGGAAGCCGAGCCGCTCGGCGGCCGCGACGGCCTCCTCGACCGTGAACGCGACCTCGCCCGCGGGGACCGGGACGCCGTACCTCCGGAGCAGCTCCTTCGCCTGGTGCTCGTGGATGTTCACCGCCCGAGCAGGTCCTTCACCCACTTGACCGTCGTCTGGCGGCCGATCTCGGCGATCGCGTGCGTCAAGGGAATGCCCTTCGGACACGCCTCGACGCAGTTCTGGGCGTTGCCGCAGTCCTGGATGCCGCCGGGCCGCATGAGGAGGTCGAGCCGCTCGTCGGCGTTCATACGCCCGGTCGGGTGCAGGTTCATCAAGAGCGCCTGGCCGATCGTCGCGGCGCCGACGAAGCCCGAGTCGGGCGGGTCGTCCAGGTGGAACTGGGGGCAGACGTCCATGCAGCAGCCGCACGCGATGCAGCGGTCGAGCGCGTAGCGGAGCTCCTGCTCCTCGGGCGACATGCGCGGCCCCGGGCCGAGGTCGTAGGTGCCGTCGACCGGGATCCACGCGTGCACCTTCTTGAAGGACTCGAAGATGCGGGTGCGGTCGACGAACAGGTCGCGGACGACCGGGAACTTCCGCATCGGCTCGAGGACGATCGGCTGCTCGAGCTGGTCGACGAGCGCCGTGCAGGCCTGGCGCACGTGGCCGTTCACGAGCATGGTGCACGCGCCGCAGACCTCCTCGAGGCAGCTCGCGTCCCACACCGGCGCCGGCACGCGCTCGCCCGTCGTCGTGACCGGATTCGTCCGGATCTCCATCAGGACGGAGAGCACGTTGTGCTGCGGCTTCCAGGGGACGCGGAACGCGTGCCAGTACGGCGCCGCCTCCGGGCCGTCCTGGCGCTTCACGCGGAGCTCGATGTACTCGGGCGGCACGGCTCAGCTCTTCTTCGCGGCCTCGGGCGCGACGTCGTACTTCCGCGGCCGGGGCGGGATCAGCGAGACGTCGACGGGCTCGTAGGAGAACTCCGGGCCGTCCGACGTCCAGCGGGCCTTCGTCGTCCTGAGCCAGCTCGCGTCGTCGCGGTGCGGAAACGCGGGCTTGTAGTGCGCGCCGCGGCTCTCGTCGCGCCGGAGCGCCCCGAGCGTGATGACGCGCGCCAGCTCGAGCATGTTCCAGAGCTGCTTCGTGAAGGAGACCTCCTGGTTCGCCCACCGGCCCCGGTCCGAGAGGCCGATGCGGCCCCAGCGATCCTTCAGCTCGACGAGCTTCCGATCGGTGTCGGCGAGCTTCTTGTTGTCGCGGACGACGGTCACGTTGGCCGTCATCCACTCGCCCATCTCGCGCGCGAGCGCCCACGCGTTCTCCGGGCCGTCCATCCGCATGATCCTCGCGTAGAGCTCGCCCTGCCGCTTCGCCTCGCGCTCGCAGACGCCGTCCGCCTCCGGCGCGCCGTGCCCCTTCACGAAGCTCACCATCGCCGGGCCGCCGATCTGCCCCCCGTAGAGACAGGAGAGCAGCGAGTTCGCGCCGAGGCGGTTCGCGCCGTGGTACTGATAGTCGACCTCGCCCGCCGCGAAGAGCCCCGGCACGTTCGTCATCTGGTCGTAGTCGACCCAGAGGCCGCCCATCGAGTAGTGCATGCCGGGGAAGATCTTCATGGGCACCTTCTTCGGGTCGTCGCCCATGAACTTCTCGTAGATCTCGAGCACGCCCTCGACCTTCTTCTGGAGCATCACGGGATCGAGATGGCTCACGTCGAGGTAGACCATCGGCTGCCCGTCGATGCCGAGGCCGAGCTCGTAGACCACCTTGAAGATGGCGCGGGTCGCGATGTCGCGCGGGACGAGGTTCCCGTACGCCGGGTACCACTCCTCGAGGAAGTACCAGGGCTTCCCGTCGCGCGGCACCCAGACGCGGCCGCCCTCGCCGCGGATCGACTCCGAGATGAGGCGGAGCTTGTCGTTCCCGGGGATGGCGGTCGGGTGGACCTGGATGAACTCGCCGTTCGCGTAGTACGCGCCCTGCTGGTACGCGGCGGCGGCGGCGCTCCCGGTGTTCACCTGCGAGTTCGTGCTCTTCCCGAAGATGATGCCGGGCCCGCCCGTCGCGAGCATGACGGCGGCGGCCGGGAAGCCGCGCACCTCCATCCGCTCGAGGTCGAGGGCCGTGATGCCCCGGCAGCGGCCCGTCTCGTCGAGCACGAGGGAGCAGAAGTCCCACCGCTCGTACTTCGTGACGAGCCCGGCGGCCTCGTAGCGGCGGACCTGCTCGTCGAGCGCGTACATGAGCTGCTGGCCCGTCGTCGCGCCCGCGAAGGCCGTCCGGTGGAAGAGCGTGCCGCCGAAGCGCCGGAAGTCGAGCAGGCCCTCGGCCGTCCGGTTGAAGGTGACGCCCATGCGGTCGAGGAGGAAGATGATCCCCGGGCCCGCCTCGCACATCGCCTTCACGGGCGGCTGGTTCGCGAGGAAGTCGCCGCCGTAGATCGTGTCGTCGAAGTGCTTCCAGGGCGAGTCGCCCTCGCCCTTCCAGTTGACGGCGGCGTTGATCCCGCCCTGCGCGCAGACGGAGTGCGACCGCCGCACGGGCACGATCGAGAAGAGATCGACCTGGTGCCCCGCCTCGGCGATCTTGATCGTCGTCATGAGGCCCGCGAGCCCGCCGCCGACGACGATGAACCGTGGCTCCGCCATCCGCCCCCCCCCGCTACGCCCGGAACGCCATGATGATCGCGAACGCCGTCCCGTACATCACGACGAAGAAGAGCATCGCGAGCGCGCGGGCGGCGTGCTGCGCGCGCTGTCCGACGGTGATCCCCCACGTGACGCAGAACGTCCAGATGCCGTTCGTGAAGTGGAAGACCGCCGCCAGCACGCCGACCAGGTAGGCGGTGAAGACGAGCGGGTCCGTCATCTTCGCGTGCATGAAGGCGTACGAGATCTCGACGTTCTGCGGGTCGAGATAGTACGCGATCCGCGTGCTCCACACGTGGTAGCCGATGAAGAGGAACGCGACGACGCCCGAGATCCGCTGGAGCGAGTAGAGCTTCGCGCCGACCCAGTCCTGGCGCACGGCCGTGTCGAGCTCGCCGTTGTAGACGCGCACGAGCCCGTAGAGCCCGTGGAACAGGATCGGCCCCCAGAGGAAGCAGATTTCGACGGCGAGGAGGAGCACGCCGGGCAGCGTCGCGAAGAACTTCGGGACGAGGTCGAAGCGCGCGGCGCCGGCGAGGATGAAGCTGTTCTCGAGGAAGATGTGCACGACGAGGTACGCGCCGATCGGGACGATGCCCGAGAGCGAGTGCAGGCGACGGAGCACGAAATCGCGCCGATCGGGTGTCATGGCGGTGAGGGGCTTCCCTTTCGCAAAGCGCCCCGGATGTCAAGGAATAGCGGGCGCTTGCGAGGCTCGCGAATGAAAAGCGCTCGCGCGGCCGATTACGCGCCCTTATCCGCCGCCGCGAGCACGCGCGCCGTCGCCTCGACCAGCTCCTTCACGTGCGACGCCGAGGTCTCGAGCGCCTTGCGCTCCTCGGGCGTGAGCGAGATCTCGAGCACCTTCTCGACGCCGCCCGCGCCGATCTGCACCGGCACGCCGACGTAGAGCCCGCGGAGCCCGTACTCGCCCTCGAGGTAGGCGGCGCACGGGAGGATCGCCTTGCGGTCGTGGAGGTACGCCTCCGCCATCTGGATCGCGGCCGACGCGGGCGAGTAGAAGGCCGACCCGGTCTTGAGCAGCGCGACCACCTCGCCGCCGGCGCCGCGGACCCGCTTCTCGATCGCGTCGAGCCGCTCGGGCCTCACGAGCGACGCCACCGGGATCCCGTTCACCGTCGTGTGGCTGCGCACGGGGACCATGTCGTCGCCGTGGCCGCCGAGGACCATCGCCTGCACGCTCGTGACCGACACGCCGAGCTCCCAGGCGAGGAACGTCCGGTAGCGGGCCGAGTCGAGCACGCCCGCCATGCCGACGACCCGGTTCTTCGGGAAGCCGGTCACCTGCTTCATGAGCGTCACCATCGCGTCGAGCGGGTTCGACACGACGATCACGAAGGCGTTCGGCGCGTACCTCTCGATGCTCTCGGCCGCCGTCTTCACGATCTTCGCGTTGATGCCGATCAGGTCGTCGCGGCTCATGCCGGGCTTCCGCGCGACGCCGGCCGTGACGATCGCCACGTCCGCACCCTGGATGTCGGCGTAGTCGTTCGTCCCCTTGATCGTGCAGTCGAAGCCCTCGACGGGCCCCGCGGCCGCGAGGTCGAGCGCCTTCCCCTGCGGGAGCCCCTCGACGACGTCGAGGAGGACGACGTCGCCCAGGTCCTTCAGCGCGCAGAGGTGCGCGAGCGTGCCGCCGATCATGCCGGCGCCGACGAGTGCGATCTTCTTGCGTGCCATGAGGGCGGTTGAAACAGGAAATCCGCACGCGGTGCAAGGCCGGCGCGGCGCTCGGGAGCCGGGCCTCGAACGCGGCGACCGGGTCCCGGCGATCGAGCGCGCCTCGAGCTCGCGGAAGGTCGAGTGTGGCAGCGTCCGACGCGGCTGGGAGCGTGCTTCCCGTCAGAGCCTCGGGATCGTGCCGAGGCTTCTCCCGAGCCGACGACGCTCGCCGCGACGCCGTCGCGAAGACCTGCTACGGCGTCACGGCGAGGAGCGCCTCGCCGGTCGGCTGGAATGACGCCTCGACAACCAGCTCCCGCCCGAAGACCGCGAGCGCCGACGGCGCTCCGGCCAGAGTGCCCGCCGCCGTCACGTCGCCGACCGTGAGGAGGCGGCGCGTTCCGCCCGGGCCGCGGAGGAAGATCGCGACGACCGTCCTCGTCCTGGCCCATGCCGACGACGGGGCCAGCGAACGCGGCCGAACGCCTCGCGAGCGCGAGCGGCGCAAACACGCTGAGGTCGCTGCTCTCGCCGATCCGGCCATCGCCGCGCACCCGCCGTCCGGACGCCGCCAACGCCGCGGCGCCGGTCCGCGGCGACCAGAGGAAGATCCCGGTCCGCGTCCGGGCGCCCCTGACGGAGGCCGCCGCAAAGAGCCCGCTCGCGGTCACGTCGCCTTCCGCCACGAGGGGGACCGGAACGTCGGCCAGGCGGTACACGGCGCGGCGCTCCAACTCGACGGCGACGGCGCCGGCCGCGTTGACGCTCGGCGCGCCGACGACGATGAACCCGGAGCCGAGCGGCGAGCTGCGCCCAGGACCCGCGATCGGCGTGACGGTCCCACCGTCGGCGAGCCGCTCGGCCTCGCCACCGCGCGTACGCGCGACGAACACGGTGTCGGTCGGCCGGTTGGAGTAGGCGGGGCCCGCGGCGTCGTCCCCGAAGACCCTCAATGCGCCGTCCGCCGCGAGCACGATGCGATCGGAGGGGTCGTCGGCGAGTCGGCCGCGGAACGCAACCCGGCCGGCGGAGTCGATCCCGACGAAGTTCGAGCCGACGCCCGCGAGCGGTCGGCCGCCGACCAGATCGTCCACCCGCGCCACCACGATGGCCGCACCGGTTGCGGCGGCGCAGACGATGACGGCCGATGTCGATCCGCGGTCGATGAAGGCGACGCGGCCGGCGGCATTGACCGAAAAGGCGTCGTCCTCGAGACGATATGCTCCGCCCGCGGGACTCGGGTCGCCGTCGGCGGCGACTCCGCGAACAGTGCCGCCGGGCACCGCGAGCAGGATCGCATCGCCGCGGCTCCGCCGACCCCCGACGCGCCGGATGAGCCGGGCGTTGAACACCACGGTGCCGTCGCCGCCGACCGCGGCCCGCCTCCCGAGCCTGTCGATCCGAGCGTCCCCGGCGTCCCCGACGGCCGCGAGCGCGACGCGCGTCCCCGCACGGTCGTGAACGCGATCTGCCCGCCGTCGTTCAGGTCGCTCGCGCGTACACCGGTGGCCGGGATCGGGGTGACGACTCCGCCGCTCCAGAGGTAGAGCCGCTTGCCCGTCGACGCCCCGTTCGAGACGGCGGTGAAGGAGCAGCTGCCCGACGCCGTTCAGAACGGGATGGGAGAGCCTCCCGAACTTGCCTTCGAGCGGCGCCGG
>DASRHG010000186.1:0-13262 GCA_035650655.1 Binatia bacterium | reverse complement strand
AGCGCCGGCTGCGGACGTCGGTCGTCGTCCTCACGGGCTACGGGACGATCGAGAGCGCCGTCGAGGCCATGAAGCTCGGCGCCGCGGACTACCTCATCAAGGACGCCCGCCCGCAGGAGATCCTCCTAACCATCGACCGCGCGCTCAAGGTCGACGCGCTCCAGCGGGAGAACGCGCGGCTTCAGCGCGAGGTCGGACGGCTGCGCGGGTTCGGCGAGCTGATCGGCGAGAGCGCGCCGATGCGCGCCGTCTACCAGGTGATCGACGCCGTCGCGGAGAACAAGAGCACCGTCCTCGTGACCGGCGAGAGCGGCACCGGGAAGGAGTTGGTCGCGCGGACGATCCACGAGCGCGGTCCGCTCGCCGGCCAGCCGTTCGTCGTCCTCAACTGCGCCGGCCTCTCCGAGACGCTCCTCGACAGCCAGCTCTTCGGCCACAAGCGCGGCGCGTTCACCGGCGCGGTGAACGACCACGACGGCGTCTTCCGCGCCGCGCAGGGAGGGACGCTCTTCCTCGACGAGGTCTCGGAGATCCCGCTCGCCATCCAGGCGAAGTTCCTCCGCGCCGTGCAGGAGCGGGAGGTGACGCCCCTCGGCTCGAGCCTCCCCGTCCCGGTCGACGTCCGGCTGATCGCCGCGACCAACCGGGACCTCCTCGCCGAGGTCCACGCCGGGCGCTTCCGCCAGGACCTCTTCTACCGGCTGAACGTCGTCCACATCGAGCTGCCGCCGCTCCGCGCGCGGCCCGACGACGTCCCGCGCCTCGTCGAGCACTTCCTCGACCGCTTCAGCCGGCAATACCAGGTGGCGCCGAAGCGCGTCCCGCCCGAGGCGCTCGCGCGGCTCACGACGTACCCGTGGCCCGGCAACATCCGCGAGCTCCAGAACGCGATCGAGCGCGCCTTCGCGCTCTCGCCCGCCGACACGATCACGCTCGCCGACCTCCCCGCCGCCATCACCGGCTGGGCGCCGCCCGCGGACGATCCCCTCGAGGGGCGTCCGCTCGTCACGCTCGAGGAAGGCGAGCGCCGGCTCGTCGCCGCCGCGCTCAAGAAGAGCGGCGGCAACAAGAACGAGGCCGCCCGCCTCCTCGGCATCGACCGTCAGCGGCTCTATCGCAAGATCGAGAAGTACGGCATCAGCTGACCGCCGCGATCTCCACGAGCCGTACGGTCACCGGAAGCCGCTCCTCGCGCACCGGATGATCGCTCGCGCGCCACCGGAGCCCCGCCGCGTCGAGCGCCGCGTAGAACGTCCGCGTGTCCGTGCGCGCGGCGTCGCTCACGAGCGCCCGGCCGCCCGGCGCGAGGTGGCGGCGGATCGCCGCGGCGGTGTCGGCGAAGCGCGCCGGATCGTAGAGGACCTCGGCGGCGAGGACGAGGTCGAAGCGTCCGCGAAGGCTCCCCTGCGTGAAGTCGGCGGCGACGCATTCCGCGGCGACGCCGTTCGCGGCGGCGCTCCGGCGGACGAACACGAGCGCCGCCGCCGCGCGGTCGACGAACGTGACGCGCGCGCCGCGCCGCGCGGCGACGAGCCCCGGAAGCCCGAGGCCGCATCCCAGCTCGACGACGCGTCCCGCGTCGCGCGGCACGGCGCCGGCGAGAACGACGGCCCCGCTCCAGAGGTGCGCCCAGTACGGCGGCTCCGACGGGTCGTCGCCGGCGAGGAGCGCGTCGCGGTCGACGTACCGCGCGAGCTCCGCCACGCGCCAGAGCGCGACCACATCCGAGCCGATCGCGATCCGGTCGAGCTCGGCGGCGAAGCCCGCGATGCTGGTCATCTATTCCCGCGTCCGATATTGTCAGCGGCACGACGAGGTGGTAGACGTTCCCGCCCCGAATCGACGGATCCCCGGAGGACTAGATGGAAGAGATGGTGCGTCAGACGGATCAGATCATCAACTTCACGCGTGAGGTCAACCGCCGCATCGCGGAGTCCGGTCTCACCGGGATCGACGGCCTGGTGGCGGCGTACGATCAGCTCCGCAGCGCGCTCGCGAAGGTGAGCCCGCAGGAGCTCGAGTGGGCACAGGGCGAGGTGAACCGGGTGCTCGAGAGCCTGAAGCGTCTCTCCGACGAGCTGAACCACCTCTCGGCCCTCAAGGCGGCGCTCGAAACCGGTCACTGAGCCGCCCCCGCTTCGTTGCGCACCTTGAACTCGCCTCTGCCGTGGGCTAAGCAGCCCGCGGGGCGCCGATTGCTGGCCGGTGCCGAGGAGGCGGTGGATGGGGCGGTGGGGAACGGCGAGCTCCGGCTCGCGGCGGCGCGGGGGGTATCTCCTCGCCTGCGTCGCGTTGCTCGTCGTCGCCGCGCCTCGTCCCGCGCGCGGCGAGCCGTACCTCATGGTGCGTGCGGGCGCGAAGTGCAGTGACTGCCACACCAACCTGACCGGCGGTGGCAAGCGGACCGCGTTCGCGCACATCCACGCCCACGACATCGAGCACGACCTCGACCTGCTGCCGATCCCGCCCGGGGTGAAGCCGTTCGACGGCGACATCACCTCCTACGTCTCGATCGGCGGCGACCTCCGCGTCCGGAACACGACCGTCTTCCGCGACGAGGGCGCGCGCGTCGCGAGGAACCGCGCCTTCCGCAGCCACGTGCAGTCCAACGACCTCGCCGTGCAGGAGGCCCTCCTCTACGGCCAGGTGGACCTCTGGCCCGACGTCGCGACGTTCTACATCGACCAGAGCGTCAAAGGCGGCGCGAACACCCGGGAGGTGTTCGGTCTCATTCGCGGGTTCCTCCCCTGGGACACGTACGTGAAGGCCGGCCGCCTGTTCCCCGCGTACGGGCTCCGCGTGCAGGACGACGACGCGTTCATCCGCCGCCGGGTCGGGTACACGTTCGACTCGCCCGACGAGGGCGCCGAGGTGGGCTTCGCGCCCGGGCCCTTCTTCCTCGCGACGTCGGTGACGAACGGCATCGCCGGCGACCACGATGTCGCGACGACCGTCAACGGCTACACGGTCCTCACCGACGTCCCCGTCGTCCGCAACGTGATGGTCGGCGCGTCCTTCGCCCGGCAGACGAACCGGCGCCTGGTCGGCGGCGGCTACTTCGGGTCGAACCTCTGGCGGTTCACGTACCTCGGCGAGATCGACGCGATCAGCGACCGGACGCCGAACGCGCCGTCGGGCGACGACGAGTTTGCCGCCTACGGCGAGCTCGACTGGCTCCTCTTCGACTGGCTCAACCTGCGCGGCACGTTCGACTTCGTCAAGGTGAAGCACGACAAGGACCAGACGCGCTACGCCATCGGCGCCGAGCCCTTCATCAATCGCGTCATCCAGCCGCGCATCCAGTATCGGATCAACAACGCCCCCGGGAGCCAGCCGCTGCTCAACCAGGACGAGCTCTGGGTCGAGCTGCACCTCTTCTTCTGACGCGCCGCTACTTCACCGTCTCGACGACGAAGCCCTGCGAGCCGCCGACGCTCACCTTGTTGCCTTCGACGGTGACCGTCTCCGCGGCCTTCTCCTTGAGCTGTGCGTAGGGGTTCGGGTTGTCGTGGTCCTCGAGCAGCAGGTAGACCTGCTTGTCGTCCGTGACGAGGCCGATCGGCATCCCCTTCTTGAGGCACGTCTCGGCGCACTTGCGGTGGCTCGGCCCCCGCATCTTCTCGGGGTTCGGGTGACCCATGTAGCAGGCGAGGTCGACGATCTCGCCCTTGAGGCTGTCGAGCGCGTACGCCGGGACGACGGACGTGCACCCGAGCGCGCCCACGATTCCGATGAGGATCGGCTTCACTCGCATCGCGATGGCATCCTCCGGAGATCACGGCTACCGGCTGCGCGCGGGAGAGTCAACGTCGCCGGCTCCCAGTCCTTCCCCTCGAGCCGCGGCGTGTAGATCGCGAGCGCGACGGCCTCCGTCCCGTCGTGCGGCGCGAACCAGTGCGGGCGGTCGCGCGCGATGAGGACGGCGTCGCCCGGGCGAAGCGCGACGCGCCGCCGCGCGGCGTGCAAGCGTCACATGCGCGCGATCGCCTCGATCGCGGGCTCGAGCGCCCGGCGGCTCCGCCAGAACGCGCGCCACGGGTCCCGACGCGCGAGCCGCGCGGCGATCGTCCGGATGGTGAGCCGTCCCGGGTCGAGCGACGGCTTCACCTCCGACCACGCGAGCGGCGCCGACACGGTCGCCCCCGGCCAGCGCCGGACGCTGTAGGGGGCGGCGACCGTCTGCGCGAAGCCGTTCCGCCCGGGGTCGAGGTACACGCGTCCGCGGCGCGCGGCGAGCGGGAACGCCATCGTGAGCTCCGTCGGATGCGCGCCGGCGAGCAGGCGCCCGAGTGTCCCAGCGAAGTCCCGCACGGCGTCCGCGTCGGGGCCGACGCGGATCGGCGCGAAGACGTGGATGCCCCTCTTCCCGGAGGTCTTCGCGAACGGGACGAGCCCGAGCGCCTCGAGCGCCGCCTTCACCCGCAGCGCGGCGCGTGCCGCGTCCGCGAACACGCCCGAGTCGGGGTCGAGGTCGATGCACACCCAGTCCGGCTGCCGCGGCGTCGGGGCCCGGCTCCCCCAGACGTGCACGCCGATGCAGCCGAGGTTCGCGAGCGCGAGCTGCGTCTCGCGCCGCCCGCCGACGACGTAGTTGCGGACGCCGTTTCGGTGGACGATGCGCCTGGTCGGCGTGTCGGGAGGCATCGACGCGGGCTTCTCCTTCTGGAAGAAGCACCGGCCCCGGAGCCCGTGCGGGCAGCGCTCGAGCGCGAGGAGACGGTCCTTCACCCACGGGGCGAGCCACGGGAAGACGAAGTCGTAGTAGCGGATCAGGTCGAGCTTCGTGTAGCCCTCGTCGGGCCAGAAAACCTTGTCCGGGTTCGTCACCCGGACGGGGAGCGCCGCTCGCCGCTCCCGCGTCACCCGGCCCGGTTCGAGTGCCATACGGACGGCTTCCGCGTGCGCCGCCGGCGCACGAGCTTCGGGTTCGCGATGAGCTTCTCGATCTCCGCCGCCGGATCGCCCCCGGCCGCCTTCTCGACGTTCCCGCCCTCCTGCCACGCGATCTCGGCGAGGAGCCGGCCCGAGAGCACCGAGCGCGGCGCGGTCGTGACGATGTCCTCGGTCGACGCCGCGGCGTCGCGATGCTTGATGAGGAGCCACGTGGGCCGATCCGAGCGCGTGCCGGGCCGGGCGCGCGTGCGGACGAGGACCCACGAGCCGCGGAGCTTCTTCCCATGGAGCGTGCACTTGAGCTCGCCCTTGCGCAGCGCGGCGTCCACGTCGGGCACCTCGGGCGTCCACGTCCCCGCGTCCCACACCATCACCGTCCCGCCCCCGTACTCCCCTTCGGGGATGACGCCCTCGAACCGCGCGTACTCGATCGGGTGATCCTCCGTCTGCACGGCGAAGCGCTTCACCGACGGATCGAGCGACGGGCCCTTCGGCACCGCCCACGAGAGGAGGACGCCCTTCCACTCGAGGCGGAAGTCGTAGTGGAGCTGCGAGGCACGATGCTTGTGGACGACGAACGCGCACGCACGCGTGCGCGCCCGGGTCTTCCCCCCGCGCGGCTCGGGCGTCACCGCGAAGCGGCGCCGGCGGCGGTATTCCTGGAGACTCATCGCACGCGGCCGTCAGCGGGGAGCTCAGCAGGATCCATGCCGGCCGACAAGGCGGGCGCCCGGCACGCCGCCCCCCTACTCGACGTACCCGAGCGACCGGAGCTTCCGCTCGACGGCGTCGCGCTCCTCGAGCAGCTCCCGGTTCACGAGCCAACCCGGCGCTCCGAGGGCGGCCGGCGCCGGGCGCGCGGGATGCGCTTTGCGCCACGACGCGCACCGGGCGTCGGCCTCGGCGACGAGCTGGCGCGCCTCGCGCAGGTGCACGCTCGCCGGCGAGTCCGCCACCGCGACGGTGAGGCTCCTCCGCTCCTCGGGATCCGTCGTGAGGTCGTAGAAGGCCTCGCGCGGCGTGTCGTACCGCTTGATGTACTTGTACGTCGCCGTCCGCACCGAGACCGCGATCGGAGTGAGCGCGTCGGCGAAGGCGCGACTCACGATCGGCTGCTCGACGAACGCGTGCGCGTCACGCCCCGTGAGGAGCCCCGCGAAGCTCCGGCCCTGCACGTCGGGGAGCGGCGCGAGGCCGGCCAGATCGAGCAGCGTCGGCGCGAGGTCGATCAGGTCGACGGGCCCCTCGATGATGCGACCGGCGGGCACGCGGCCCGGCGCCCGGACGGCGAGCGGCACGAGCAGCGCCTCGTCGTGCAGGTCCCAGCCGTGGCCCGAGACCGCGTGCTCGCCGAACGCCTCGCCGTGATCCGACGTGACGACCAGGATCGTGTCGTCCTCGCGACCGCACGCGTCGAGCGCGTCGAGGAAGTCCGCGAGCACGTCGTCCGTGTAGCGGATCTCCTGCGCGTAGCGGCGCGCCGCCTGCGCCGACGCACCCACGGGCGGCGGACCGAAGAGCGCCTCGTAGCCGCGCGGCGGCGTGTACGGCTCGTGCACCTGATAGGTGTGCACGAAGAGGAAGAACGGCCGGTCGCCCCGAGCGCGGATCCACTCGCGCGCGGCGGCGAACGTCTCGGCCGCGAACCCCGGCGTCGCGTCCTCCTCGCTGCGGTTCTCGATGAACTCGTCGAAGCCGCGCTCGAAGCCGGCGCCGTCGTGCACGTAGGCGTCCTCGGTGACGGCCGCCGTCCGATAGCCGGCGGCGCGGAAGCGCTCGGCGAGCGTCACGCGGTCCGGCGCGAGGGTCGTATCGAGCGTGAGCACGCCGTGCGCGCACGGCGCGAGGCCGGTGAGCATCGACATGTGCGCCGGGGGCGTGAACGGGTCGGGGGTCACCGCCTGGCGGACGAGCGCCCCGGCGGCCGCGACCCGGGCATCGAACGCCGGCGTCGTCGGCTCGGGCGCGCCGTAGGCGCCGACCGAGCGCGCGCGCAGCGTGTCGAGCGACACGAGAACGACGTTCGGGCGCCGGCGGCCGCCGGGCGCCGGCGCGACGACCTCGGGCGCGCTCACGACGCCGAAGCTCCGCGGCAGCGTCACGCCGGGCGCGGCGAGCGCCTCCCGCTCGAACACGAGCCGGACGCTGCGCCCGGCGACCGCGTCGAGCGCGACCGACGCGTCGAACCAGCGCCGGTCCCGGGCGTCGCCCGCCGGGTCGATGCGGCGCTCGAAGAGGGTCGTCGACCCGTTGCCCGCTCCCTCCGGCTCGGCCCGGACCCGGAAGACGACGGGCGGCATCCCGTGGCGCCATCCCGCCTCCTCGACGCCGTAGCCGAAGTCGAGCCGGCTCCCGCGCGGGACGAAGACGGGAGCCGTTGCGTCGCGTTCGATCGGCCCATCGCCGAGCGGCCGCGCGAAGATCACGAGCCGTCCGGTCCGACCCTGCATGCCCGCGGCGAGCGCGAACTCGAGACGCGCCCGCCGCTCCCCGCCCGGGCCGCCGAGGACGTGCGACGCGGCGCGCACCTCGACGCGCCCGCCCGCGCGCAGGTCGGCCAACGAGCGGACGGGAAACGCCGGATCGCGGATCGACACGACGCCGTCGACGAGGACGGCCGACGCCGCCATCGCGGGCGGAAGCTCCGCGTCGAGCGCGAGGGCGCCGTCGGAGGGCAGCGCGAACGCGTCGTCGCGCCGCAGCACGACGACCGGGTGCGCCCCGAGGACGGGACGGCTCTCCGTCCCGAGCTCGACGCGCGGGAGGCCGGCCGTCGAATCCGTGCCCGCGGGGGCGAGGAGGTGCGTCACGCCGGTCGGCGCGGGCTGCGAGCGGCAGCCGGCGAGCCCGAGCACCGCGGCGGCGATCGTGACCATCGTGAGACGCATGCACGTCCACACTACTGTCCCGGGCGCGTGCCGCAAAGAGGACGTCCACAATGCTTGACCCGGACCCCGGGCCGCCGATACGGGAGCCGCGTGAAGGCACCGCGACGCGACCCCGAAGCACGCCCGACGCGGGCGGCCGCGCCGCGCGGGATCCGCCCGGCGCTCGGCCTCGTGCTCGCGCTCGCCGCCGCGGCGTGCGGCACACGCGCGGTCACGGCGGCGCCGGCGGGCGCGCTCGCGTCCGCGCCGACGGACCGGATCCGCGTCATGGAGCCGCCGGACGCCGTCGAGGGCCGGACGACGCGGCTCGGCTCCGGCAACGTCGTCGCCGTCCGGACCGCAGAGGGACTTCGCCTCGCGGGCTACCCGGACGTGACCGTGCTGCACGCGACGACGGAGCCCGCGGCGCGCAAGGCGGCGCTCGCCGTCCACGCGCGCTTCCTCGCCGTCCCGACGATCCTCGAGTGGGCCGACCGAACGCCCGCCTTCCGCTCGAACCGGGTCCGGATCCGCGTCGACCTGCACGACCTCGCCGACGACGGCCGGATCGTCCGGACGGTCACGTTCGCGGCGCAGAGCCGGCGGGGGATCCGCAAGCCGTCGACCCCGCGCCTCCTCGACGAGTCCTACCGGCGCGCCGTCGCGACGCTGCTGCGGCCCGCCGAGGGCGGCCAGTAACGGCTCGACCGCCGTCCGACCCCGCGAGGCCGCCCGACGGTGACCCGCTGCGCGCGCGGGTCCTCTCCGTGCACGCCATCGACGACGCGACCGCGCGCTGCTGCGACGCGGTCCGGCGGGCGGCGCACGGCACCCTCGCGCTCCCGAACCGCAACCTCGACCCGGGCGGGACGACACACGCCGGCGCGTACGAGCCGGCGGGCGAGGCGTACGCCGGCCTTCTCGCGAAGCGCGACGCGCAGCGCTTCGCCCGACGCGCGGCGCGCGCTCCGCGCGGGCGTCCTCCGCTTCTACGGCGAGCCCGATCCGAGGTTCGAGGCGCAGAAGGACGGCGACACGTGGCTCAGGCTCTCGTGGACCCTCGCGCGCCTCGACGCGGCTCGGCTGCCGCCGTGAGCCGAAGCGCCCGCGGTTCGCGCTGCTGACACCGCGCGCCGCCGGCGGCTCTCGTCCCTGAGAACGCCCGCAGTCGCGCCGCGCCGACCGGCGGTGGACCGGATCGTGCTTGCGTGGACCGAAGCGGCCATGCCCGCCACCCCCGACTTCGGCACGGCACCCTTCCTCGTCATCTGGGAGACGACCCGCGCGTGCGACCTCGCGTGCACCCATTGCCGGGCGTCGGCGGCCCCGGGCCGGAGCCCGGGCGAGCTCACGACGGCGGAGGGGCGCGCGCTCCTCGCCGAGACGGCGGCCATGGGCACCGGCGTGCTCGTCCTGAGCGGCGGGGACCCGCTCAAGCGCCCCGACCTCTGTGCGCTCGTCGAGGAGGGGAAGCGGCTCGGGCTCCGGATGGGGACGATCCCGGCCGCGACGCCCGCGCTCACCGAAGACGTCGTGCGCCGGCTCGCCGGCGCGGGGCTCGACCAGCTCGCGGTGAGCCTCGATCTCCCGCGTGCGGACCTGCACGACGAGTTCCGCGGCGTCGCCGGCGCGTTCGCCCGCACGATGGACGCCGTCCAGTGGGCGCACCGCCACGCGCTGCCGCTCCAGGTGAACTCGACCGTGTGCGGCCGGACCCTTCCCTGGCTCGCGGAGACGGCGGCGCTCGTCGAGCGTCTCGACGTCGTCTTCTGGGAGGTGTTCTTCCTCGTGCCCGTCGGGCGCGGCGCGGCGCTCGGCGGGCTCACGCCCGCCGAGTGCGAGGCGGCGTTCGAGATCCTCCACCGCGTGCACCGCCGGGCGCGCTTCGTCGTGAAGGTGACGGAAGCGCCGCACTACCGCCGCTACGTCGCGGAGCGCGGCGCCGAGCGCGGCGGCGCCAAGATGCCGGGGCTCCTCCGCCGCGCCGAGGGCCCGGGCGGAACGGTCGGGCTCGCCCCGCGCGGCGTGAACGCGGGAAAGGGCTTCGCCTTCGTCTCGCACACGGGCGACGTCTACCCGAGCGGCTTCCTCCCCCTCGCCGCCGGCAGCGTCCGCCGCGGCCGCTTCGCCGACCTCTACCGGACCGCGCCCCTCTTCCGCGCGCTCCGCGACCCCGACCGCCTGGGCGGGCGCTGCGGGCGGTGCGAGTACCGGGCGATCTGCGGCGGCTCGCGCTCGCGCGCGTTCGCGCTCACCGGGAACGCCTTCGCGACCGACCCGTGGTGCGGATACCGGCCGCGGCCCGCGTGAAGGAGGGTTCGATGTTTCTCGTGCTCCAACGGACGGACCTCCAGGAGAACGCGCCGGCGACCTTCGACGTCGACGCCGTGCGCTGCCTCGTCGTCGACCTCGAGGGAACGATCCGGGCCTGGGCCGTCACCGGCCCGGCCGCCCGCGACGCGCACCGGACGGCGGTGCAGGACGGCCGGCTCTGCTGTCCGCTGCACGGGTGGCCGGTCGGTCCCGACGAGTCCCGGTGCGGCGCGCTCGAGGGCTGCTGCTACCGCCCGCTCGGCGTCACGCTGCACGGCGAAGAGGTCCGCGTGGACCTCGGACCGCGATAGCGGCGCCGGCGCGTCAGTCCTCGCTCGCGCCGAGCGCGACGGCGACGGACGGGACCCCGTCGCGCGGCTCGCCCGGCACGTCGGCGACCGTGACCCGCGCGGGCGGGACACCGTGCCGGTCCCGCAGCACGGCCGCGAGGGCCGCGGCGCGCTCGGCGGCGAGGGCGCGAAGCCGGTCCGCGCCGGGCGCGGGCCGCGCCGCGACCCAGTCGTCGAGGAGCGCCTGGTCGCCCGCGCGCAGCTCGCCCGTCCCGCCCGTCGCGCGCTCGCCGAGCGCCCGCACGATCCGTCGTCGCGCCAGGAGCGCGGGGAGTCCGCGGATGGCGCTCACGACGCCCTTCTGCGCCTCGAGGTCGGCGCGCACGTCCTGCTCCGCGAGCCAGCGCACGTCCGCCGGCACGACCACGCCGGAGAGCTCGACGCCGACCGCGGGATGCGATGCGAGGAAGCTCGCGAGCGTCGCCGCCTGCCTCTCGCCGTCGCCCGTGAGGACCGCGCGTCCGACGGCGACGCCGACCGGCGGCGGCTCGAGCGCCTCGAGCCGGTCCCCGCCGCCGAACACCATGCCGAGCCCCTTGAGCGGCGACGTGAGCGCCCCGAGGAGCGCACTCCGGACCGCGCCCGCGACGACCGTGCCGAGTCCGATCCTCGTCCCGGAGGCGTCGACCGCGACCGGGATGTCGAGCTTGATGTTGCCCTGGGGATCGCGGAGGAGCGCCAGCGCGAGCGAGAGCGGGATGCCGAACTGCTCCTTGAAGAGCGAGTCGCCGGCGGCGCCCTTGACGCTCAGGCGCTGGAGGGTGAGCGCCGTCTTCGAGTCGTACGCGCCCTTGCCGAACGCGACGTCGGTGCGGACCGAGACGCTGCTCCCCCGGCCGATGGAGTAGGGCGAGAAGGACGCGACGTAGGGGTTGTAGGGCGCGAGCGCGACGTCCTTGCCGTTCACCCGGACCTTCCCGCCCTCGGGACGGATGGACCCCCGCAGGTCGATGCGACCCTTCTGCGGCGTGTCGGCGGTGAGCGTGAACGCGTCGACGACGGGGCCCGCGGAGCGGATGCCGCGCGCGTCGACGTCGAGCGGCTGGATCCGTCCCGTGAAGGCCGGCGTCACCGTCTCGTCGACGAAGCCGATGCGGCCGCGCGCGAGCACGAAGGAGCCGATCACGACGTCCGCGGGCGGCGATGCGCTCGCGGCCGGGGCTTCGGGCGCCTCGGCCGCCGGCGCCGCGGGTGCCGTGTCGCCGGCGGGCGTCTCGCGCGCGGGCAGCGCGAGCCCCGTCGCCGTACGCGTCACGCGGATGGCGGGCTCATCGAGGCGGACGGCGCCGAGCGCGACGCGCGGCGCACGCACGGGCGCCCCCGCCGCGCCGGGCACGAGCCCGGGCAGCTCGGCGCCGTCGATCGGCACGACGAGCCGGCGCCACGCGACCGCGAAGCGCTCGGGGTCCGGCCCGGCGACGTCGAGGCCCGCGACCTCGACGGCTCCCTTGACGCTCACCGCGTCCGCGACCGCCGCGGGGCCGCCGTCGCTCCGCACGCCCGCTTCGAGGGCGAGGTCGGCACCGAGAACGGCGGCGCGGAGGAGCCCGGGCGGCAGCCGCGCGGCCGCGCGCGCGACGCGGAAGAGGTCGTGCACCGGAAGCGCCTCGACCCGCACCGTGCCGCCGAACGCCGGCGGCGTCGCGCGGAGCGCGCCGTCGACCGTCACCCGTCCGGGCGGGACGGCGACCGTCGCCGCGACGTGCCCGGGATCGCCGGCGTCGGAGAGCCGCGTCGCGTGGACGTCGAGGCCGACCTCGACGGGGGCGGTCGCCTCGAGGAGCACGACCCTCGAGCGCTCGAGGTCCAGGCGATCGACCGTCCAGTGCCACGGCGTCGCGGAGGCGCCCCCGCCGGCCGCTGGGGGCGCCGCGGCCGGCGACGCTCTGCGCGCGAAGAGCGGCAGCGGACCCCCGCCGCCGGCGAGATCGACCGCGACCGCGGCGCCCGCGATCTCGATCCGCGGCAGGCGGACGCGGCGCGCCGCCAGGTCGAGGGGGTCGAGGCGGACGGCGAGCCGCTCGAGCCCGAAGGCGGCCTCGGCGAGGTCCGGCACGCGGATCGCGACGTCGCGCAGGCGGACGAGGCCGGAGAGCGCGTTCCGGCCGCCGGGCGCGAGCCCGTGGTCGAGGACGGCGTCGAGCGTCCCGCGCAGCTCGCTCCAGCCGACGCCCGGGACGTACACTCTCGCGCGCCGGAGCGGGAGCGAGAACACCTTGACGCGCGTCGCGGCCGCGAATCCGACGTCGAGCGGCCAGACCGTCGCGGCGACGCGCACGGCACCGCCCTCGGTCCGCACGTAGAGCCCGACCCGCCCCGGCTCGCCGTACACCCCGGGCTGGAGGGCGACGTCGTCGACCGTGACGTCCGGGATCGCGATCTCGAGCGGCTCGCCGCCTTCGACGGCGAAATCGCGGAAGCGGATCCCGCCGCCGCGGAGGGCGAGCCGGCGGATCGCGAACTTCCATCGGCTTCGCTCCGGAGCCGCCTCGGGCTTCGTCGCCTCGACGGACTCGGCCGCGGGGGAGACGAGGCGCTGGAGGTTCACCTCGCCGTTCGCCAGCCGGTCGAGCGCGACGTGCGGCGCGTCGAGCGCGACGCGGCGCAGCTCGATCGTCTTCGAGAGGAGCGGAAGGTAGCGGACGGCGACCGCGAAGCGGCGCCAGGTGACGAGGGGCGACTCGGCGGCACCGGGGATCGGCGAGTGGATCGCGACGTCCTCGAGGGCCACACCGCCGCGCCAGAACGCGAGGTCCACGTCGCCGACGTCGACGCGCGTGCGGAGCCGCTCCGAGAGCTGCGAGACGAGGACCCGACGGACCGCCTCCGGGAGCACCGC
>DASRHG010000185.1:0-3046 GCA_035650655.1 Binatia bacterium | reverse complement strand
GTCGAGGACGGGCGGCCCGTCGGGATGGCCGGGGTAGCGGAAGCGGACGTTCCGGAGCGTCACCTCGCCCTCGACGACGGGAGGCGCTTCGGCTCCGGGCGGGCTCGTGATCGCGGGCGCGACCGCGAAGAGCTCGTTGAGGCGCTGCATGGCCGCCCGCCCCCGCTGGAGCACGGAGAGCATCCAGCCGAGCGCCATCGTCGGCCACGCGAGGAGGTGCAGGTACCCGATGAACGCCACGAGGTCGCCGATCGACAGCCGCCCGGCGATCACGAGCCGTCCGCCGTACCAGAGGACGACGAGCGCCCCCGTGCCGCCGACCACGTTCATCACCGGGCCGATGAATCCGCGGATGCGCGCCAGGCGGAGGCTCTGCTCCTGGAAGCGCGCGTTCGCCTGCGCGAAGGCATCGACCGCGTGCTCCTCTCCCGCATACGCCTTGAGGACGTGGATGCCGGTCAGGTTCTCCTGGACGCGGCTCGAGAGCTCGCCGAGCCCTTCCTGGACGCGGAGCGTCCGCTCCATGAGGAGGCGGCTCGTCCGCTTCACGACCGCGAGCGCCGCCGGATAGACGGCGAGCGCGGCAAGCGTCAGCCGGGCGTCGATCGAGAGCATGATCGCGAGGCCGTAGACGTAGTAGACGGGCGTGTTGATGAAGTTGAGGACGCCGGGGCCGAGCAGCATGCGGACGGCCGTCACGTCGTTCACGAGCCGCGACATCAGGTCCCCGGTCTGGCGCTGCTGGTAGAACCCGAGCGGCAGCCGCTCGAGGTGCGCGAAGAGGTCGTTCCGCAGGTCGTACTCGATGTCGCGCCCGACGTTGAAGATGACGAACCGCGAGTACGTCCGCACGACCCCCTGGACGGCCGCGATCGCGCCGACGAGCGCGAGGTAGCCGAGGAGGACGCGCGGCCCCGCATCGGCGGCGATCGCGTCGACGCTCCGCTTGAAGAGCCACGGCACCATCATCGTGAGCGTCGTCGCCGCGACGAGGCACGCGATCCCGCCGAAGTAGCGTACGCGGTAGCGTACGAGGTAACGCCAGAGGCGGGACATCGGGGGAATGTAACGACCGCCGGCGGGTTGACGCAACGGGCGTCGCGGAACGGTGTACCCGTCGGCGGCGCGCACGTATACTCGCGCGCGCATGCGGATCGTCGTCCTCGGCGCCGCGGGCCAGCTCGGTCGCGAGCTCGTGGTGCTCCTCCCGCGCGACGAGACCGTCGCCCTCGCCCGGCACGATCTCGACGTCTGCGACCGCGACGCCGTCGCCCGCCGCCTCGCGGCGCTCGCCCCCGACGTCGTCGTGAACCTCGCGGCGGAGAACCGCGTCGATGCCGCGGAGGACAATCCGACGGAGGCGGTCGCGGTGAACGCGCTCGCCGCCGGGTGGATCGCGGCCGCGTGCCGCGACACGGGCGCGTTCCTCGTGCACACGAGCACGGACTACGTCTTCGACGGCCGCGCACGCGAGCCGTACCGGGAGGACGATCGACCGAACCCGGAAGGCGCGTATGCCCGCTCGAAGCTCGCGGGGGAGCTCCTCGCCCGCACGCTCGCGCGCCGCCACGCGGTCGTCCGCCTGGCGGGCCTCTACGCCGCGGGTGGAGCGCGGCGGAAGGGCGGCTGCTTCGTCGATCGCGTGATCGAGCGCGCGCGTCGTGGCGAAACGCTCCGCATCGTCTCGGATCAGGTGACGGCGCCGACGTGGGCGCGCGACGCCGCGGCCGCGCTCGCGCGGCTGCTGCCGCGCTGGGCCGTCGGCGACGCGCCCGCGGGCGTCTATCACGTGAGCAACGCCGGCGCGTGCTCGTGGTACGACTTCGCGCGCGCCGCGCTCGAGCTGGCGCACGTCGACGCCGCGATCGAGCCGATCACGAGCGCGACGTTGAACGCGCCGGCGCCGCGGCCGGCGTACTCCGTCCTCGCGAATGGCCGCCTCACGGCGATCGGCGAGCCACCGCTCCGCCCGTGGCGCGATGCGCTCGCGGCGTATCTGTCCGGCCGCTGAGCCCGCGCAGCGTCGCTCAACGCGGCGGGCCGGAATGCGTCCGAGCCCGAGGACGGCCGTTCGGCGCGCTCGAGTCCTCGAGCACCGTCCCGACCGCGAGCAGCGACATGCCGACCGGCGCGCCCAGGCGACGCTCGAGTCGGAGCAGCGGGACGAGCCAGTCGTTGACGCGCGCCTGGACGCCCGGAACCGTTCGCCGGCCGAGGATGCGTGCGTTCAGGAACCACCCCGGGACACCGACCACGTTGAAGTAGCTCACGTGCTCGACCGCCAGTCCGGCGGCGCGGAGCTTGTCCGCGATCTCGTCCCGGGTGTAGCGGCGGTAGTGTCCGATCGCCTTGTCGATCGACCCGTAGAGCGCGCGAAGCGCTGGGACGATCAGCACCACGCGCCCGCCCGGCGCGAGGAGCTCGCGCATCGCGCGGAGGGCGCCCGCGTCGTCCTCGACGTGCTCCAGCACGTTGGAGCAGACGACGGTGTCGAACTCGCGGCGCGGGAGGCCGTTCTCGGCGAGACGGGACAGATCGAGCGGCCGCACCTCGACGTTCGGCTTGTCGGCGTACGTCCGGCGCAGTAGCTCGACGTAATCGGCATCGAGGTCGGTGGCGACGAGGCGCTCGCGGCTCGCGAGGTAGCGCGTCATGACGCCGGTCCCCGAGCCGACTTCGAGGACGCGTCGCCCGACGTAGGGCCGGATCAGGTCCCAGAGGAAGTGCGTATAGCGCTTCAGGACCTCGACGCGCCGGAGCGTCGTGTAGCCCTCGTCCTCGCGACCCACGTCGGCGGAGACGGTGAAGCGGAGGATCGTCCAGACCGCCGAGATCGCATCCTTCCACCCGATCTTCTTCCCCTCGGAGTACTGCCGGCCGTGATACGAGACCGGGACCTCGTAGATCCGGCAGTGGAGGTGCGCGACCTTGGCGGTCAGCTCGGGTTCGAGGCCGAAGCGGTTCGATCGAATCGGGATGCGCCGCAGGATCTCGGCGCGGAAGACCTTGTAGCAGGTCTCCATGTCGGTGAGGTTCAGGTTCGTGA
>DASRHG010000184.1:0-13499 GCA_035650655.1 Binatia bacterium | reverse complement strand
ACGCTCCAGACGATCTTCGAGTTCCAGACCTTCACCGCGATCCTCCTCGGCCTCGAGGTCGCCAACGCGAGCATGTACGACGGGGCATCGGCCGCCGCGGAGGCCGTGCTCATGGCCCGCCGCGTGCTCCCGGGCCGCCGGACGGTCTGGCTCTCGCGCGCCCTGCATCCGCAGTACCGCGCGACGATCGCGACGTACCTCCAAGGCCTCCCGGACGCGCTCGTCCGTGAGATCCCGTTCGGTCCCGACGGGCGGACCGACGTCGCGGCGCTGCGCGGCGGGGCGGGCGACGACGCGCTCTGTGTCGTCGTCGGCTATCCGAACGTCTTCGGCGTCGTCGACGCGCTCGCCGACGCCGCCGCGGCCGCGCACGACGTGGGCGCCCTCGCAATCAGCGTGACGACCGAACCCCTGGCCCTCGCGCTCGTGCGATCGCCCGGCGCCGCCGGCGCCGACATCGCCGTCGCCGAAGGACAGAGCTTCGGGCTGCCGCCGTCCTACGGGGGGCCGGGGGTCGGGCTCTTCGCGACGCACGAGCGGTACGTGCGTGCGATGCCGGGCCGCGTCGTCGGCGAGACCGTCGACGCCCGCGGCCGCCGCGGCTTCGTGCTGACGCTGGCGACGCGCGAGCAGCACATCCGCCGGGAGCGGGCGACGTCGAACATCTGCACGAACCAGGGCCTCTGCACGCTGGGCGTCGCGGCGTATCTCTCCCTCCTCGGCCGGCGCGGCCTCGCCCGGCTCGCGGACACGAACTACCGCGCCGCCCACGCCGTCGCGCAGCGGCTCGCCGCGGTCGGGGCGCCGCCCGTCTTCGACGCGCCGTTCTTCAACGAGTTCGTGGTCCAGGCGCCAGCCGCGGCGGCGCAGTGGGCGGCGCTCGCGGGGGAGGGCCTCGTCCCGGGTTATCCGCTCGGGCGCTGGTATCGGGAGCTCGACGGCGCCCTCCTCGTCTGCGTGACGGAGAGCCACACGCCCGCCCAGGTGGAGCGCCTTGTGACGACGCTCGCGAACCTCGCCCGCCCCGTCCGGGCCGCGAGAGCCTGACGGATGGCGCTCGACGAGCCGCTCGTCTTCGAACGCGGATCGGCGGGGCGCGTCGGCTGGGACGTTCCGGCGGCGCCGCCCGACCCGGTGCCGCCGCTCCCGGTGGAGCTCCGGCGCGAGGACGACCTCGCCGGGCTCCCGGAGGTCGGCGAGCTCGAGGTGCTCCGTCACTTCCTCCGGCTCTCGCAGTGGAATTACAGCGCGGCGACCACCTTCTATCCGCTCGGCTCCTGCACGATGAAGTACAATCCCATCGTCAACGAGGAGGCGGCGCGGCTCCCGGGGTTCGCGGCGCTCCACCCCCTCGTGCCCGACGCCATGGCGCAGGGCGCCCTCGAGTTGCTCGCCGCGCTCGAGGCGGCGCTGGCGGCGGTGAGCGGCCTCGACGCCGTGAGCCTCCAACCGGCCGCCGGCGCGCACGGCGAGCTCCTCGGGCTCCTGCTCGTGCGCGCGTACCACGTCGACCGGGGGAACGCGCGTCGGCGCGTCCTCATCCCCGCCAGCGCGCACGGGACGAATCCCGCGAGCGCCGCGCTCTGCGGGTACTCGGTCACCGAGGTGCCGATCGACGGACGAGGGCTCATCTCCGCGCGCGCCGTCGAAGCGGCGATGGACGACTCCGTCGCCGCGCTCATGGTGACGAACCCGAACACGCTCGGCCTCTTCGAGGAGGAGATCGTCGCGATCGCCGACGTCGTCCATGCGCGAGGCGGGCTCGTGTACATGGACGGCGCGAACATGAACGCGCTCATGGGCGTCGCGAAGCCCGGCGACATGGGCGTCGACGTGATGCACTTCAACCTCCACAAAACTTTCTCGACGCCGCACGGGGGCGGGGGACCCGGGGCAGGACCGGTCGCCGTCCGCCGCACGCTCGCCGAATACCTGCCGGTCCCGCGGCTCGTCCGCCACGGCGAGGCGTGGGCCTGGAGCGAGGACGCGCCGAAGGCCGTCGGGCGGCTGCGGTCGTTCTACGGGAACTTCGGGATTCTCGTCCGGGCGTACGCGTACATCGCGCGCCTCGGCGGTGACGGGCTCGCGGAAGCAACGCGGCTCGCGGTCCTGAACGCGAACTACCTCCGCGCGCGTCTCCGCGACACGTACCACTTGCCGTACGACACGCCGTCGCTGCACGAGTGCGTGTTCACGGACCGGAACCTGCAGGACTGCGACGTGCACACGCTCGACATCGCCAAGCGCCTCCTCGACTACGGCTTCTACGCACCGACGATCTACTTTCCGCTCGTCGTGAAGGGCGCGCTCATGATCGAGCCGACCGAGACCGAGTCGAAGGAAACGCTCGACGAGTTCGCGGCCGCGATGCTGCGGATCGCCGAGGAAGCGCGCACCGATCCGGCGCACGTCCGCGGCGCGCCGCACGACACGCGGATCGCCCGCCTCGACGAGACGCGGGCCGCGCGACGTCCGATCCTGCGCTGGCGCCCGGTCTGACACGGGCCGGTCGAGCGCGAGAATCGCCCGTTCCGACGGGGGTTTCGTTGACTTCCCCTCACCCCGTGTGTAGGGTCCGCCCACCACGTGAGCGCGTCCGTTCTCAACACGAAGGTCCTCGTCCTCAACCGCTCGTACCTCCCCATCCACATCACGGTGGTCCGGCGGGCGCTGTCGCTGCTCTACCAGGGCATCGCCCGGGCGGTCGACGAGAACTATCGGACGTTCGACTTCGCGAGCTGGGCGGACCTGGCGGCGAGCGAGGACTCGATCGGGCTCGTCGGCCGCGCCATCCGCACGCCGCGCGTCATCCTGCTGGTCGCCTACGACCGCGTGCCTCGGCGCTACGTGCGCTTCAGCCGCTTCAACATCTACGCGCGTGATCAGAATCGCTGCCAGTACTGCGGGAAGCAATTTGCGCGCGCCGAGCTGAACCTGGACCACGTGGTGCCGCGGTCGAAGGGCGGCATCTCGGTCTGGGAGAACGTCGTCTGCTCGTGTCATCGATGCAATCGGATGAAGGGCGGGCGGACGCCGAGCGAGGCCGGCATGCGGCTCATCCGACAGCCGCGGCGCCCGCAGTGGACCCCGTTCATGACGGAGACGTTCAGCCTCCGGCGATACAAGGAGTGGATGCCTTTCCTGAGCGCAGTGGATGCGGCGTACTGGACGACGGAGCTGGTGGAGGGATAGCGCTCGGAGCCTCTGGCCCCGAGTATGACGGCCGCCCGCCGGCGGCCGACGAGGGGATCCGGATGCGGATCAAGCAGATCGAGCTGAACGGCTTCAAGTCGTTCATGCAGCCGACGGTTCTCGAGCTGCCGCCCGGCGTGACGGCGATCGTCGGCCCGAACGGGTGCGGCAAGTCGAACGTCGTCGACGCGATCCGCTGGGTGCTCGGCGAGCAGAGTCCGAAGCACCTCCGCGGCACGGCCATGGAGGACGTCGTGTTCGCCGGCAACGCCGAGAACGGACCGCTCGGGATGGCCGAGGTCTCGCTGCTGCTCGAGCGCGACGAGAACGACCTCGCGCAGGCGGTGAGCGCGGAGCCGGACGAGCTCCCCTCGAGCGGCCTCCCCCCCGAGCTCGCTCGGGCGAGCGAGATCCTCGTCTCGCGCCGCTACTTCCGCTCGGGCGAATCGGAGTACTCCATCAACCGCGCTCCCTGTCGCCTGAAGGACATCACGGAGCTCTTCCTCGGGACGGGCGTCGGCACGAAGGCGTACGCGATCATCGAGCAGGGCCGCGTCGACCAGCTCGTCAACGCGAAGCCCGAGGAGCGCCGCCTCTTCATCGAAGAGGCGGCGGGCACCACGCGCTTCCGGAGCCGGAAGATCGCCGCCGAACGGAAGATGGAGCGGACGCGCGACAACCTCGTGCGCGTTCAGGACGTGCTCCGCGAGCTCGACCGCCAGATGGCCTCGCTCGAGCGACAGGCGCGCCGCGCCGAGGAGTACCATCGCATCAAGGCGGAGCTGCGGGAGCTGGACCTCCGCGTGATGGCCGCCCGCCGCCGCGCGTGGTCGCGCGAGCTCGACGCGCTCGCGGCCCGCCAGGCCGCGATCCACGACGAGGAGACGGCGCTCCAGGACGACGTCCGCCGCGCGCAGGGCGCGAGCGGTGAGGCACGGACGGCCCGCGCGGCGAATGCGGAGCGGCTCCGCGTCGTGCACGAGGAGAGCACGCAGGCGCGCTTGGCCGTGACCGAAGCGCAGGCTCGCGCGGCGGCGCTCACCGCGCGCGCACACGAGCTCGCGGCGCGCGCGGCGGCTCGCCGCGCAGACGCCGAGCAGCTGCAAGGGCGGCTCGCGGAGCTCGCCACCGAAACCGAGGCGCTCCTCGCCGAGGCGGCGCGGCTCGGCGGCGAGCTGCCCCTGGCCGAGGAGGAAGCGCGCAGCGCCGAGAAGCGTCTCACCGAGCTCGCGGCGGCGGGCGCGCCGATCGAAGCGGCGGTCGAAGAGGCCAAGGACGTCCTCCTCGACGCCCAGGCGGAGGAGATGCACCTCAGGAACACCGTCGAGGTGCTCCGCGTGCGGCGCGACGAGCTCCTCGGGCGGCGGCGCAAGCTCGACGACGAACAGCGCGCGCTCGGCGAGCGGCTGCGGACGAACGACCGAGAGGCGGAGACGGCGCGTGCCACGATCGCGCGGCTCGCGGAGGAACGCCTGCGTCTCGAGACGGAACGGAACGAACGGGCGCGAACGCAAGAGCGGCTCGCGGCGGTGGAGCGCCAGAGGAGCGCGGACCTCGAGCGCGCCCGCGTCGAGGTGACGCGCCTTCGCTCGCGGGCCGAATCGCTCCGCGAGCTTCAGGCGCGCTACGAGGGATGCACCCGAGGCGTCGCAAGCCTGCTCGGGCGGGCCGACGGCGCGGCGCTGCTCGCCGGCGTCCTGCACGTGCCGGCGGAGCTCGAGCGCGCGGTCGCTGCGGCGCTCGGGGTCCGTCTCTCCCACGTCGTCGTCCCGGACACGGCGTCGGCCGTCGGCGCGATCGGATGGCTCCGCGATTCCGCGGGCGGGAGCGCGACGGTCCTGCCGCGCGATCCCGAGCGCCGAGCGGCGGTCATCGTCCCCGCCGGGCGGCGGCTCGTCGACCGGATCGAGGTCGACTCGCAGCACTGGGCGCTCGCCGAGGCGCTCCTCGGCCACGTGCTCCTCGCCGACGACCTGGCTCAGGCACTCACCATCTGGCGGGAGGCAACGCACCCCGTCACGGTCGTCACCGTGGCGGGCGAGGCGATCGATCAGCTCGGCGCCGTCACCGGCGGGAGCGAAGCGCCGATCGAGGAGACACTCCTCGCGCGCGCGCGTGAGCTTCGGGAGCTGGATTCCGCGCTCGCCGCGGCCGAGGCGCGCGCCGCCGACGCCGAGCGGAGCCTCGCCTCGGCCCGGGCGGAGATCGGCGAGGAGGCCCGGGCCGCGGCGACGATCGAGGGGCGCCTCCAGACGATCCACGTCGAGCTGGTCGCCGCAGAGAAGGATCGCGAGCGCCTCGAGGAGGAGCGCGCGCGAATCGGCGCGGAGCTCGAGGTCGGCGCGCTCGAGGCGGGGAGTCTCGCCGGTGCGGACGGCGAGATGGCCGGCGAGCTCGAGACGCTCCAGCAGCGCCTGAGCGACGCCGCCGGGACCGTCGACGCCCACCGTACACGGCTGGCAGAGCGCCAGGCGGCGCTCTCGGCCTGGCGCGAGGCCCACGGGGACGCCGAACGCGTCCGGACCACGGCGGCCGTCCGGGCGGCGGCGCTCGCCGAGCGGGTGCGTGCGCTCGAGGCCGAGGTCGCCCAGGCGAGGACCCGCCGCACGGAGCTCGAGGAGCGGCTGGCGACGGCCGGCCGCGAGGCGACGGAGGCGGCGGCCGGCGCCGACGAGGCGGCTCATGGCGCGGCGCGTGCCGAAGCCGAACGGCACGCGGCGACGCTCCGGGCGACCGCGCTGCAGGAAGAGCGGGAGCGGCTCGTCGACGCCCTCGCCGCGGCCGACGCGATGCTCTCGGCCGACGACGCGGCCGAGCGTGCGGCCCGCGAGCGCCTCGAAGCCCTCCGCGAGGAGCGGTCGCGCATCGAGCTCGTGGTCGCGGAGCGGCGGATCGGCCTCCAGCACCTCGCCGAGCAGCTGGCCGAGCGCTACGACCTCGGCATCGACGCGCTCGACGGCGTCGAGGACGTCGAAGACGGCGCCGACGACGAGCGCGCCCAGCGCGTGGAGAGCCTGCGGGCCCGTCTGCTGCGCCTCGGGGACGTCAATCCGGGCGCCCTCGCCGAGCTCGACGAGCTGCGTGCGCGACGGGAATTCCTCGTCACCCAGCGGACCGACCTGGAGCGGTCGCTCGACGACCTCCGGCGAACGATCGCGAAGCTGACGCGCACGTCGCGGCAGCGGTTCGAGGAGACGTTCGCCGCCGCGAACGAGAAGCTGGCCGACGTCTTTCCGAAGCTGTTCCCGAACGGCAAGGCCCGGCTCGAGCTCACGGAGCCGACGGAGGACGGCGAGCCGGGGATCGACATCGTCGTGCAGCCCGCGGGAAAGAAGCTCCAGTCGTTGGGCCTCCTTTCCGGCGGAGAGAAGGCGCTCACGGCCGTCGCCCTGATCCTCTCCCTGTTCCTCATCCGTCCGACCCCGTTTTGCGTGCTCGACGAGGTGGACGCCCCCCTCGACGAGGCGAACATCGGGCGCTTCAACGAGCTCGTCCGGCACATGGCCGCCGCCTCGCAGTTCGTCCTCATCACCCACAACCGCAGGACGATGGAGGTCGCGGACACGCTGTACGGCATCACGATGGAGCAGCCCGGCGTGTCGAAGGTCGTCTCCGTGCGGCTGAGCGAAGCGGCGTAGCGATCGTTCCGGGATGGAGCCGTCGTGGATCCTGCTCGCGGCGGGGCTCGTCCTCGTCCTGCTGGTCGTCGCGTGGGTGCTCCGTTCTCGCGCCCGGCGAGCCGCCACGTCGGTCCCGCCCGCGGCGCCGCCAGGCCGCGTCGTCGCGCCGGGCGAGCGCCTGCGCCGCGGCCTCGCTGCGACGCGGCAGCGCCTCACGGCCCCGCTCGAGTCGGTCTTCGGGCGCGCCGGTGGCGACGTCGAACGGACCCTCGGCGAGCTCGAGGAGGTCCTGGTCGGCGCAGACGTCGGCGTCGCGACCGCCGGCGCGCTCGTCGCCCGCGTGCGCGAGCGTGTTCCGTCGGGCGCCGAGGCCTCGGCCGTCCGCCGCGCGGTCCGTGAGGAGATGTGCGAGCTGCTGGCCGGCACGCCGGCGCCCGCACCCTCGTCCAAGCCGTGGGTGGTCCTCGTGATGGGCGTGAACGGCGTCGGCAAGACGACGACGATCGGGAAGCTCGCCGCGCTCCACCGGCAGAGCGGCCGGCGCGTCCTTCTCGTCGCCGCCGACACGTTTCGGGCGGCGGCGAGCGACCAGCTCGCCGTGTGGGCCGAGCGTGTCGGGGCGGATCTCGTCCGGCAGCGCCCGGGTTCCGACCCGGCCGCGGTCGTCTTCGACGGCCTTCAGGCGGCGAAGGCACGGGCGATCGACGTCGTCCTGGTCGACACGGCGGGTCGGCTCCACACGCGCACGAATCTCATGGAGGAGCTCCGGAAGCTGCGTCGCGTCATCGCGCGCGAGGTTCCCGGCGCCCCGCACGAGACGCTCCTCGTGCTCGACGCCACCACCGGGCAGAACGCAGTGGCGCAGGCGCGCACGTTCTCGGAGGCGGCGACGGTGACGGGGGTCGTCCTGACGAAGCTCGACGGGACGGCACGCGGGGGCGTCGCGATCGCCGTTCGCCGCGAGATCGGCGCCCCGCTCCAGTACGTCGGACTCGGAGAAGGGGTGGAGGACCTTCGCCCGTTCGACGCCCGTGATTTCGTCGACGCGCTGTTCGGGGGCGAGGCCGACGCTTGACACCTCGCGCGCGGCGCCACTACAGTCGCGCGCGACGCCGACGAGCCGATGAGCCGAGAGACCGCCGACGATCTGCACCGGACTTTCGACGCGGCGCTCGCTGCCGGCGCGGGCGCCGGTGACTACGCGGCGCTCGTCGCCCGGCTCGAGCGGACAGAGCGTGCCTACCGCGAGCTGCTCGAGCGCGTCCGCCGCTACGAGCGCGAACGCGTCGAGCTGAAGGGCCGGGTCGCACGGATCCTCGCGACACTCGACGGAATCCCGTCCGTCGGACGATAGCGCTGGAGCGCCGGCCCGAGTCGGTCGAGCACGCATTCCGTTGCGTCCGGCGCACGGATTGCATATGGTGCCGCGGCTCGTGCTCCACGCGAGCACGGCCGAGATGGGGGATGAGGCGAGGCGGGCAGCCACCGGACCGCACCGGCGACAATGGACGTACGTGACCTGATACGCGCGACTTTCGTGGGCCCGACAGGCCGATATTCTCGACGCTTCACACTCCGACTGCACGACGCGTCCGCGGCAGAGCGGCTGGCACCGTAAACCCTCGCCCTCCCGTCGCGAACCGCGGCGATGGGGGACGATCGCGATCTCACGAAGAGGCTCCTGCGGGCCCGGCTCCGGGAGGCACGACGAAGCATGACGGCGAGCGCGGCCGAGGCGGCTGCGACCGCTGCATGTCGCCGTATCGTCGCGTCTGCGGCCTTCGCGCAGGCCGGACACGTCGCGGCGTACGTGCCGACCGATCACGAGCTCGATCCGCGACTGGCGACCGCCGCCGCGCGTGCGGCGGGGAAGTGCGTGTACTATCCGCGCACGTCCGACGGCGAGCTCGAGTTTCTGGCGGCGGACCCCGAGACGTTCGTTCGCGGAGCGCTCGGCATCCCGGAGCCGCAGGGCGGCGCCCCGTTGCCTGAGGCCGCGGACGTCCTGTTCCTCGTGCCCGGTGTCGGGTTCGACGTGCTCGGGAATCGCCTCGGGCGCGGCGGCGGCCACTATGACCGCGCGCTCCGCGCGCGGGCCGGTGCTCGCCTTGCGCTCGCCTTCGAGTTCCAGGTCCTTCCGCGCCTTCCCGAGGGTCCGTGGGATGTCCGCATGCACGCCGTCGCGACGGACGTGCGCTTCATTCCAGGTTCGGCGCCGTGACGACATGAAGGAGACATGGCATGGCATCCTGGCTTCTCTTGGCGGTCGCCTTCATCCTCGGCGGCCTCGCCGTGTTGGTCTTGGATCGCGTCCGCCGGCAGCGCGTGGCGGACCTGGAGGCGAACGCGCAGGCGACCGCGGCGCGCATCGTCGAGGAAGCGCGCAAGGAGGCCGACGCTGTCCGGAAAGAGGCCCAGCTCCAGGCCAAGGATCTGCTCATCCAGGCGAAGGCCGAGGGCGAGCGCGAGCTCCGAGAGCAGCGGCGTGAGCTCCTCGCGCTCGAGAAGCGGGTCGCACAGAAAGAGGAGAGCATCGACCGGAAGCTCGAGAGCCTCGCCGATCGCGACGCGGAGCTCACGAAGCGCGACGAGACCCTGAAGGAGAAGGAGCGTGGCATCGACGAACGGCGCGCCGAGTACGATCGACTCGTCGACGGGGTGCGCCAGGAGCTCGAGCGCACCGCCGGCCTCACCCGGGACGAGGCGAAGCGGATGCTGATCGAGCAGATGACCGAAGAGGCGCGACACGATGCCGCGCGCCACATCCGCCAGATCGAGGCCGAGAGCCGGGAGGAAGCGGACCGGCGAGCGAAGAAAATCGTCTCGATCGCGATCGAGCGGCTCGCCGGCGAGTACGTGGCGGAGCGGACCGTCTCCGTCGTCCCGCTGCCGAGCGACGATATGAAGGGCCGCATCATCGGGCGCGAGGGACGGAACATCCGCGCCATCGAGGCGGCGACGGGCGTCGACCTCATCATCGACGACACGCCGGAGGTCGTCGTCATCTCGTGTCACAATCCGATCCGCCGTGAGCTGGCCCGCCTGGCCCTCGAACGACTGCTGTCCGACGGGCGCATTCATCCCGGGCGCATCGAGGAGGTGGTCCGCAAGGCGGAGCAGGAGCTCGACGAAGCCATCCGCGAAGCGGGCCAGCGCGCGATCCTGGAGGTGGGCGTGCACGGCATCCATCCCGAGCTCGTGAAGCTGGTGGGAATGCTCAAGTACCGCTACAGCTACGCGCAGAACGTGCTCTCCCACTCGATCGAAGCGGCGTTCATTGCGGGCGCGATGGCGGCGGAGCTCGGCCTCAACGAGAAGCAGGCCAGGCGTGCGGCGCTCCTCCACGACATCGGCAAGGCCCTCACGCACGAGGTGGAGGGATCGCACGCCATCATCGGGGGCGAAATCGCGCGGAAGTACGGCGAATCGGCGAAGATCGTGAACGCGATCGCCGCACACCACGAGGAAGTTCGAGCCGAGACGATCCTCGCGCCGCTCGTGGATGCTGCGGACGCGCTGTCTGGTGCCCGTCCGGGCGCGCGGCGCGAAGTCCTCGAAAGCTATGTGAAGCGGCTCGAAGACCTCGAGAGGATCAGCAACTCCTTCAAGGGCGTCGAGAGGTCGTTCGCCGTGCAGGCGGGACGCGAGATCCGGATCATCGTCGACCCCGGCAGCGTCCCCGACGATCAGACCGTGCTGCTGGCGCGCGACGTCGCGCGGAAGATCGAGCAGGAAATGACGTACCCCGGACAGATCAAGGTCACCGTCATCCGCGAAACCCGGGCGAGCGACGTCGCGCGCTGACCATGCGTCTCGTCTTCCTGGGCGACATCGTCGGCCGGCCGGGTCGCCGGGCGGTCGCCACCGTACTCCGGCGGATCGTGCCCGCGGAGAGCATCGACTTCGTGGTCGCCAATTGCGAGAACGCGTCGGGCGGAAAGGGCATCGATCCGCAGAGCGCGGAGGAGCTGTTCGACGCCGGCATCGACGTGCTGACGACGGGGAACCATGTCTGGCAGAATCGCGACATCGTTCCCTACCTCGGCGAGAACGAACGTCTCCTCCGACCACTCAACTTTCCCACCGGCGTGCCTGGAAGGGGGTGGACGGCGCGCAAGGGGCGGCGATCGTCGGTGACCGTGGGCGTCGTGAGTCTCATCGGTCGCGTCTTCATGGCGCCCGTCGACTGCCCGTTCGCCGCGGCGGCGGCAGCCCTGGCGGAGCTGCGGCGCGAGACGCCCGTGATATTCGTGGACATGCACGGCGAGGCCACGTCCGAGAAGGTGGCGATGGGACGCTTCCTCGACGGACGGGCCTCGGCCGTCATCGGCAGCCACACGCACGTTCAGACGGCCGATGAAACCATTCTGCCCGGGGGGACCGCGTACCTGACCGACGCCGGCATGTGCGGGCCCGAGGACTCGATCCTCGGTGTCCGGTCCGAGCAGGTGCTCCGGCGCTTCCTCACCCAGATGCCGACGCGATTCGATGTGGCGGCTGGCCCCGTGATCGTTCAAGGCGTCGTGATCGACGTCGACGAGCGCTCGGGGCGTGCGACGGCGATCCGTCGCGTGCAGCAGCGCATCGCGGCATGAGGGACGAAGTGGACGTCGCGCGACAGCTCGCGATCCTTCGCCGGGGCGTCGTCAACGTCGTCCCCGAGGACGAGCTCGCGGCTCGGCTTCGCACGGGACGCCCGCTCCGCGTGAAGCTTGGCGTCGATCCGACGGCGCCCGACATTCATCTCGGTCACGCCGTGGTGCTGACGAAGCTCCGGCAGTTCCAGGACCTCGGGCACCAAGCAGTGCTCATCATCGGCGACTTCACCGCGCTCATCGGCGATCCCAGCGGCCGCTCGGCGACGCGTCCGCCGCTCGCCGCAGCGGACGTCGACCGGAATGCCGAGACGTACCTCGATCAGGTCTTCAAGATCGTGGACCGTGCTCGTGCAGAAGTGCACCGCAACAGCGAGTGGCTGCGGTCGATGGGGCTGTCCGACGTGATCCGGCTCGCCTCCACGATGACGGTCGCCCGCATGCTCGAGCGCGACGACTTCCGGCAGCGTTACCGGGCCGGTACGCCAATCGGCATTCACGAGTTCCTGTACCCCCTGATGCAGGGCTACGATTCGGTCGCGGTGCGATCCGACGTCGAGCTCGGTGGCACCGATCAGACCTTCAACCTCCTCGTCGGACGGGATCTCCAGCGAGATGCCGGGCAGCCCGGCCAAGTCGCGATGGTTCTCCCGCTTCTCGAAGGTACGGACGGCATCCAGAAGATGTCGAAGAGCCTCGGGAATCACGTCGGCATCTCCGAGCCCCCGGAGGAGATGTACGGGAAGCTCATGTCGCTCAGCGACCCTCTCATGCTGCGCTACTACGAGCTCCTGGACGTCGCCCCCGTGGCGCGCCGGGAGCAGATCGCGCGGGGAGAGGTGCACCCGATGGAGGCGAAGAAGGCGCTTGCGGCGGCGCTCGTCGGCCGCTTCCATGACGCGGCCGCCGCGGAGGGCGCCGCACGCTTCTTCGAGGAGCGTTTTCAGAAGGGGACGGCACACCGCCCGGAGGCGGTGCGCCTCGCGTCGGATGCGGCCGAAGTGTGGATCTGTCAGCTCCTGAAGGACATCGGGTTCGCGCCCTCCACGAGCGAGGCGCGGCGCCTGGCCGCGCAGGGCGCCGTGAGGGTCGACGGCGAGAAGGTCGACGCCAACTTCCGCTTCCGTCCCGGGCAGCACCGCATCGTCCAGGTCGGTCGCCGCCGGGTAGCGGAAGTGCTCGGCCGCACGGGGCGTGCGTGATTGCCATCACGGCTTGACAGTCAGGGGGCGCCAGCCTATAAGTCCCGGTCTGCCCGAGATTCACGCCGGTCTTTGAAAACTAAATAGTAGCGCCCCTTTTCCTCACAACAGTGCGGAGAAGGTCCCGAGCGCAGTGATGGACAGCGCGAATCAATGCGTCGTGCTGGCCAGGAGACGAGTGTCGATTCGAGCTCGTGCTCTCGTCCTCGCGGGCGGGAGCGCTCCAGTTCAACTGGAGAGTTTGATCCTGGCTCAGAACGAACGCTGGCGGCGTGCCTAACACATGCAAGTCGCGCGAGAACGGGACTTCGGTCCTTAGTAAAGCGGCGAACGGGTGAGTAACACGTAGGTGATCTACCCCCGAGCCCAGGATAACCCGCCGAAAGGTGGGCTAATACCGGATATGACCACGGGAGCCTCGGCTCCTGCGGTGAAAGGTGGCCTCTGCTTGCAAGCTACCACTCGAGGATGAGCCTGCGCGCCATTAGCTAGTTGGCGGGGTAAAGGCCCACCAAGGCGATGATGGCTAGCTGGTCTGAGAGGATGGCCAGCCACACTGGGACTGGAACACGGCCCAGACTCCTACGGGAGGCAGCAGTGGGGGATATTGCGCAATGGGCGAAAGCCTGACGCAGCGACGCCGCGTGGGTGATGAAGGCCTTCGGGTCGTAAAGCCCTGTCGAGGGGGACGAAACGACCCCGACCCAACACGTCGGGGTCCTGACGGTACCCCTAAAGGAAGCACCGGCTAACTCCGTGCCAGCAGCCGCGGTAATACGGAGGGTGCGAGCGTTGTTCGGAATCACTGGGCGTAAAGGGCGTGTAGGCGGTTCGCTAAGTCTGATGTGAAAGCCCGGGGCTCACCCCCGGAAGTGCATTGGAAACTGGCG
>DASRHG010000183.1:0-7509 GCA_035650655.1 Binatia bacterium | reverse complement strand
CGACCGGCTCCTCGCCCAGCTCGAGGCGAAGCACCGGCTCGACCGGCCGCTCCTCGTCCACTGCGTCCTCGAGACGGCGCTCGGCGTGAGCAACGTCGAGGAGATCTGCACGGCGAGCCCGCGCGTCCAGGGCTTGAGCTTCGGGCCCGCCGACCTCGCCGCCTCGCGGCGCATGAAGACGACGCGCGTCGGCGGCGGGCATCCCGCGTACCTCGTCCGCACCGACCCCGATCCGGCGAACCCGAGCGCGCCGCGCCCGACGGCGCAGCAGGACCCGTGGCACTACTCGATCGCGCGCATGGTGGACGCGTGCGCGGCGACGGGCGCCCTCCCCTTCTACGGCCCGTTCGGCGACATCTCGGACCCGCTCGGCTGCGAGGACCAGTTCCGCGCCGCCTTCCTGCTCGGCTGCGTCGGGGCCTGGTCGCTCCATCCGAGCCAGATCGACATCGCGAAGAAGGTCTTCAGCCCGCCGGTCGAGGAGGTGAAGTTCGCGCGGCGCGTCCTCGAGGCGATGCCGGACGGTCGCGGCGTGCTCATGCTCGACGGCAAGATGCAGGACGACGCCACCTGGAAGCAGTGCAAGGTGATGGTGAACCTCGCCCAGCTGCTGGCGAAGAAGGACCCGGAGCTGGCCCGCGCCTACGGCTTCGCCTGAGCCGCGGGTCGGGCGAGCGTCCGAAACGTGATCGAGTAGCGCAGCGCGGGCGCGGGCGCGAGGCCGTGTTGCCACGCGGCGCGCGCGGCCCCCGCGAGCACGTAGCCCGATCGCGGCGCGAGCGGCAGGCGGTAGAGGACGCGCACCCCCGGCCGCCCGCGCCGGAACCGCATCACGGCCGCGCCGCCGAGCGAGACGCCGACGACGATCGGCCCGAACATCGGCGCGTCGCGGTGCCAGCCGATGCCCGCGCCGGGCGGATATCGCGCGACGAGCACCTGCGCGAAGGCGGCGGGATCGACGCCGGCGAGCGCCGCCGCCCGCGCCCGCACGCCGTGCAGGAACGGCGGCAGCGGCGGCGCGGGGGCGAGGGTCCACGACTCGTAGCCGTAGTCCCAGCCGAAGTGGACGACGGTGCGGCGGGCGGCGACGCCGCGCATGACGACCTCGCGGAACGGGAGGGCCGCGAGCCCGGCGAGGAGCGGGCGCTCCTCCGCCGCGTCGAGGAGGTCCGGCACGTAGCGGAGCCCCGGCGGCGGCTCGTCCGTCGTGCGCCAGCCGGCCGGCATCGCCGGCACGATGCGCGCGCGGCGCGGGCGCGTCGATCCCATCTGGCAACGGCGCGCGCCGTCCGCTAGGAACGCCGGGCCATGCTCACGCGCGTCCATCACGTCGGTCTCGTCGTCCGGAAGCTCGAAGACGGGCTCGCCTTCTGGGGCGATCTCCTCGGGCTTCGCGTCTCGAAGCAGGCGACGGTCGCGGACCAGGGCGTCCGCGCGGCGCTCCTCCCGATCGGCCGCAGCGAGATCGAGCTGCTCGAGCCCGTGGACGCGGACGGCGGCGTCGCGAAGTTCCTCGAGAAGCGCGGCGAGGGGCTCCACCACGTCTGCTTCGAGACGCCGGACGTCGCGGCGGAGCTGGGCGCCGCGCGCACGCAGGGATTCCCGCTGATCGACGAACGGCCGCGCCCCGGGCTCGCCGGCACGATCTGCTTCCTCCACCCGAAGGGCACGCGCGGCGTGCTCGTCGAGCTCGCGACGCCGCCGCCCGGCGAGCACGCGCCCGCGCCGGCCGCCGGGCCGCTCGCGGGCCTCGCGCTCGCCGAGGTGACGGCGCGGAGCCGGGACGCGGCGGGCGCGGCGGACCTCTTCGCGACGAAGCTCGGGCTCGCGCGCGCGGCCGCGGAGCCGGGGGCCGTCGAGGCGGGCGGGGTTCGACTCCGCTTCGTCGCCGCGGACGCGACGGAGGCCGGGCCCGAGGCGGCGGCGCTCCGCGCCGCCCTCGAGGCGCAGGGCGAGGGCCTCGCGGGCCTCGTGCTCGAGGTGCGCGACGTGGACGCGGCCGCCGCCCTCCTCGCCGCCTGCGCGCCCGTCCGTGACGGCGCCGCGCTCCGGCTCGCGCCCGAGCGCTGCCACGGCGTCCCGCTCCGCATCCGGCGCGGCGCGTAGGCCGCGGTCCCGCTACCCGACCGCGCGCACCGCGGCGAGCGTCCGGCCGCGCGGCCCGACGTATTCGGCCGACGGCCGGATGAGCCGGTTGCCGCGGAGCTGCTCGAGCACGTGGGCGGTCCAGCCCACCGTGCGCGAGACGCAGAAGGTCGGCGTGAAGAGCGGCCGCGGCACGCCGGCGCGCTCGAGGACGACGGCCGAGTAGAACTCGACGTTCGTGAAGAGCGCGCGCTCCGGCTTCGCGGCGCGCAGGCGAACGAGCGCCTCCCGCTCGACGGCGAGCGCGAGGGCGATCCGCGCGCCGCCGAGGCTCTCCGCGGTGTCGCGGAGGCAGGCCGCCCGCGGGTCCTCCGCGCGGTACACGCGGTGCCCGAACCCCATGAGGCGGCGGCCGTGCGCGACCGCATCGGCGATCCATCCGGCGGCCCGGTCGGCGGTGCCGATCTCGTCGAGCATGTCGAGGACGAGCGACGGCGCGCCGCCGTGGAGCGGCCCCGAGAGCGCGCCGGCGGCGCCGACGACCGCGGACACCACGTCGGCACCCGTCGACGCGATGACGCGGGCCGTGAACGTCGAGGCGTTCATCCCGTGCTCGGCCGTGAGGACGAGGTAGCGCTCGACCGCGAGCGTGCGGTCGGCCGCCGGCCGGCGGCCCTCGAGCATCCAGAGGTAGTTCGCGGCGTGGCCCAGCGCCGGGTCCGGCTCGATCGGCTCGAGTCCCTGGCGGAGCCGCCAGAGCGCCGCGACGAGCGTCGGCACGACGCTCGTCGCGCGCACCGCCCACGCCTCGGCCTCGCGCGGATCGCGCTCGTGCCACGGCCGAACGCCCCAGGCGGCGCCCGTCGCCGCGATCGCGGCCTGGACGGTCGCCATGAAGCCGTCCGAGCGCGCGGCGAGCGCGGCGAGCGTCGCGCGGTCGAGCGGCGCCGCGCGCAGCGCCGCCGTCCGGCGGGCGAAGGCGCCGTCCGCCGGCAGCTCGCCCGTGTAGAGCAGGTGCCAGACGTCCTCGAAGCTCCGCCCGCGCGCCAGCTCGACGGCGTCGTAGCCGCGGAAGACGAGCCGGCCCGCCTCGCCGTCGATGTGCGAGAGCGCGGTCTCGGCGACGGTGACGTTCTCGAGGCCCTTCGCCGTCCCCGGCGACCAGGGGTCGACCTTCCGGAGCCGGGCGGCCGCGACGAGGCGCCGGAGCGACACGAGGCCGACGAGGCGGCCGCCGTCGACGACGGGGATGTGGCGGAAGCCGCGCGCGAGCATGGCCTCGAGCGCCTCGAGCACGTCGGCCCCGGGCGGCATGGTGAGGGGCGCGCGGCTCATCCATCGCTCGACGGGCGCATCCGTCGGCGCCGCGCCCACCGCGGTCGCGCGGGCGAGGTCGCGCTCGGTGACGATGCCGACGACGCGGCCCCGGTCGACGACGACCGCGGCCCCCACGTCGAGCTCGCGCATCGCGCCCGCCGCGTCCGCGAGGGACGTCGGCGGCGCCACGGTGAGGGGGCGGATGCTCATCACGTCGGCCAGCTCGAGGTCGCTCATGGCGCCCACCATGGCAGGGCGGCGGCGATAAGGAAAATCAATTGTTTTTATCCGAACGATCATTTATTTTTCGGCCGGGATGGAGCTGAACCTCGTACACCTCCGCACGCTCCGGGAGATCGCCCGCCGCGAGAGCTTCTCGCGCGCGGCCGACGCGCTCCACCTGACCCAGCCCGCCGTGAGCCTCCACATCCGGCAGCTCGAGGACGCGGTCGGGCTGCCCGTCCTCGAGCGGGTCGGCAAGCGCGCGTTCCCGACGCGGGCCGGCGAGATCCTGATCGAGCACGGCGCCCGCGCGCTCGGCGAGCTCGCCGCCGCCGCAGACGCCGTGCAGCGGCTGCGCGGCGTCGTCGCGGGGCGGATCCGGCTCGGGAGCGGGGCCACGGCGAGCATCCACCTCCTGCCGCCCCTCCTCCGCCGCCTGCGCGCGCGCTACCCGGAGCTCGAGCTGATCGTCGTCACGGGGAACGCCCCCGACATGGCACGCGCGGTCGTGAACAACGCGCTCGACGTCGCGATCGTGACGCTCCCCGTCGCCCCGCGCCACCTCGTCGTGTCCTCCGTCCTCCGCGACCCGCTCCTTGCGATCGCGCCGCCGCAGGCCGCGTGGCGGCGGCGCCGGCGTCCCGTCACGGCCGACGAGCTGGCGCGGCACCCGCTCATGCTCTACGAGCCCGGCGGCACGATCCGCAAGGTGATCGACGCCTGGTTCCAACGCGCGGGCGCCGCGCCGCGCGTCGCCATGGAGCTCGGCAACGAGGAGGCGATCAAGAAGCTCGTCGGCGCGGGGCTCGGGCTCTCGATCATCCCCGCGATCGCGACCCGGACCGAGGCGAAGTCCGGCGCGCTCGTGGCGCTTCGGCTCGACCCGCCGCTCGCGCGCCGGCTCGGCGTCGTGCGCCGCAAGGACAAGCCGATGAGCCCGGCGCTCGAGGTCTTCCTCTCAGCCCTCGCGGAGTTCCTCCGCGACGCCGGGCGGTGAGGCGGCCGCGACGAGGCGCCGGAGCGCGAGCGCGTTCCGGACGGCGTACCCGAGCCAGTCGTTGTTGAAGTAGGCGTACACGTCGTGCGCCGCTCGCCAGCCGGCGATCCGGCGCGCCCACGCGGCGAGCTCCGCGCCGGAGTAATTGCCCTTGCGCCCGCGGCGGCCGTGGTGGAAGCGGACGAAGGTCCAGTCGGTGGTGAGGACGTGGGGCTGGAAGTCGCGGCGAGGGTGGTCGCCGATCACGAGCGCGGCGCCGCGTGCGCGGAGGAGCGCGTACACCTCGGGCGCGAACCAGCTGGGATGCCGGAGCTCGAAGCAGTGCCGCCCGGGCGGCAGCGCCGCGAGCGCGGCGGCGAGCCGCTCGTCGTTCCGCGGAACGCGCTCCGGGAGCTGCCAGAGGATCGGCCCGAGCTTCCCCGAGGCGCGAAGCGGCTCGAGGCACGCGTAGAACGGCGCGAGGCCGCCGGCCAGGCCGCGGAGGCGGTAGTTCCAGCCCGAGCAGCCGATCCGCACGCGGTGCACGCACCCCACGAGCAGCGGCCGTGCCAGGGCGCGGGGGCGCGAGGCCCGGCGCGCCGTCCACCCCCCGCCCCGCCGTGATGGTCCGCGCCGCCGCGGAAATGCGACCCTCGGCGCATGCGGCTCAACTGGGGCTGCGGCCCGCAGCCGGTCCCGGGCTGGATCAACGCCGATCGGCTCCCGCTCCCCGGCGTCGACGTCGTCGCTGACATCCGCGATGGCCTCGCGCTGCCCGACGCGTGCGTCGCCTACGCCGTCGCGATGCACGCGCTCCAGGACCTGCCGTACCCGGACCTCGTGCCCGCGCTCGCCGAGCTGCGGCGCGTCCTCGCCCCCGGCGGCGTCCTCCGCCTCGGGGTGCCGGACCTCCAGCGCGCGATCGCCGCCTACCTCCGCGACGAGGCCGCGTACTTCCACGTCCCCGACGCGGACGCCGCGGACGTGGGCGGCAAGCTCGCCGTGCAGATCAGCTGGTACGGGTCGGTCCGCACGCCGTTCACGTGGGGGTTCGCGGCGGAGCTCTGCGCGCGCGCCGGCTTCCGCGACGTCCGGCGCTGCGGGTATCGCACGACGCTCAGCCGCTTCCCGGAGATCGTCGCGCTCGACAACCGCGAGCGGGAGACGCTCTTCGTCGAGGCGACGAGGTGAGGGCGGACGCCGGCGAGGCGGCGCCCATCCTCGCGGTGTCGCCCCATCTCGACGACGTCGTCTTCGCCTGCGGCGATCTCCTCGGCGCGCATCCGGGCGCGGTCGTCGTGACCGTGCTCGCCGGCCGGCCGGCGCCGGGCACGCCCCTCGCGCCGTGGGACGCCGACGCGGGATTCCGCCCGGGCGACGACGTGATCGGCGCCCGGCGGCGCGAGGATGCCGCCGCGCTCCGCCACCTCGGCGCCCGCCCCGTCTGGCTCGACTTCCGCGACGCGCAGTACGAGCCGCCGCCGGCGCGGGCCGCGGTCGCGCGCGCGCTCGCCGCGTCGATCGCGGCCGCGCACCCGACGATCGTGCTCGTCCCCCTCGGCCTCTTCCACAGCGACCACGCGCTCGTGCACGACGCCGCGCTCGACGTCCGCCGGGGGGACGGCGGGCGCGCGTGGCTCGCGTACGAGGAACCCACCTACCGCCGGGTGCCGGGCGCGCTCGCCGCACGCCTCGCCGCGCTCGCAGCGCGCGGCGTCCGCGCCGGGCGGGTGCCCGCGCCCGCACCCTCCGCGTCGGCGGCGAAGCGGGCCGCCGTCGCGTGCTACGCCTCGCAGCTCCGCGCGCTCGCGACGCCGGGGCGCCCCGGAGCGGCCGCCCTCCTCGAGCCCGAGGGCTACTGGCGGCTCGGATGACCGGCGACCGCCGCGTCTCCGTGGTCATCCTCACGCACGGGCGGTGCGAGGAGTGCCTGCGGACGGTCGCGCGCTTCGTCGCGGGCGGCGAGGCGGCGCGCGTGATCGTCGTCGACAACGCCTCCCCGGACGGCACGGCGGCGCGCGTCCGGGCGCGCTTCCCGGCGGTGGAGGTCGTCGCGCTGCGGCGGAACCTCGGCGCCGCGGCCCGGAACCTCGGCGTGCGGCGCGCCGAGACGCCGTACGTCGCGCTCGCCGACGACGACACCTGGTGGGCGCGGGGCGCGCTCGGGCGCGCGGCCGACCTCCTCGACGCGCATCCGCGGCTCGCCGTCGTGTCGGCCCGGGTCCTCGTCGGTCCGGAGGAGCGCGAGGACCCGACCTGCGTCCGCCTCGCCGAGAGCCCGCTGCCGCCGGCGCGCGACCTTCCCGGCGTGCCGATCCTCGGCTTCCTCGCCGGCGCGTCGATGGTGCGCCGCGCCGCGTTCCTCGCCGCGGGCGGGTTCGAGGCGCGCCTCTTCCTCGGCGGCGAGGAGGAGCTGCTGGCGCTCGACCTCGGCGCGGCGGGCTGGGCGATGGCGTACGTCCCGGCCGTCGTCGTCCACCATCACCCCTCGCCGCGCCGGGATCCCGGGGCGCGGCGACGGCTCCTCGTGCGCAACGCCCTCTGGTGCGCGTGGCTCCGCCGGCCGGTCCCGAGCGCGCTCCGCCAGACGCTTTGCATCCTGCGCGCGGCGCATCCGGCGGCCGCCGCGCTCGCCTTCGGCGAGGCCCTCCGCGGCCTCCCGTGGGTGCTCCGCGCCCGGCGCGTCGTGCCGGCGCACGTGCAATCCTCGCTCCGCCGGCTCGACGCCCGGCTCCGCCTCGGCGCGCGCGCCTCGCAGGCTCCCGATTGACGGTACGCGTCTCGCGCGGATAGACAAGCGGAATGTCCACACCGATCGAACAGTGGGTCGACGAGGTCGCGCGTCTGACCCGTCCGAAGAGCATCGTCTGGTGCGACGGGTCCGAGGCCGAGTACCACCGCCTCGTCGA
>DASRHG010000182.1:0-11519 GCA_035650655.1 Binatia bacterium | reverse complement strand
GGATCGACCGCGAACTGGATGTTCGAGCCCCCGGTCTCGACCCCGATCGCCCGGATGATGGCGACCGAGCTGTCGCGCATCACCTGGTACTCCTTGTCGGTGAGCGTCTGCGCGGGCGCCACCGTGATCGAGTCGCCGGTGTGGATGCCCATCGGGTCGAAGTTCTCGATCGAGCAGACGATGACGACGTTGTCCTTCCCGTCGCGCATCACCTCGAGCTCGAACTCCTTCCACCCGGCGATCGACTCCTCGATCAGCACCTCGCTGATGGGTGACATCTCGAGGCCCCAGGCGACGCGCGCGCGGAACTCCTCCTCCGTCGCCGCGAAGTTGCCACCCGTGCCGCCGAGCGTCCGCGACGGGCGGATGATCACGGGGAGACCGATCGCCTTGCGGAGCTGCTCCGCCTCCTCGAGCGTGTGGGCGACGCCGCTCCGCGGGAGGTCGAGGCCGATCGAGCGGATCGTCGCCTTGAAGAGGTCGCGGTCCTCGGCGCGCTTGATCGCGTCGACCTTCGCGCCGATCAGCTCGACGCCGTACCTCTTCAGCACTCCTGCGTCGTCGAGGTCGAGCGCCAGGTTGAGCCCCGTCTGCCCGCCGATCGTCGGCAGGATGGCGTCCGGGCGCTCGGCTGCGACGATCCGCTCCAGGACGTCGACCGTCATCGGCTCGATGTAGGTGCGGTCGGCGAACTCGGGATCCGTCATGATCGTCGCCGGGTTCGAGTTGACGAGGACGATCCGGTAGCCCTCCTCGCGGAGCGCCTTGCAGGCCTGGGTGCCGGAGTAGTCGAACTCGCAGGCCTGCCCGATGACGATCGGGCCGGAGCCGATCAGGAGGATCGAGCGGAGGTCGGTGCGCTTCGGCATCGCTCAAGCCACCCCGCGTCCTTCCATCAGCTCCACGAACCGGCGGAAGAGATAGTTCGCGTCGTGCGGCCCGGGCGACGCCTCGGGGTGGTACTGCACGGAGAAGGTGGGCTGCCCCTTCACGCGGAGGCCCTCGACGGTGCGGTCGTTCAGGTTGACGTGCGTCAGCTCGCCGCGGCCCTCGAGCGACTCCACGTCGACCGCGAAGCCGTGGTTCTGCGCCGTGATCTCGACCTTCCCCGTCGTCAGGTCCTGCACCGGCTGGTTTGCGCCGTGGTGCCCGAACTTGAGCTTGTAGGTCTTCCCGCCGAGCGCGAGCCCGAGGATCTGGTGGCCGAGGCAGATGCTGAACACGGGCACCTTGCCGAGGATCGCGGCCACGTTCTCCGGCGCGCCCTTGACCGCATCGGGATCGCCGGGACCGTTCGAGAGGAATACACCGTCGGGATCGAGCGCGAGCACCTCCGACGCCGGCGTGTGCGCCGGCACGACGCGGACGCGGCAGCCCATGCCGACGAGGTTCCGCAGGATGTTGAACTTGATCCCGTAGTCGTACGCGACGACCCGGAACGTCCTCCCGCCGCGTCGCGCCGCCGCCTCCTCCGCGGTCGTGAACCCGCCGCCGAGCTTCCACGGCCCCTCGGTCCAGTCGTACGCCGCCTGGCAGGTGACGACGCTCGCCAGGTCCTGCCCCACCATGCTCGGCGCGGCCTTCGCCTTCCGGACGAGCCGCTCGGCGTCGAGGTCCGTGCTCGACAGCACGGCCTCCTGCGAGCCGTGGTCGCGGAGGTGGCGGACGAGCGCCCGCGTGTCGATGCCCTCGATCCCGGGGATGCCCGCGGCGGCGAGGTACGCGCCGAGGCTCTGCTCCGCGCGCCACGAGGACGGCGCCTCGCGGTACTCGCGCACGATGAAGCCGCGGACGTACGGGCGCTTCGACTCGACGTCCTCGCGGTTCACGCCGACGTTCCCGATCTCGGGATACGTCATCGCGACGAGCTGCCCCTCGTAGGACGGGTCGGTCAGGATCTCCTGGTAGCCCGTCATGCTCGTGTTGAAGACGACCTCGCCCGTCGCCTCGCCGACCGCGCCGAAGGCGCGGCCGCGGAAGACGGTGCCGTCGGCGAGGGCCAGGATCGCGGGCCGCTCGCTCACGACGCGCTCCGGAGCGCCGCCGCCGCGGGCCGATCGTCGCACACGAGCCGGCCGCCGACGAAGGTCGCGACCGCGCGCCCGGTCATCTCCCAGCCCTCGAAGGGCGTGTTCCGGCTCTTCGAGCGGAACTTCCGCGCCTCGACGCGCCACTTCCGGTCGCGATCGACGAGGACGAGATCCGCCGGCGCCCCGGGCGCGAGCGTGCCCGCCGGCAGGCCGAGGATCCCCGCGGGGCCGACCGTCAGGCGCGCGACCACGGTCGGAAGGTCGCACACGCCCTCGGCGACGAGCCGGAGCGCCAGCGGAAGCGCCGTCTCGAGGCCGACGACGCCGTTCGCCGCGTGCTCGAACTCGACCGCCTTCTCGTCCTCGTGGTGCGGCGCGTGGTCGGTCGCGATGGCGTCGATCGTGCCGTCGGCGAGCGCGGCGCGGAGCGCCGCCACGTCGGCCGGGGTGCGGAGCGGCGGCGCCACCTTCGCATTCGTTCCATAGCCCGAGACGGCCTCCTCGGTGAGGAAGAGATGGTGCGGCGTCACCTCGGCCGTCACGCGGAGGCCGCGCGCCTTCGCGTCGCGGACGAGCGCCGCGCCGCCCGCCGTGCTCACGTGCGCGACGTGGAGCCGCCCGCCCGTCAGCCGGGCGAGCGCGATGTCGCGCGCGATCATCACCTCCTCCGCTGCGGCCGGAACGCCGCGGAGCCCCAGGCGGAGCGACGTGACGCCCTCGTTCATGCAGCCGCCGTCGGCCAGGTGGCGGTCCTCCTCGTGCGCGATCACGGGCAGATCGAAGAGCCGCGTGTACTCGAGCGCGCGCCGCATGAGCCCCGCATCCATGACGGGCTGGCCGTCGTCGGAGACGGCGACGATGCCCGCGCGGTGCATCTCGCCGATCTCGGCGAGGCGCTCGCCGGCGAGGCCGACGGACAGCGCGCCGATCGGGTAGACGTGCGCGCCGTTCGCGACCTTCGCGCGGTCGAGGATGTACTGCGTGACGGCGGCGCTGTCGTTCACCGGGTTCGTGTTCGCCATGCAGGCGAGCGACGTGAAGCCGCCGGCGAGCGCCGCCGCGACCCCCGTCGCGATCGTCTCCTTGTACTCGTACCCCGGCTCGCGGAGGTGGACGTGCATGTCGACGAGGCCGGGGAGGACGAGGAGGCCGCGCGCGTCGACGAGCGTCGCGCCGTCGGCACGCGCCGTCCCCGGCGGCAGCACCTCGACGACGCACCCGTCCTCGACGCGGACGTCGCCGGGCCGGGCCGTGCCGGCGGCCGGGTCGACCACCGTGCCGCCCGCGATCAGGAGGCGCTCGCTCACGCGCGCGCGCCCGTCCGTCGCGCCGGCTCGGCGACGGGCTCGGCGTCCGCCGCCGCCTCGCTCGCGCCTTCGCTCTTGCTCCGCGCGATGAGGAGGTAGAGGAGCGCCATGCGGACCGCGACCCCGTTCGTCACCTGGTCCATGATGACGGAGTACGGCCCGTCGGCGACGGCGCTCGAGATCTCGAGGCCGCGGTTGAGCGGCCCCGGGTGGAGGATGATCACCTGCGGCTTGGCGAGCCGGACCGCCTCCTCGGTGAGGCAGTAGTACTGCGAGTACTCGTCGAGGCTCGGGAAGTAGTTCGCGCCCTGCCGCTCGCGCTGGATGCGGAGCATCATGACGACGTCGGCGTCGCGCACGCCGTCTTCGAGCCGATGGTGCACCTCGGCGCCGAGCGCCGCGGTCTCCTTCGGGAGGAGCGTCGGCGGCCCGACCAGCCGGACCGTCGCGCCGAGCGCGCGGAGCGCGTGGAGGTTCGAGCGCGCGACGCGGCTGTGGAGCACGTCGCCGACGATCGCCACGGTGAGCCCCGCGATGTCGCCGCGGTGCTCGCGGATCGTCAGGAGGTCGAGGAGCGCCTGCGTCGGGTGCTCGTGACAGCCGTCGCCCGCGTTCAGGATCGGGCAGGAGGCGTGGCGCGCGAGGAGGTGCGCGGCGCCCGAGGACGGGTGGCGGATGACGATCGCGTCGGGGCGCATCGCTTCCAGGTTCCGTGCCGTGTCCGTCAGCGTCTCCCCCTTCGTCGCGCTCGACGCGGACGCGGTGATGTTGATCGTGTCGGCGGAGAGGCGCTTGGCGGCGATCTCGAAGGAGGTGCGCGTCCGCGTGCTCGGCTCGTAGAAGAGGTTGATGACGGTCTTGCCGCGGAGGGTCGGGACCTTCTTGATGTCGCGCTCCGAGATCTCCTTGAAGGAGGCCGCGGTATCGAGGATCGCGATGATCTCCGGTGCCGGCACGCCCTCGAGGCCCAGCAGGTGACGCTGCGTGAACGCCATGCTCACCTCCCTCGTCATCGGTCACCCGCGGGTTCGATCACGACCTCGTCCAGCCCGTCGGCCTCGGCGAGCCGAACGTGCACCCGCTCGCGGAGCGACGTCGGCAGGTTCTTCCCGACGTAGTCGGGGCGGATCGGCAGCTCGCGGTGTCCGCGGTCGACCAGCACGGCGAGCTCGATCGACTTCGGCCGGCCGAAGTCGACGAGCGCGTCCATCGCCGCGCGGATCGTGCGCCCGGTGAAGAGCACGTCGTCGACGAGGAGGATGCGCTTGCCGTCGACCGCGAACGGGATGTCCGTGCCCTGCACGGCCGGGTTCTGGAGCCCGCGGTCGAGGTCGTCGCGGTAGAGCGTGATGTCGACGACGCCGAAGGGCACCAGCGAACCGCCCTCGATGTCCTTCATGGCGCGGCGGATCCGCTCCGCCAGGTGGACGCCGCGGGAGCGGATCCCGATGAGCGCGAGCTCCTCCGTCGTCTTGTGGTGCTCGAGGATCTCGTGCGCGATGCGGACGAGCGCGCGCTGGATCGCCACCCCGTCCATCACCTGCCGGGTGCCGTTCTGCATCACGCGCGCTCCCGCCGCCGAACGGCATGAAAAAGCCTCCGCGGCGTCTGCCGGGAGGCTCGAATTTCGCGCGGGGCGCGCGGGGCGCGGACCCGCTTGCCGAGGACTGCCATGCTCGACCTTTCCTGACCTCGCAGGGTCAAGTTAAAAGGTGATCGGGATGCTGGGTGTGCCGCTCTTGTTACGCGCCGCGGCGCGCGCTGTCAAGCTGCGATCGGCGCGTCGGGGTGCGGCACGACCAGGACGGGCGTCCGGGAGCGCCGCACGATCTGCTCGATGATGCCGCCCAGGAGCTTCTCCTTGAGCGTCGTCCGTCCGAGCGTCCCGACGACGATCAGATCGGCGTGCTCGGCAGCCGCCGCGTCGAGGATGCGGTCCGCCACGGGATGGCCGGGGGACAGGATCGGTCGCGCGCGGATCCCCTCGGCGGCAAGCCGCCGCGCCTCCGCCTCGAGCTCCGCCTGCCACCTCTCCCGCTCGTCCTCGGCGAGTCCCGAGCCGGGCACGACCTGCAGCGCCTCGGAGACGTGGAGGAGCAGGAGCTCGGCGCCGAGCCGGCGCGCGAGCTCCTTCACCGACCCGAGGGCGGCGAGCGGGTCCTCGGGGCAGTCGGTCGCCACCAGGATGCGCTCGTAGGCCACGGAGGTGTATGGGTCGGGGACGGCCGAGCCGTCAAGCGGAGCGCCGCGGCGCGCCGCTCCCTCGGACCCGGGAGGTCGGGCGGGCGGGCGATCGGCTCGACTCGGAGGGAACGGCATGGCGAAGCGCGTCTCGGTGCCCGGCTCGGCCGCCGCCCGCATCCCACCCCACCCGACGCTCGCGCAGGTGCGCACCGCGGCGCTCGGCTGCCGCGCGTGCGACCTCTGGCGCCGCGGCACGCAGACGGTCTTCGGCGAGGGCGGCCGCGACGCGCGGGTCATGATGGTCGGCGAGCAGCCCGGGAACGACGAGGACCGCGCGGGCCGCCCGTTCGTCGGCCCCGCGGGGAAGCTCCTCGACCGCGCGCTCGACGAGGCCGGGATCGACCGGCGGGCGGTGTACGTGACGAACGTCGTAAAGCACTTCAAGTGGGAAGCGCGCGGCAGGCGCCGCATCCACGCGAAGCCGAGCTCCCGGGAGATCGCCGCCTGCCGGCCCTGGCTCGACGCGGAGATCCGGCTCGTCCGGCCCGAGGTGCTCGTCTGCCTCGGCGCGACCGCCGCGCAGGCGCTCCTCGGGCGGCCGTTCCGCGTGAGCGTCGAGCGCGGCCGGTTCGTCCCCTCCCCGCTCGCGCCGCGCGTCACCGCCACCGTGCACCCGTCCTCGATCCTCCGCGCGCCCGACGACGCGACCCGCCGGGCGGAGATGGCGCGCTTCGTCGCGGACCTCCGGACGGTCGCGGCCGCGCTCCGCGGGTAGTGGGCCGGGCTGCGGTCGGACCACGTCGTGCGGGAGGATCGGTGCTGGTCGACGCAGACCCGCGGTGGCCGCCGGGCGCTACTCGACGAGCCCCGGCGCCCAGAGATACATGAAGCGCGGGCCGGGCCCGAGCATGCCCGTCTCCACGGGGAGCACGTTCACCTGCACGGCGCCGGGGCGGGCGCCCTCGAGCCGCGAGTAGATGTTCTCGCGCGTCTCGTCGGTGCGGTGGTACGTGACGACGCGCGCCTCCTCCACGCCGGCGGCCTTCTTGGCCGCCTCGATCGCGTCCCGGAGCGAGCCGATCTCGTCGACCAGCCCCGCGCGGAGCGCCTGCGTCGCGTCGAAGATGCGGCCGTCGGTGAGCTCCGGCAGGCGGCCGTCGTCGAGATGCGGACCCCGCCCCTCCTTCACGACCGCGATGAAGCGGGCGTGGAGCCCGTCCATGATCGACTGCACGATGCGCCGCTCCTCGGGCGTCACGCCGCGGAGCGGCGAGAGGATGTCCTTGTGCAGCCCGGCCTTGAACGTCTCGTTCCGGACGCCGATCTTGCCGAGCAGGCCCTCGACGTTCAGGTTCATCAGGATGACGCCGATCGACCCCGTCACCGTCGTCGGCGCCGCGACGATCGTGTCGGCGGCGCACGCGACGTAGTAGCCGCCGGACGCGGCGACGTCGCCCAGCGCGGCGACGATCGGGCGCTTCTCCTCGACCTTGAAGCGCCGGAGCTCGCCGTAGATCTCGTCGCTCGCCGTGACGCCTCCGCCCGGGCTGTTGACGCGCACCACGAGCGCCTTCACGCGCGAGTCGTCCGCCGCCTTCTCGAGCTCCGACTTGATGCGCGCGAGGGTGCTCTCCGTCTCGACGAGCCCGAACGCGCGCCTGCTCGGCTCGTCGGAGATGACGCCCGAGACGTCGACCAGGAGGATCTTCGCGCGCCCCTTGCCCTCGAGCGTCGTCTCCTCGAGCGGGTGCTTGCGGCCGAAGCCGAGCGGGTTCCCGAGCACGACGAAGCAGCCGCTCGTCCCCGCGACGAGCGCCAGGAGGAGGGCGAGCCGTCTCATCGCGCGCTCCCGGCCCGCCCGCCGCGGGCGAGCGCGCGCAGGTCGAGGAGGCGCGCGATCTCCTCGGGCGGGAGAACCTTCTCCTCCTCGAGGATCTGGCGGATCGGGACGTTCCGCTGCATCGCCTTCTTGAAGAGCTCCGCGGCGCGGTCGTAGCCGACGACCGGTGCGATCGCGGTGACGAGCTGGCCCGTCAGCTCGGCGTACTCGGCGCAGCGCGCGACGTTCGCCTGGATGCCGCGGACGCACTTCACCGCGAACACCCGCGCCGCCGCCGCGAGCACCGCGATCGACTCGAGGAGCGCGTGCGCGATGACCGGCATCATGACGTTCAAATCGAGGTTCCCGTTCATCGCGGCGACCGCGATCGTCGCGTCGTGCCCCACGACGAGCGCCGCGACCTGGTTGACGGCCTCGGGAATCACGGGGTTCACCTTCCCCGGCATGATGCTCGACCCCGGCTGCGTCGCCGACAGCTCGATCTCGTTGAGACCCGTGCGGCTCCCCGACGCGAGGAGGCGGAGGTCGTTCGCGATCTTCATGAGCCCGACGGCGATCGTGCGGAGCGCCCCCGACAGCTCGACGGCCGCGTCGCGGTTCTGCATCGCCTCGAAGCGGTTCGGCGCGACGCGGAACGGATGCCCGGTCGTCCGCGCGAGCTCGGCCGCCACGCGCTCGCCGAAGCCCTCGGGGGCGTTGAGCCCCGTCCCCGCCGCGGTGCCGCCGATCGCGAGCTCGGCGAGGTGGGGCAGGGCCGCGCGCGTGCGTGCGATCCCGTGGCGCACGACGCTCCCGTAGCCCGAGAACTCCTGCCCGAGCGTGATCGGCACCGCGTCCTGGAGGTGCGTGCGGGCCGCCTTCACGACGTCGGCGAAGGCGCCGGCCCGATCCTCGAAGGCGGCCGCCAGCTCCTCGAGCGCCGGGAGCAGCGCCCCGACGACCTCGGAGTACGCCGCGACGTGGATCGCCGTCGGGAAGACGTCGTTCGTGCTCTGCCCCATGTTCACGTGATCGTTCGGGTGGACGACCGTCTTGTCGCCGCGCGTCGCGCCGAGGAGCTCGAGCGCGCGGTTCGCGATCACCTCGTTGGCGTTCATGTTCGTCGACGTCCCGGAGCCGGTCTGGAAGACGTCGACCACGAACTCGCCGTCGAGCCCGCCGTCGGCGACCTCGCCCGCCGCGCGCTCGATCGCGTCGGCGAGCTTCGGGTCGAGGAGCCCGAGCGAGGCGTTCACGCGTGCGGCGGCCGCCTTGATCGTGCCGAGCGCGCGGATGAAGCTTCGCGGGAAGCGGAGCCCGGAGATCGGGAAGTTCTCGACGGCCCGGGCCGTCTGCGCACCGTAGTACGCGTTCGCCGGCACGAGCATCTCGCCCATGCTGTCGCGTTCGATGCGGGTGTCGCCCATCCGGTCCCTCCTTGGCGGCGGCGTTCCTATCATCCCGTCGCCGAACGTGCGAACCCCCCGGAGGGGCGGCGGCGCGCGACGCACGCGGCATCCTCCGCGGGGTGGTGGGGGCCGGACTCGACGCCCCGCCTCTCGGCGGGTCCGCGCGCTCGGACGATCGGGCCGTGGCGGCAGAACGCCTGCCGGGCGGCTGGGAGAAGCGGCGCGACGATCGGGGAGGACGCTACTCCGCCGGCGCGCGCGTCAGCTCGACGAGGATCCCGTGCGCGTCGGCCGGCCGGAGATACCACCGCTCGCCCTCGGGTCCCTCCGCGACGGCGAGGGCGGAGACGCCGTGCGCGGCGAGCCGGGCGCGCGCGGCGTCCGCATCCTCGACGGCGAGGGCGAGCGCGAAGAGGCCCTCGCCGCGCGCGGCGAGGAAGCGCCCGGCCGGCTTCGCGTGGTCGTGCGGCTCGAGGAGCTCGAGGCTCAGGTTGTCGGCGCGGAGAAAGATCTGCCACGCCCCGATGCTCGAGACGTTCCGGGGCGGTCCGGTCGGCGCGAGGCCGAGGCCCGTCTCCCAGATCACGAGCGCCCGCTCGAGGCTCCGCACGACGAGGACCATGGAGGCGACACGGATCATCGCAACCTCCTAATGCGCGCGCTCGTCCGCACGCCGACTTTCGTGCTCGATCTGGATCGTGACGTGGTCGATCCGGAAGCGGCGCTCGCAGAGATCGGTCATCGCGCCGAGGACGTCGTCGTGCACGGCCCCGGGCTGGAGCACGGCGTGCGCCGAGAGCGCGTAGCGGCCCGTCGTGAGCGTCCAGACGTGCAGGTCGTGCACCTCCTCCGCCCCCGGCACCTCCTCGAGCGCGCGCCGGAGCGACTCGACGTCGACGTGCCGCGGCACGGCCTCCATGAGCACGTCGACCGACTCGCGCACGAGCGACCACGACCCGAGCAGGATGAGCACCGCGATGAGCACGCTCGCGAGGGCGTCGGCGGGCGTCCATCCCGTGAGGACGATCACGACCCCGGCGAGGAGCGCGCCGGCGGACCCGAGGAGGTCCGAGAGGACGTGGAGATACGCGCCGTGCACGTTCAAGCTGCGGGCGCTGTGGGCCTTCAGGCGTCGGGCGACGAACGCGTTCACGGCGAGCCCGAAGGCGGCGACGGCGAGGAGGCCGCTTCCGGCGACCGCGGGCGGCTCGTGCACGCGGTGCCACGCCTCGGCGAGGATGAGCACGACGATGACCCAGAGGACGACGCCGTTCACGAGCGCGGCCAGGATCTCGGCCCGGTAGTAGCCGTACGTCTTCGTCTCGCTCGCCGGGCGGCTCCCGATCCAGAGCGCGAAGAGCGTGAGCCCGAGCGCCCCGACGTCGGTCACCATGTGCGCGGCGTCCGTCACGAGGGCCAGGCTGTTCGTCAGCCAGCCGCCGACGACCTCGACGACGCACGTGAGCACGCTCACGACGAGCCCCGTGCGGAGCACACCGCGCTCCGCTGCCTGGTCGCGCGACCTCATCCGCGTCCCTCAGGGACGATCGTAGCGGATGAGGGAGAAGACCTCGTGGCCCCCGAGCCGGGCGCGGCCGTTCAGGAACCCGAGCTCGATCACGAACGCGCACGCGACGACCTCGCCCCCGCACTGCTCGACGAGCTGGACGGCGGCCGAGGCCGTACCTCCCGTCGCGAGGAGGTCGTCGATCAGGAGGACGCGCCGCCCCCCGTCGATCGCGTCCTGGTGGATGTGGAGCGTGTCGGTCCCGTATTCGAGCGCGTAGCTCGCGGCGTAGGTCTTGTACGGCAGCTTGCCGGGCTTGCGGACGATCGCGACGCCGGTCCCGAGCCCGTAGGCGACCGCGGCGCCGATGATGAAGCCGCGCGACTCGATGCCGAGGACCGCGTCGACCTCGCCCCGGTAGCGCGTGACGAAGGAGTCGATCGTCGCCTTGAACGCCGCCGCGTCGGCGAGGAGCGGCGTGATGTCCTTGAAGACGATGCCGGGCTTCGGGAAGTCGGGGACGTCGCGAATGTGCGCCTTCAGGTCGGTCATGGGGTCCCCTCTACCACATTGGCCGCCTGCACCGCCCGCGCCGTGGACGCCGCCGGCAGGTAGAAGAGCGGGTTGCGCGCCACGTTGTCCTTCCGGATCTCGAAGTGGAGGTTCGGCCCCGACGTCGTGCCCGTCCGGCCGACGGACGCGATGACGTCGCCCTGCCGGACGTCGTCCCCCACGTGCGCCTTGTTCTCGCGGTTGTGCGCGTAGACGGTCGCGTAGCCGTCGCCGTGCTCGACGATGACGAGGTTTCCGTAGCCGCGCAGCCGGTCCGCGTAGAGCACCCGGCCGGCGCGGGCCGCGTGGACCGGGGTGCCCTCCGGCGTGCTGATGTCGATCCCGTCGTGGTGGGTCTCGCCCCGCGGGCCGAAGTCGGAGCTCAGGACCCCGCCGGCGACCGGCCAGACGAACGGCGCCGGCCCGGACGGCAGCTCGGGGAGCGCCGGGCGGTCGGCGCGCGCGGCGTCGGGCGTGATCATCTGCACGGGCAGCTCCCGCGACGCGTGCGGGATCACGATCTCCTGCCCGACCTCGATGCGATCGGGGTTCGCGAGGTGGTTCACGCGCGCGAGCTCCTGGTACGAGACGCCGTACGCCTTGCCGATCCGGTAGAGCGTCTCGCCGCGCTCGACGCGATGCCGGAGTCCGGCCGGCCCTCCACCGCACGCCGCCGCGCACACCGCCACCGCCGCCACCCAGCCCCTCGCG
>DASRHG010000181.1:0-9865 GCA_035650655.1 Binatia bacterium | reverse complement strand
GGAAACATGAGCATGGGGCTCCTCACGACGATGATCGAGCGGTGGGCGGGCACGGGGACGCTGCGTCGCCTGGGCGCGACCTTCCGCGGCCTCCTCCTCCCGGGGCGGACGATCCGGCTCTGCGGCACCGTCACCCAGCGCGTCGAGAGCGATCGTTCCCTCGAGCTCGACGTGTGGATCGAGACGGACGAGGGCGAGCGCGCGGTGATTGGCACGGCGACCGTCCGGCTCGCCTGAGACGCGACATCGTCTTGTCTTCGCGCGCGCCCGTGGTGTATGGAGCGAGCTTGGAGGGCGCGGTTGGGCGTCGGGAGGCGCGTCGGGGTGGGCACGCCGACGATCACGATCGAGGTCAAGGCGGAAGGACCCGACGCGCGGTCGGCGGAAGCGAACGGCCCGGCGCTCGACGAGGATCTCGACCTCGTATTCCGAGACCGCGTCCGGCCGGCGTTCCAGTTCCTCCACGACCGCTACTGGCGCGTCGAGACGACGGGGATCGGGAACCTGCCCGCCGTCGGGCCGGCGCTGCTCGTCGCGAACCACTCCGGCGCCGTGCCGTTCGACGGCGCGATGATCGTGACCACGGTCGACTGCCACCGTGGGCGCCGCGTCCGCTTCGTGTACGACCGCTTCGTCGACAGGCTCTCGCCGGTCGCGGCGTTCTACCGCAAGGTGGGCGGCGTCGCTGCGACGCGGGAGAACGCGCTCGCGCTGCTCCGGGCGGGCGAGGTGGTGCTCCTCTTCCCGGAGGGCGTGCAGGGCGTCGCGAAGCCGTTCGGGGACCGCTACCGCCTCCGTCCCTTCAGCCCCGGCTTCGCGCGGCTCGCGCTCGCGCTCGACGTCCCCATCGTCCCGGTCGCCGTCGTCGGCGCGGAGGAGATCTATCCACTCGTCGCCCGGGCGGAGAGCCTCGGCCGGATGATCGGCGCACCGTACGTCCCGATCACGCCGTTCTTCCCGCTCCTCGGCCTCCTCGGGGCGCTGCCGCTGCCGACGAAGTGGTTCATCCGCTTCGGGAAGCCGATCCGCCTGGCACCCGCCGAAGGCGCCGAATGCGGCCCGCGCGCGCAGCAGGAGGCGGTCCGCGTCCGGCGGACGGTCCAGGGCATGGTCGGCCGCCTGCGGCGGCGTCGCCGCTCGGTGTTCTTTGGCTGAGGCGCGCCGCACCTACCTCCGCGTCGGAGCCGAGGTCTTCCCCGTCTGGGGGGACGAGCTGCGCGGCTGGAGCCCGAGCGCCGACGACTTCCGCGACACGGTCCCGAGCGCGCCCTTCGCGTACGGCTCGCTCGACGAGCTCTTCTTCGCGCTCGTGAACCTCTGCGTCAGGCCCGGCGGGGCGGCCTAGCTAGGAGGCCTAGCGAGGCGCGCGGGGCGGGACGTTCCTCGACCCGCACAGCCGCTCGCGCTCGCGTTCCATCGTCGCGCGCAGCACCGAGCAACCCCGGTGCGCGTCTGGCCCTAATCGCGGCGCCGCACTCGGGGCGATGCGCGTCCTGAGGCTCCACCACGCGACGGGACACTACAAAGGGAGCGGTCGCAGCAGGCAACGGTCGATCAGCGCTTCGAAGTGTCCGATGACGCTCGCGGCGAGCGCGCGATCGCGGACCAGAAGCCCGAGTTCGATGTTACGGTCGAGGGCCGCCTCGGTGAGGTTTGCGGACGTGACGAACACCGCTTCCTCGTCGGCCACGACGGCCTTCGCGTGCAGGACGCCCCCCAGGCCGTCCAGCTCGAGCGCGCGCGGGTCGTAAAGCACCCGCGGCCGTCTCTCGCCTGGCCACTCGCTCGCCCAGAGGCGGTCCGCGAACGCGCGCACCAAGTGATCGGCCGCCCTGGTGTCGCCCCGTCTCCGTTGGATGTTGAGCAGCAGCGTGACGCGGAGCCCCGAGCGCTCGTCCATTCTTCGCGCGAGCACTTCGAACGCTCTCGGGCCGTCGAAGAAGGCATAGGTGCTGACCCAGACGGACCGAACCGCCGCGCCGAGCAGCTCCTCGTACACCCGACGCGTAGCGCGGGCGTGGAGGCCGCGGACGTCGGGGCCCGACCAGACGAGGTCGGCCCGAGATGCGGGACGGGATGCGATTTCCAGCGTGCGCAGCCAGGCCGCCGCCCCGGGTCCTGCAATCCCGAGGCGCCCCAGCTCCGCGAGCGACGCCGCGACGCTCTCGAGATCCGCTCGTTGGCCCAGCAGGGAACCGAGGGCCGACGTCGTGTACGGCGGCGCGAGCACCCCCGACGCGAGGGCGCTCGCGAGGCGTTCGCGGAGGTGCGACGGCAGGCCGAGCAGCGCCTCGGTCACGCGACGGGAGGGAAGAAGGCCGTGTCCGGGACCCCCAGCACCGGCACGACGAGCGCGCGATCGAGGTAATCGTTCCGCATCTCGCACGACGTCTCGGCAACGAAGGCGCAGCCGTGACAGGCGGCCCCGTGGAGCCAGCGGCCTTCCATGCTCTCCCCCGGCGCATGCTGCGCGCAGATGGGGTCGTTCGAGCAGAGGCCGCTCATCCGGAGCGCCTGCGCGAGATGCTCCTCGAGCTGGCGCGCCTGCTGCACGAGGCCGCCGAGCGTCCCCTCCGCGTCCGGGCTTCCCGTGTAGAGAAGCAGCCCGAACCGTTTTCCCGCAAGGTCGGCGTAGATGCGCTCGCGAAGCGAGCTCGCCGGATACCCCGAGCACATCGCGAGCGACTGGAGCAGCACGTGGGAGAGTGTGTGGAGCAGGACGTACGGGCCGCCGGGAAACGGCCGCGCGTGCCGGCGCTCCCTTTCCCAGTGCCGGTGCCCGTCGGCGAGCGCGTCGAGCCGCCGCCGCACCGCCTCGCGCTCGAGCCAGGCGCGGACGGCATCGCCGCGGAGCTGGACGAATATCCCTTCGCCGCGGTTTTCGACCGCGGGGAACCACGCGGGCTCGCTCGCGATCTGCGCCCGCTCGACGTCGGACTCGTACTCGCCGTGGATGTCGGGCATCGCCGCCTCGAGCCGCGTGAAGCCGATCAGCGCCATCACCTCGCGCAGGCGGTGGAGCTGGATCACCGCAGCGATACCATCGGCGCGCCTCGACCGGCGCCACGTGCGCTCGGGAAGCCGCCGCGCGTGAAAGTCCGGCTCGATCGGGACGTCGTCACCGAAACCTTCGGGGGCGGCAAGCAGCGCCTCCAGCTCCACCTCTTTGAGCGGGTGCTCCGACCCTGGACCAACTTTGCGAGCCTGGATGGCGGCCAGCACTTCGTCGTCCGCGAACCGGGCGAGGCGGTCCGCGAGCCGGGGCTTGCGCTTGAGCAGCGCGAGATCGCCCGCGCTTTCGACGATCTGCAGGTCGTCCCACAGCTCCGCGACCGCGGCCTCGACCGCGGTGCCGCGGTCCGGCAGCGAGAGGACGCTCACGACCTGCGGGAAGTACGCGTTCGTCGCCGTGCGGATGAGGAGGCGGCTCGGCAGCTTGCAGTCCTCGGGCGCGCTCCGGCCGAGCCACGGGCGCGCGCCGCGGCAGGTGCCGAGCGGGTTCAGGTCGAGCTGCGTCGCCTCGTGGAGGCTTCGCGACCGCCCGCAGGTGCAGCGGACGACGAGATCCGCGAGGTCGCCGGTCGTGCCGCGCTCGTCGAGCCAGAGCTGGCGGGTCCGCGGGCAGTCGTTCTCCGGACCGTGCACGAAGCCGTGCCAGTCGAGGTCGTCGACGTGGCCTCGCGGGCACGCGCGCACGAAGCGCGTCGCGACGACCTGCCGCCCGTCGAAGCGGCCCCTGTCGTCGAGGGCCTTGCGGTGGACGAGGCGGCGCGAGCGTCCACGCTCCGCGCCGGAGCCTCCCTCGTCCTGGACGACGAGCCATTCGGGGAAGCGCCAGGCGCCGATCCCGCGCACCGGCTGCGTCGGGTCGTTCGAGTCGGGCGGCGGCGCGTAGAGCCGGGGCGCCGCGACGCCGGTCATCTGCTGGAGCTTGCGGACGAGTCGCGGCTCGGAGATCTCCTCCAGGTCGCTCGTCCGGGGCCATGTGTCGAGGCCGCCGACGATGGCCGAGTGCCGTGGAAGATCGATGAGCGCGCCCGGGCCGTAGGTCGTGATCACCTGGCTCCGGCGAATCTGCCCGTGCGCCTTCCGGGTCATCGGTCGGGCCCCACCTGCCCGCCGCTCATGTCCTTCAGGAAAAGGTTCACCTCCGGCTCGACGTCGCGAAGCGAGCGGCTCGTGCGAAACTTCCGCTGGTGCTCCGAGTCGAAGTCCCGCTCGAGCATCTCGCGCAGCAGCGGGCGGCGGCGGGCGACCTCCCAGCGCTGGTACTGTATCGGGACGCCCGCGGCGCGGTACTCCTCGAGCACCGCGCGCCACGAGTCGAGCAGGTCGACGACCCGGTTCTGCATCGTCCGGAGCCGCTCTTCGCGCTCCTCTTCGTCGGCGAAGGGCTGCGCGCGCACGCGCGCGAAGAACGCCTCGAGGAGGCGCGGCTCGAGCGTCGGGCGCACGTCCGCGATCCGCTCGGCGCCCTCGGGCGGCGTCAGCTCGGGGCGCGCGTGGCGGGCGAGGCCGACGAGCGCGCCCGCGAGCCCGCGGTCGAGGGCGCGCGCGGCGAACGGCGTAACGCTCGCCACCTCGACGGCGCGATAGAACGTTTCGTGGTAGTGCCGAAAGCGCTCGTAGTGCGAGCGGTCGCGCGGCTTGTGGATGTTGAGCAGCGTCACGACCAGGCCCGGGCGGGCGTCGTCGCGGCCGACGCGGCTCGTCGCCTGGATGTACTCGGCATGGGTCTTCGGCTGACCGAGCACGACCATCAGCCCGAGCCGCGGAATGTCGAGCCCGACGGAGATCATGTTCGTCGCGAGCGCGCAGTCCACAGGCTGCGGCTCGTGGAAGCCGCACTCGAGCCGGCGCCGCGCGTCGGCGATCCGGTCGGTCGTCACCCGCGATGTCAGCTCCAGCACCTCGGAGAACGTGTGGCGATCGCGGAAGAGGCCGGGCTCCTCGCCGATCCGCCGGCGGGTCCCGTACGCCTTGACGGTGTTCTGGACCTCCTCCTCGAGGATCCGCCGCGCGCCGCCCAGCTCGCGGAGAGAATTGAAGTAGCCGACGACGGTCATGTACGGGTCGGCCGGATTGCTCGTGTTGCGGCGGCCGCCCGCATCCCGGTACGCGCGCTCGGCGGCGCCCATGAGCGCGAGCCAGACCTTGCGCATCAGCACCTTCGGGTTGCGCCCGGGCGACGCGACGCCCAGGTAGAGACGCGCGGGCGCGTCGGTCTCGGGCAGCGTGCGCGCGAAGAACGCGTCGCGCCGGTCCGGGCCCGGCGGCGGGAAGACCTGCGTCAAGGCGCGGCCGAAGAGCGCCTGGATCTGGTCCTGCGCGCGCCGGACGGTGGCGGTCGAGGCGACGATCTTCGGCCGCACCGCGCCTCCGTCCATCTCGCGCACGCAGAGCGCCTCGATCGCCGTCTCATACAGCCCCGCCATCGTCCCGAGCGGCCCGGAGATCAGGTGCAGCTCGTCCTGGATGACGAGGTCGGGCGGGGGTAGCGGCGCCGGAAGCGGCGCGCCGCGACCCGGCTCCGCGGCGCCATAGAAGCCGCTCCCGTCATGGCGCTCGGCCCCGCCGAGGAGCGCTCCCGCCTGCCCCACCCACGGGAGCGCCGCAAACTTGTCCACCGTGGCGATCAGGAAGGCCGGGAGGCGCCGGTAGATCGGCTCGTCGACGGCGACGATCGGCAGCGCGCGATCGCGGCTGAAGTCGCACTCGAAGTTCGCGCAGACGATCTTGAGGTCGCGCGGCTCGTCCTCGTTCGGCAGCAAGGTGAACGAGGCGGGGGCGAAGCGCGTGCCGCACCACGGGCAGCTCTCGAGCGGGATCGGCGCCGGCTTGCCGCTGGGATCGGCCTTGAACTGGCGGACTTTGGCGCGCGCCGTGTCCTGCCGGCGGTCGCCCTTGCGGCCGAGCACGTTCGGGGTCGCGGCCTTCCCGACCCAGAGGCCGATCTCGAACGGCCAGTCGCCGTAGCGCGCGACGTCCCGCTCGCGCTCGAGCTCGAGCGCGCACACGAGCCCGGCGGCGCGCGAGAGCTGATCGAGCGTCAAGAGCCGGAGCGTGTAGCGCATGATGACGCTCACGCCGGCGCCGGAGCGGCCGCGACGGCGGAGCCGGCGGAGCACGATCGCGAACGCGGCGAGCCCGAGGTACGCCTCCGTCTTCCCGCCACCGGTCGGGAAGAAGAGGAGGTCGACCGTGTCCCGGTTCGGATCGCTCGGATCGGCGAGCCCGGGGAGGTTCAGCAGCAGGAACGCGAGCTGGAAGGGTCGCCACCGCGGCCGCTCGAGGCCGAGGCGCCGCCGGAGCGCGCGGGCGACGGCGCGGTTGGCGACGCGGAAGGCGTAGAGCGCGTCCGCGTCGCGTCCGAGCACCGCGATCCCGCGCGCGATCCGATCCGCCGCAACGCCGGCCAGGCGCAGCAGCTCTTCGGCCGTCTCGCGGCGCCTGCCGCCGAGCCGCGCCGCCTCGTCTCGCCGTGCGGCGATCCAGTCCCGGTAGCGAGCGACGAGCGGCCCGAGCGCCGCTTCCGCAGCGTGGCCGTCCGCGAGCGCACCGAGCGCTTCCAACTCGAGCTCGACGCCCGGCACGTCGGCGGTCGCGGTCTTCTCGACCGCCGCCCTCGGGATCCAGGCGGTGCGAAGCGCCCGGCACGCCGAGTCCACGACGGTCCACTCCGCCGAAACTCCATGACCGGTCGCGTACTCGGGCGTGTCGGCGTAGTGGAGGTCGCCCACGCGCTCGTCCCAGCCCTCGGCGAGCGCGCCGCGGAGATCGGGCCGCGGGACGAAGGGCACCCCGCTTCGCACCTCGAGCTCCACCTGGAACGCGTAGGCGACGTCGGGCTGATCGCGATTCGGCGGTCGCTGGTTCACGAGAAAGACCGACACCGCGCGCGTCCCGGCCGGGATGCGCTCCGCGAGCTCGTCTCCGGCCGCGACGGCGCGTTCGACGACGTGGACCCGGAGGCCCCCCGAGTCGGGGACATCGCGCCACACTGGGTCGTGGGCGCGCGTGAGGGGAACCTGCAGCGTCTCCTCTCGCGGACGCCGCTGCCAGACCGGGATGGGCTTCCCGTCCCCGCCGTCGACCTCGCCGGCCGCGTAGTCGCCCCATCGGACGGTCACATCGAGCGCCGTCGCGTCCGCCGGCACGAGAAAGCTCATGCCCATCGAGGAGGGGAAGAACCCCTTCTTCGCGGCACGTCGCTCGTCCGCCGACTCCTCGGGAAGGCCGGCCGACTCGCCGACCTCTTCCACCTCGTCGGTCTCGTCCGCGTCGGCGCGCTCGTCGTCGGGCGAGCCGAGCGGGACGAGGAAACCCGTCAAGTACCAGTTCGACGGGCGCACCCATCCGGGCAGGCGCTCGTCGGCGAAGGCGTGGCCGGCCCAGGGGCCGACGAGATCGAGCCTGAGCGCTTCGACGAGGCGGGCGCGGACGGCGAGGGAAGGCGCGCGGTTCTCGGTCGTTCTCTCGGCCAAGCGTGAGTCGTTCACGGCCGCAGCCGAAATATCACGCTGCGGCGGCCCACTGCCACGATCGGGCGCTTCGGGGATGTACCGGTTACACCCTGCTCGGCAAAGCCTCGCGCCGGTCGGAACGACGACCTGGTACTCCATGTGGCCCCGCCCGATGCTTCGTCGATGCCGAGCCTGCAAGCTGGCGAGCGAGCGGCGTCGCCGCCGGCGCGTGCTGGTCTCTTCCCGAGTGCCGTGTCAGAAGGGGCGCCGTGTGGTGGGCCTCCGTGCTCCGCGCGGCGATAGCAGCCGCCTCGTACGGGCTGGGCGCCCTGCTCGTCGTCTACTCGGATGCGGCGTTCAAGTTGAAGGCATCGCTCGGGGTCGGCGTCGGCGTGTTCTTCGCCGCTCTGCTGATCGAGTACCGCACGACCGTGCGCCCGGCCCTCCACGTCGCGCGCGTACGACACGTCATCCTCACCCAGCTCTCCGCGAAGCTCCTCGAGAATCTTCGGGCGCGCGGGCTCTTCGTGAGGATGAATCTCATGGTGCCATGCTGGTCCCTGCGTCACGTCTGGCCGCGCCGCTTCTTCAAGATCGTCTGGTCGGTGGGAATGGAGAACCAACCCGACGTGAACGTCCGCTTCCCCGTCGGCCATGGGGTCGCCGGCGAATGCTTCCAGACGAAGGTCCCCGTCTTCGCGTCCCGCCAAGACCTCGAGCGGCATCGGTTTCCTCGTCGACTCCAGCCGGCTGTGCGCGACCTGGAGTCGATCTGCTCGTATCCGGTCTACGAGCCGCCGCGGGGGGAGCGGCAGAGCGGTCGGGTCACGGGCGTGCTCAACCTCGACGCGAAGACGCCCGGCCTCCTCGGGAGCCAGGAAGAGCCGCAGGTGACTGTGGCGCTTGACGAAAAGATGCGGGAGCTCGCCCAGATCGCGGGATACCTTCTCCCGTAGCCTTGCACGTCCCTCCGAACCCGCTTACAAGGAGGCTCTAGCCATGGAGAAGCGCGACGGGCGATTCCTCACGGTGGTCTCGACGCCCGGAGGCTTCTGGACCCCCGAACCTCGGACAGCGGGGCAGCGGCGGAGGCTCGAGGAGCTCTTCCAGAACCTGCTCGAGGACGTCGCCGTGCCGTTGATCCCGACCGACGTGTCGGGAGGATCCGGAGCGCCGTCCACCGCCGTGGCCGGCAGGAGAGACCAGGGCCGCTGAACGTCACGGAGCGCTTCGCAGGGTGGCCGGGCGCGCCGCCGGAGACTACCCAGCCCCTCCGGCCCAACAATCAGCTTCGGTAAGCCAGCCGCGCTCGACGAGCACGCGTCGGGCGAGAAGGATCTGACGCGCCGAGAATTGCCGCTTGCGCTCGGCCCACTCGTAGGTGCGTGCGATCGTGTCGTCGTCGGACGTCGCCCCCTCGCGCGCCGCGACCCAATGGACCGTCGACAGCAGCTCGAGCCCGAAGGGCGATTCGAAGCCGTCGACGAGCGCCGAGACGCGCTCGAACCGGCCCCGGGTCTCCGGCAGCGCCGCGAGAGCCGCGCGAGCGTCTTCGACGGCGCCGGGCACGAGCTCGAGAATCTTGCCGGGCGCGTCGCCTCCCGCCCCATACCCCGAGACGAAGTAGCCGTCGATGGCCGCGAGCACGTGCCGCAGGTTCTCGGCGTACGGTCCGTAGGGCCCCTTGGCTATCCGGAGACGCAGCGGTTCACCCGCCTCCTGCAGGAAGTAGAGGAGCTTGTGCACCTCGAGGAGGGACACGAACGGGTCGAGCAGTCCGGCGAGATAGCGCTCCATGAGACCCACGAGCGCCGCGCGCCCCGGCGTCATCGCCGGGACCTTCCCGTCCTTGCGGAGGCGCGCCGCCGGCTCCCCGCGCGGCTCGAACACGACCGTCCTCACATCGGGAAGCTCGGCCAGCGCGCGCTCGATGCGTCGGCGGACGTCCGCCCAGTCGAGGCCACCGAGACCGGCGCCGAGAGGAGGGAGCGCGATCGAGCGAATCCCGCGCGTGCGGACCTCGGACACGAGCGCCGCCAGCCCCGAGTCGATGTCCTCGATGCGGGCCTTCCCGCGCCAGTGCCGCTTGGTCGGGAAGTTGATGATGTAGCGCGGGTTCGTGAGCCGGCCCGTCTCGAAGACGAACATGCGCCCTGGCTGGACCTCGTGACGGCGGCAGGCGGCGGCGTAAGCCTGGAAGTTCTCGGGCCAGGCCTTCTTGAACTGGAGCGCGATGCCGCGGCCCATGAACCCGACGCAGTTGACCGTGTTCACCAGCGCTTCGGCGTCTTCCGCGAGGATGTCGCCCGTCTTGTACTCGATCATCCCGCGCCTCCCCGGGTGTCAGTAGTACCACTCTCGTCGAACCTCGACGAGCGGGCGGCTCGTCGCGCCCGCGATCG
>DASRHG010000180.1:0-24547 GCA_035650655.1 Binatia bacterium | reverse complement strand
AGCGAGGGGTGCTGCGCTACCGCGGCTATCCCATCGAGGAGCTCGCGGAGAAGAGCACGTTCCTCGAGGTCGCGTACCTCATCGTGAAGGGCGAGCTGCCGACGGCGTCGCACTTCGCGATGTGGCAGCGGAACATCAAGAACCACGTCCTCACGCACGAGAACCTGAAACGGTTCATCCAGGGCTTTCGCTACGACGCGCATCCGATGGGCATCCTGGTCGCGACCGTCGGCGCCCTCTCCACCTACTATCCCGACGCCCGCCGGATCCGCGACCTCGAGTCGCGCCGCGTGCAGACGCGGCGGCTCATCGGGAAGCTCCCGACGATCGCGGCGTTCGCGTACCGGCACGGCCGGGGGATGCCGTACGTCTACCCCGACACGGAGCTCTCCTACCCGGGCAACTTCCTCTCCATGCTCTTCAAGATGACCGAGCTCCGCTACACGCCCGATCCCGTGCTCGAGCGCGCGCTCGACGTGCTCTGGATCCTCCACGCGGACGACGAGCAGAACTGCTCGACGACGGTCATGCGCGCGGTCGGGAGCGCGTTCTCGGATCCGTACTCGGCGGTCGCGGCCGCGGCGGCCGCGCTCGGCGGCACGCGGCACGGTGCCGCGAACGAGGACGTCATCCGGATGCTCCAGGGGATCGGCGGCCCCGAGCGCGTGCCCGCCTTCGTGCGCGCCGTCCGCGCGGGCGAGGCGACGCTCGCCGGCTTCGGCCACCGCGTCTACAAGCCGCACGATCCGCGCGCCCGCATCCTGCGGCCGATCCTCCGCCAGGTGTTCGACGTGACGCCCAAGACGCCGCTCCGCGCGACCGCGCTCGAGCTCGAGCGGATCGCGCTCGAGGACGAGTACTTCGTCGCGCACCGGCTCTTTCCGGCCGTCGATTTCTACTCGGGCCTCATCTACGACGCGATGGGCATCCCGCTCTCGATGTTCCCCGTCATGCTGGCCATCGCGCGCACGGCCGGGTGGATGGCGCAGTGGGCCGAGCTCGTCCTCGACGAGGAGCAGACGATCATGCGGCCGAAGCAGCTCTACGTCGGCGCCGGCGAGCGGGCGTACGTGCCGCTCGCCGAGCGGCGTGAGGGCGGCGTGCTCGAGCCCGAGGTGCGCGGAGCGCTCTGATGCCCGCGCCCACGCTCGCGGACGCCGCGCTCGCCGCCCGGACCGCGGCCGAGGCCGCGGGCCTCCCGTTCGCGGCGACGCCGCCCGCGCTCCCGCCCGCGGACCTCCTCGCCGTGCTGCCGATGCCGTTCGCCCGCCGTCACCTGGTCCTCCCGCTCGCGCGCGACGCGGACGGCGTCCAGGTGGCGCTCGCCGATCCGAGCGCGCTCGCACCGCTCGACGACCTCCGCTTCCTCTACGGCGCGCCCGTGCGCCCGGTGGTCGTGCCGCCGCCCGTGCTCCGCGACGCCATCACACGTGCCTACGACGCGGCGGCGCGGTCGGCGGCCGACACGATGGAGGCGATCGAGGGCGAGCGCCTGGAGCTCGTCGCGAGCGAGCTCGAGGAGCCGCCCGATCTCCTCGAAGCGGGCGACGAGGCGCCCGTCATCCGGCTCCTGAACGCGCTCCTCTCCCAGGCCGTGAAGGACGGCGCGAGCGACATCCATCTCGAGCCCTACGAGCGCGACGTCGCCGTCCGCTTCCGCGTCGACGGCGTGCTCGGGGACGTGCTCGCGGCCCCGGCGCGCATGCACCCGGCGCTCGCGTCGCGGGTGAAGATCATGGCCGGCCTCGACATCGCGGAGCGCCGCCTGCCGCAGGACGGCCGCATCGCCGTCCGCGTCGCCGGACGCGACGTCGACATCCGCGTCTCGCTCGTCCCGACGGCCTTCGGCGAGCGGGTCGTGCTGCGCCTCCTCGACCGGAGCGCCGCGCTCCGGGACCTCGCCGACCTCGGGCTCGCGCCCGCGAGGGCCGCCGCGCTCGAGCGGCTCGCCGGGCAGAGCCACGGCATCCTCCTCGTCACGGGACCGACGGGAAGCGGGAAGACGACGACGCTCTACGCCGTGCTCCGCCGCCTCGCGACCGGGGAGCGGAACATCATGACGATCGAGGACCCCGTCGAGTACCGGCTGCGCGGCATCGGCCAGATCCAGGTGAACCCGCGCATCGACCTCGGCTTCGCGACCGGGCTCCGCGCCGTGCTCCGCCAGGACCCCGACGTGATCCTCGTCGGCGAGATCCGCGACCGCGAGACGGTCGAGATCGCGATGCAGGCGGCGCTCACGGGCCACCTCGTCTTCTCGACCCTTCACACGACCGACGCGTGCGGGGCGATGACGCGCCTCCTCGACATGGGCGTCGAGCCGTTCCTCATCTCCTCGTCGATCGTGGGCGTCCTCGCGCAGCGCCTCGTCCGCCGCCTCTGCGACGTGTGCGCCAGCACCGGCCCGCCGACGCCCGCCGAGCGCGACGCGCTCGGCGAGCCCGTGCCCCCGACGGTCCGGCACGCGGGGCCTGGCTGCGCCGCGTGCCGCGGGACCGGCTACCGCGGGCGCGTCGGGATCCACGAGCTCCTCGTCGTCGACGACGGCGTGCGTGCCCTCGTCATGGCGCGCCGCGACGCCGCGGCGCTCCGCCGCCGCGCGGCGGCGTCGGGCACGACCTCGCTCCGCGACGACGGCTTCGCGAAGGTCCGCGCCGGCGTCACGACCGTCGCCGAGGTGCTGCGCGCGACGCAGGACGACGCCTGATGCCGGTCTTCGCGTACCGCGCGCTCACCGCCGCCGGCCGCGACGCCGACGGCCTCATCGACGCCGAGACGACGCGCGCCGCGTGGCAGGCGCTGCGCGCGCGCGGCGTCTTCCCGACGGAGCTCACCGAGCAGACGGCGGCGAGCGCGCGCGGGGCCGGCGCCTTCAGCGTGCGCCGCGTGCCGGCCCCGGAGCTCGGCGCCGCCATCCGCGCGCTCGCGACGCTCGTCGCGGCCGGCGTGCCGGTCGCCGAGGCGGTCGCCGCCGTCGCCGAGGAGGCGACGCACCCGGCGCTCGGCCGGGCGCTCACGGTCGCCGGCGCCCGCCTCCGCGAAGGCGAGCCGCTCGCCGCGGCGCTCGCCGCGAGCCCGCGCGTCTTCCCGCCCCTCTTCCGCGGCCTCGTCGCCGCCGGCGAGGCGAGCGGCGCGTTGGCACCCGTGCTCGTGCGGCTCGCCGACCACGCCGAGGCGTCGGCGGCCGTGCGCGCGCGCCTCCGCGCGGCGCTCGCGTACCCCGCGGTCGTGACCGCCGCGACGGCCGCGGTCCTCGCCTTCGTCCTCGCCTGGGTCGTGCCGCAGGTGACGGCGCTCTTCGCGGAGACCGGCGCGCGCCTGCCGCTCGCCACCCGGCTCCTCGTCGGCGCGACGGACCTCGCGCGCGCGACGTGGTGGCTCGTCCTGCCGCTCGCCGCCGCGGCGGCGTGGGCCTTCGGCGCGTGGCGCGCGCGCCCGGCGGGACGCGCCGCGCTCGACGCGCTCCTCCTCCGCATCCCGCTCCTCGGCCGCGTGGCGCGGCAGGCGGCGGTCGCGCGGCTCGCGCGGACGCTTGCGACGCTCGTCGCCAGCGGCGTCCCGGTCGAGCCGGCGCTCGGGATCGCGGCGGACGCGGTCGGGAGCGCGCCGATCGCCCGCGCCGTGCTCGCCGCGCGCGACGCCGTCCGCGAGGGCGAGGCGCTCGCCCCGGCGCTCGCCCGGACCGGCGCCTTCCCCCCGCTCCTCGTCCGCCTCGCCGCCGTCGGCGAGCGCGGCGGGACGCTCGCCGCGACCCTCGAGCGTGCGGCGGTGACGCACGAGGCGGCGGTTGCCGCGGCGGTCGCGGCGGCGACGGCGCTCGTGGAGCCGGCGCTCGTCCTCGCGATGGGCGGCGTCGTCCTGGCACTCGTCGCGGCGATCCTCCTGCCGCTCTTCGAGCTGAACGGGCTCGTGCGATGACGACGGCCCGCCGCCCCTCCGCCGGCTTCACGCTCCTCGAGATCATGGTCGTCGTGTTCATCCTGGGGCTCCTCGCGACGCTCGTCGCGCCGAAGATCCTCGGCCGGACCGAGGACGCGCGGCGGACGAAGGCGGTGGCGGACATGAAGGCGCTCGAGCAGGCGCTCGGCCTCTACCGCCTGGACACCGGCGCGTACCCGACCACCGAGCAGGGGCTCGACGCGCTCGTCCGGCGGCCCGAGACCCCACCCGTCCCCAAGCACTGGAAGCCCGAAGGCTACGTCGACCGGGTTCCGCTCGATCCGTGGGGCAACGCGTACGTCTACGTGGGCGACGGCACGCGCTTCACGCTCAAGTCCTACGGCGCCGACGGGGTCGAGGGCGGCGAGGGCCGGTTCGCGGACCTCGACAGCCGCGACTTCTGATGCGATCCCGCGGCACGACGCTCCTCGAGCTGCTCGTCGTCTGCGCGATCCTCGCGCTCGCGGCGGGCCTCGTGCTCCCGCGGCTCGGCGACCGCGGCCCGCTCGCGGTCGCCGACGCCGCCGACCGGCTCGCCGCGTCGGCGGCCTTCGCGCGCGAGCGCGCGATCCTCGGCGGCCGTGCGATGCGGCTCGTGGTCGACGTCGACGCGGGGCGGTGGGTCGTCGGCCGTCCCGGGCGAGCGGCGGACGACGTCCTCCCCGACGCCTCCGTGCTCGGCCGCCCCGGCACGCTCCCGCCCGGCGTCCGCGTCCGCGACGTGCGCGTCGGCGGCGCGACGGCCGGGCGCACGGGCCGCGTGCCGCTCGACTTCGACCCCGCCGGCGACCCGCTTCCCGTCCACATCGACGTCGCGGACGAGCGCGGCCACGCGGCGACGGTCGTCGTCCCGGCGGCCGGCGCGCGGCCGATGGTGCGCGCGGGAGCGGCGGGATGAGCAGGCGGGGGACGACGCTCCTCGAGACGATCGTCGCCCTCGGCATCACGGCGCTCGTCCTCGCGGCCCTCGCGCGCGTCGTCGTCGAGGCGCGCGCCGCGCGGGCCGCCGCGCAGGCCGCGGCCGACCGGACGGCAGCGGCGCGGACCGTGCTCCTGGCACTCGCCGCCGAGATCGAGGCGGCCCGCGCGCCCGGGCTGGTCGTCCTCCCGCCCGCGCCGGCCGAGCCGTGGTCGACGCTCTCGCTGGCGGCGACCGTGAAGCCGCCGCCCGCGGCCGCCCGGCCGAGCACCGACCTCCACACCGTCACGTATCGCGTCGTGCCGGACGGCGGCGGGCGCGCGACCGGGACGCTCGTGCGCGCCGAGCGCCCGAGCGTCCCCCTCCCCGCGGGCGCCGCGGAGGCGGCCGGCGAGCCGCTCCTCCCGGGCGTCCGCGCGTTCGCCGCCCGCGTCTTCGACGGGACGACGTGGAGCGACGGCTGGCCGGGCGCGCGGCTCCCGCGCGCCGTCGAGCTGACCCTCGCGCTCGACGACGGCGCCGAGCCGCTCACGACGGCGGTGGCCCTGCCCGCGGCGGAGGACCAGCCGTGAAGATCGTCGGCGTCGACGCGGGCGAGCGGGAGCTGCGGATCGCGCGCGCCGAGCGTCGCTTCGGTGCCGTGCGGCTCACGGGATTCGAGCGCGTGCCGCTCGAGGGACCCGTGGAGGCGGGCGGGGCCGCCGTCGCGAGCGCGCTCCCCGCGGCGGCGGTCGCGCACCGCGTCCTCGTGCTGCCGTTCCGCGACCGCCGGCGGCTCGCCCGGACGGTGCCGCTCGAGCTGCTCGGCCAGCTCCCCGTCGAGCGCGACGGGCTGGTCGTCGGGTGGACGGCACTCGGCCCGGCCGAACGCGGGACCGCCGTCCTCGCCGCCGCCGCGCGCAAGGCCGAGGTCGACGCGCACGTGGCGACGCTCGCGGCGCGCGGGCTCCCGCCCGCGCGCGTCGGGCTCGCGCCGCTCGCGCCGTGGCCGCTCGTGCCGCCGGCCCTCGGCGACGCGGCGCTCGTCCTCGCCGACGGGCGCCGCTCGGCGCTCGCCGTCCGCCGCGGCGGCCGGCCGGCCGCGCTGCGCGCCCTCGCCGCCGACGGGCGGGACGCGGCGGGGCTCGCCGCGGAGGTGCGCTGGTCGCTCGCGGCGCTCGGCGGGCCCCCCCCGGTCTGCGTCACGGCGGGCGCGGACGCGGGCCCCGCGCTCGAGGCGGCGCTCGCCGGCGTCGGCGCGGAGCGCGTCGTCGCGCTCGAGGCGGTCGCGGTCGGCGCGCCGGCCGCGAGCGCCGATCTCGGCGCGTGCGCCGTCGCGGCCGGGCTCGCGCTCGGCGGCGGCGGGGACCTCGTCCTCTGGGCCGCGCCGGCGGCGGGCGGCGGGGCCCTCCGGCGCGCGGGCGGCCTCGCCGCGGCGGCGATCCTCCTCGCGGTCGTCGACCTGGCGCTCGTTCGCCACGGGCTCGCGCGGCGCGACGCCGCGCTCGCCGCCGCGATCCGCGCCGAAGCGGCGGCCGCGCTCCCCGGCGCGCGGCTCGTCGCGCCGCGCGCGCAGCTCGAGGCGGCGGTCGCCGCCGCGACGCGCCGGCGCGGCGCCGCGAGCGGGGCGCTCGACGTGCTCCGCGAGCTCTCGACGCGCGTCCCGCCGAGCCTCCGCCTCGACCTCGACGAGCTGGTCGTCGACGGCGACGCGCTCCGCCTCCACGGGCGGACGGACGGCTTCGACGCCGTCGACGCGCTCCGGCGCGCGCTCGCCGCGTCGCCGACGCTCGCCGACGTGACGGCGGACGAGGCGCGCACGACGGTCGACGGCCGCCACGTCGAGTTCCGGCTCCACGCGACGCGGCGGCCGGCGGGGGGAACCGCGTCGTGACCGCCCTCGCCCGGCTCGCGGCCGCGCTCGCCGCGCGCTCGGCGCGCGAGCGGTGGCTCCTCGCCGTCGCGGGCGCCGTCGTCGCGGTCGCGATCGCGGCCGCCGCCGCCCTCGCCGTGCGCGACGACCTCGCCCTCCTGCGCGCCCGCGTCGCGGGGCGGGAGCGCGAGCTCGCGGCCGTCCGCCGCCTCGCCGCGACGCTCCGCGCCGCCGGCCCGCCACCCGCCACGGACGAGGAGGCCGCGGCGCTCCTCCCCCGGCTCGAGGCGGCGGCGGAGGCGGCGGTCGGCCGGGAGCGGATCGCGCGCATGACGCCCGCGGGTGCGGCGGCGAGCGACGCGGCGGAGCGGGTCGAGCTCGCCGTCCGCGACGCATCGCTCGCGGAGGTCGTCCGGCTCCTGCACGCGCTCGAAGCCGGCACGCCGCCGCTCGGCGTCGCCCGGCTCGAGCTGCGGAAGCACGTCGACCAGCCGACGCGCTTCGAGGCGACGGTCGAGGTCGTCCGCGGGGGCGTGCGATGAGGCGGACCCCGCTCGCCGTCGCGGCCGCGGCGCTCCTCTTCGTCGCCTTCGTCGCGTGGCTCTTCCCCGCCGACGACGTCGCGCGCCGCGTCCTCGCCGGCGTCCCCTCCCCGGTCGTGACCTTCGAGCGCGCGGCGCTCCGCCCGCGCGGCATCCGTCTCGATCGCGTCGCGATCGCGATCCCCGAGGCGTCGGTCACGCTGCACGCCGACCGCGCCTGGGCGCGCCCGTCCGTCTGGAGCCTCGTCCGCGGCGGCGGCGGGCTTCCGTGGCGCATCGAGGCCGCGATCTGCGGCGGCGACGTCGACGCGACCGTCGCCGCGGACGACGCCCCGGCCGCGACCGCCGTGTCCATCGTCTTCGAGCGGGCCGAGCTCGCGAGCTGCCCGCCGCTCGCGATCGCCGGCGGCGCGCTCGCCGGCCGCGCGCAGGGCACCGCCCGCCTCCGCGTCGTCCCCGGCGTGGCGCCCGAGGGCGAGGGCACCGTCGAGGTCCGCGGGGCGACGTGGCGGAATCCCGGCGACCTGCCGCTCCTCGGCACGCTGCACGCCGAGACGGCGTCGGTCCGCTGGCGGCTCCAGGACGGCCTTCTCGTCCTCGACGGCATCGCGCTCGCGGGCCCGGAGCTGTCGGCGACGGGCAGCGGCGAGGTCCGCTTCGCCGCGCCGATTCCCGAGAGCGCGGTCACGCTGCGCCTCGCGCTCACGCCGGGACCGCGGGAGACGGGCTTCCTCCAGCTCGTCCTCCCGCCGGCCGCGGGGACGCGCAGCTTGACCGTCGCGGGCCGGCTCGGGAGCCCGCAGGTCTCGCTGCAATGACCGCCCGCGCGTCGCGCGGCACGACGCTCCTCGAGGTCGTGGTCGCGGTCGCCGTGCTCGCGACGGGCATCGTGGCGCTCGATCGCCTCGTCGTCCGGTGCACGGCGGGCGTCGCGGCCGACGTGTGGCTCACGCACGCGATGCTCCGGGCCCGCGCGCTCCTCGCCGACGCCGCCGTGCACGCCCCCCCGCTCGGCCACGCGGAGGGCGCCGTACCCGGCGAGCCCGGCGTCCGGTGGGCGCGCGACGTCGCGAGCACGCCGCACCCCGCGCTCCGTGAGGTGCGCGTGCGCGTCACCGGGGCCGGCGAGGCCGTCGAGCTCGTGGAGCTGATCCGTGTCCCGCGCGAATGAGCGGGGCGTGGCCCTCCTCGCGGCCGTCTCGGCGCTCTCGGTCCTCGTCGTCCTCGCGACGGGGCTCGCGTGGACGACGGTGGTCGACCAGCACCTCGCGCGCCACGCGCTCGCCGCGCTCGAGGCCGACGCACTCCTCCGCTCCGGCGTCGCGGCCGCGGCCGTCGTCCTCGACGAGCGCGGCGACGACGACGCGCCCGACGCCCCGACCGCGCCGTGGCTCGCGGACTCCGGCCGCCAGCCGCTCGGGCGCGGGTGGGTGCAGGTCCGGCTCGAGGACGAGGCGCGCCGTCTCGACCTGAACGCGCCCGAGCTCGCCGCCGCGCTTCCCGCGCTCCTCGTCGTCCTCGGCCTAGACCCCGCGCTCGCGGACGCGATCGCCGACTGGACCGACCGCGACGACGCGCCGCGGCCTCACGGCGCGGAGCGCGAGGCCTACGCGTCCCTCGCCGTCCCCTACCTCCCGCGGAACGCGCCGCTCGAGACGGTCGGCGAGCTGGGGCTCGTCCGCGGCATCGACGCCGCGGCGCTCGCCCGCCTGCGCCCGTTCGTCACCGTCGCCGGCGAGCACGCCGTCAACGTGAACACGGCGCCTCGAGAGGTCCTCCTCGCCGTCCTCGGCGACCCGAGCGCGGTCGAGCGGCTCCTCGCCGCGCGCGCCCGCACCCCGCTCGACCCGGACGCGCTCGACGCCGAGCTCGCGGCGCTCCCGCCGCCGGCGCGCGCGCGCCTCGGGACGCGCGCGCAGCACTACACCGCGCACGCCGTCGCCCGGGTCGGCGAGGTGACGCGCGCGGCGGACGCGACGCTCTGGGCACCGGGCGGCGCGCCGGCGCTGGTGGTCGCGTGGGCGCCCGCGAGCGCGCCGCCGGGCGACTGAGGGCGGCTCGCCTCAGGCGCCGCCGAGGGGGGGCACGCCGAAGCGCGCGCGGAGCACGCGGAGCAGCTCGGCGTTGTCCGAGTGCCCCGTCATGCGCGCCGTGACCCGACCCCGGATGGGGCGGCCGAGGAGGTAGAAGTCGCCCAGGATGTCGAGCACCTTGTGGCGCGCGAACTCGTCGGGGAAGCGGAGCGGCGCGTTCACGACGCCTTCGTCGCCGACCAGGATGCAGTTGTTGAGCCGCCCGCCGTTGGCGAGCCCCATCTGCTCGAGCTGTGCGATCTCCCGCACGAAGCCGAACGTGCGCGCGGGCGCCACCTCGCGGCGGAACGTCTCCGCGTCGGTCAGGCGGAACTCGAACTCCTGCCGACCGATCGGCGCGGGGTACTCGAGCGTGTAGTGGACCTCGAAGCGGTCCGCCGGCTCGATCGCGATGCCCTTCTTCTCCCGGTCGTCGGCGCCGACGGCGTAGCGGCGGTCGACGACCAGCTCGTCGATCGTCTCGGGCTGCTCGACGAGCCCGCAGTCGTCGAGGAGCGCGCAGAGCTCGAGCGCGGAGCCGTCGAGGATCGGGACCTCGGACTGCATCTTCACGAGGAGGTTCGTCACGCCGTATGCGTGGAGCGCCGCCATCAGGTGCTCGACCGTCTTCGCGACCATCCCGCCGCGGACGAGCGTCGTCGCGTAGCCGGTCGACTCGATGTGGTCGACGAGCGCGGGCACGGTGTCGCCGGAGAGAATGCTGCCGAAGACGATTCCGCTCCCGGGCGGGAGCGGCTGGAGGATCAAGCCGGTCCGCGCGCCGGAGTGCAGGCCCTGGCCGTTCACGACGACGCTCCGCGAGATCGTCCGCTGCGGGAAGGTCCGCGGCGGGGCGACCCGCGCGGGGGCCGCGTACGCGAGCGCGCGCGGGGCCGCCGGCTCCGCGACCTCGGCCTCGCCGAGCGCGCGGTCGACGACGTTCAGGAGCGCGTCGAGCGGAAACGGCTTCTCGAGGAAGTCGAAGGCGCCGAGGCGGATCACGCGCACCGCCGTCTCGATCGTCCCGTGGCCGGAGATGACGATGATTGGGACCGACGGCGCGCGCGAGCGCATGCGGCGCACGAGCTCGATGCCGTCCACCTCCGGCATCCAGATGTCGACGATCGCGAGCCGCGGGACGGCGTGCTCGAGCAGCTCGAGCGCGGTTCGGCCGTTCGTCGCCTCGAGGACCTCGAACCCCTCGTCCGCCAGCACGCCGCGCAGCGTGTGCCGGATCTGCTCCTCGTCGTCCACCACCAGGATCGTCTCGGGCATCGCGTCCTCCACCCCCGCTCAAGCGCTCCCGTAGCGCTGCCCGGCGGCGACGGCCACCTGCACCGTCTGCCGCCGGACCGGGAGCTCCATGATGAACCGGCTCCCGTGCGGCACGTTGTCCCGCACGCGGATGAATCCGTTGTGGTCGGCGACGATCGCCGACACGATCGCGAGCCCGAGGCCGGTGCCGTCGGGCTTGGTCGAGAAGTACGGCTCGAAGAGCCGCGCCTTCACTTCGGCCGACATGCCGGCCCCGGTGTCGGCGATCTCGAGGCGCGCGACGTCGAGCGTCGCGTCGTAGGTCGTCGTGAGCGTCACCGCGGGGCGCGTCCCCGACGGCGCCTGCTGGCGGACCGCCGCGCACGCGGCCACCGCGTTGTCGAGGATGTTGATGACGGCACGCTTCACGCCCTCGCGGTCGAGCTCGAGGATCGGGAGGCTCGGGTCGGGCGCGAACGTGAAGTCGAGGTCGCGATGGCCCTCGCGGAAGAGGACGAGCGCTTCCTCGACGAGCGCGTTCAGGTCCTGCGGGGAGTGCTCCCCGGCGGGCATGCGCGCGAAGGTCGAGAACTCGTTCACCAGCGCCTTCAGCTCCTCGACCTGCTGGATGATCGTGCGCGTGCACTCGTCGAACACCGCGCCGCCCTCGCCGAGCTGCCCGGCCCAGCGGCGGCGCAGGCGCTGCGCAGAGAGCTGGATCGGCGTGAGCGGGTTCTTGATCTCGTGTGCGATGCGCCGGGCGACCTCGCGCCACGCTTCCATCCGCTGGACGCGGAGGAGGTGCGTCACGTCCTCCACGAAGAGGACGAAGCCGCGCTGTCCGCCCGCGTCGTCGAGGAGCCGCGTGCCCGTCAGGAGGACGGCCGTCTCGCCGCCGTCGCGCTCGAGCTTCAGCTGCCGCTCGACGCGCCGGCGGACGGCCGCGTCCGCCCCGTCGATCAGGCAGACGGGGCCGCCGACCGTGACCGCGTACGTCGGCTCCGCGACGCGCTCCGCACGGAGCTCGGCGGCGAGCTGCCGGAGCTCCCCGTACGCGTCGCCGACGAACGCCTCGTCGACCGCGCGGCCGACGCACGCCGCCGCCGACACGCCGAGGAGCTGCTCGGCGGCGTGGTTCATCGTCGTGATGCGGCCCTCCGCGTCCGCGGAGAGCACGCCCGCCGTGATGTTCGCGAGCAGCGTCTCGAGGTAGCGCCGGCGGGCCTCGAGCTCGGCGCGGTTCGTCGCCAGGTCGGCGGTCATGCGGTTGAAGGCCGTGACCAGGGTCCCGATCTCGTCGTCGCCCTCGCCCGGGATGCGGTGCTCGAGGTCGCCCCGCGCAACGGCGCGCGTGCCCTCGGCGAGCCGCTGGATCGGGGCCGTGATCTCGCGCGCGACGTAGAAGCCGACCCACGTCGCGGAGAAGAGGACGACGAGGGAGACGAGCGCGAGCGTGATCGTGTACGCGGTCTGGATCGGCCGGCGCTGGATCTTGAGCCGCAGGTACTCGCCGAACGCGCGGTCGATCTCCTCGCGCTGCTTGACGACGCTCTTCGGGACGTAGGCGTCGACGACGACGACGCCCGCCGTCCGCCCGCCGGCCACGATCGGCACCGCGGCCCGCACCATGTCCGCCTCGCCGACCGCGTGCACCGCGGAGCCCTCCTGCCCTCCCGCCGCGCGACGGACGAGGTCGTTCCACGGCTCGATGCCGACCTTGCCGGTCAGGTCCCCGCGCCGCGTCCGGGCGAGGGCCTGCCCGCCGGCGAAGACCTCGACCATGTCGAGCTGGTACTCCACGCGGCGCTGGTCGAGGAACGCCCGCAGGGCCCGACGCCGGTCGGACGCGAGGAGGCCCTCGGCGTCGATGCGCGCCGCGAGCTCACGGCCGAAGCCGAGCGCCGTGCTCGCCAGGTCCTGGTAGTACGCGTGCGCGACCTCGAGCGAGCCCTCGAGCGAGTTCTCGACCTGCCCGTTGAACCACTTCTCGATCGAGTTGCCGACGAACACGAGCGCCACGACGAAGAGCAGCGTCGCGGGGAGCAGCGCGATCGCGACGAAGGCGCCGACGAGCCTCGTCCGGAGGTAGGAGCCCATGATCCGCCGCCGCCGCTCGAAGAAGAGCTTCACGATGTTGCGGCCGACGAGGAAGACGAGCAGGACGAGGAGGATCAGGTTGAGGTTGATGAGCGCGACCAGGACGGCGTCGGTCCCGACCGAGTTGCCGCCGACCGACTGCGGGACGCGCGTCTCGAAGATCGCGAAGCCGACGACCGCTATCGCCGTGGCGATGATGATCGCCACCTCACGCCGGCGGCGGCGCACCTCGGGCGAGCGCGCCCGGGCGGGCGTCGGGTCGGACTGACCGGCCATGAGAACCCGCGGATGATAGGGGCAAGGTCGCACGAAGGCAAGCACGCGTCGTGCGCGCCACGGAACGGCGGCGCGCGCGAAGTGCGCGCGATCTCGGCCGGTTGCGCGCCGCCGCAGGTGCGCGAGCGAACGCCGGGCGCGCGCGCTCAGCGCCGGAAGAAGAGGTTCAGGAGGACGGTCAGCACGATGCTCACGAGGATCGACGTCGCGAGCGGGAAGTAGAACGTGACCGGCCCGCGGTGGACGGTGAAGTCACCCGGCAGGCGCCCGAGCCACGGCACCCGGTCGGCGACGAGGAGGACGACGCCGACCAGGACGACGACGACACCGAGCAGAACGAGAAAGCGTCCGAGGTCCTGCAACGCGCCGCCCAGCGTACGGGCGTCCCGCCGCGCCGTCAATGCGGGGCACGACGGCCCGCTAGAGCAGGCGCTGCTGCCCCCCGCCGTCGGGCGGCGTCCCCGCGCGGCGCCCGAAGTGATCGTAGGCGAGCGCGGTCGCGACGCGGCCCTTCGGCGTCCGCGCGAGGAAGCCCTCCTGGATCAAGAAGGGCTCGTAGACGTCCTCGATCGTGTCGCGCTCCTCGCCGACCGCCGCCGCGAGCGTGTCGACGCCGACCGGCCCGCCGCCGAACTTGTCGACGATCGCGAGGAGCAGCGCGCGATCCATCTTGTCGAAGCCCGCCTCGTCGACCTCGAGGAGTGCCAGCGCGTCGCGCGCGACGGCGCGGTCGATGCGGCCGTCGGCGCGCACCTGGGCGTAGTCGCGGACGCGGCGGAGGAGCCGGTTCGCGATGCGCGGCGTGCCGCGCGAGCGCCGCGCGATCTCCGCCGCGCCCTCCGCGTCGAGCGCGACGCCCAGGATGCGCGCCGAGCGCTCGAGGATGCGCCGCAGGTGGTCCTTCGAGTAGAAATCGAGCCGGAACGTCGACCCGAAGCGATCGCGGAGCGCCGAGGTGAGGAGACCCGCGCGCGTCGTGGCGCCGACCAGGCAGAAGGGGCGCAGCGGGAGCTTGATCGACCGCGCGGCCGGCCCCTGCCCCACCACCAGGTCGAGCTGGAAGTCCTCCATCGCCGGGTAGAGCGTCTCCTCGACGACGTGGTTCAGGCGGTGGATCTCGTCGACGAAGAAGACCTGCCCGCGCTCGAGGTTCGTCAGGATGGCCGCGAGGTCGCCCGGGCGCTCGAGCACGGGGCCCGCGGTCGCCCGGATGGTCGTGCCGAGCTCGTTCGCGATCACGTGGGCGAGCGACGTCTTCCCGAGCCCGGGCGGGCCGTAGAAAAGCACGTGGTCGAGGACGTCGCCGCGCGAGCGCGCGGCGGCGATCTGGACGCGGAGGTTCTCGCGGACGGACTCCTGCCCGACGTACTCCTCGAGGAGCCGCGGGCGGAGCGGCGTGTCGACGGCGCGGTCGTCGTCGGTTTCGTCGGGCGCGACGGGGCTCGGCCAGCGTGCCATCAGCCGGCGAGCCCCTGGAGCGCGGCGCGGATCACGTCCTCGAGCGGGGCACCGGGCCGCGCCGTCCGCTCGACGGCCCGCTCCGCCTCGGGCCGCTTGTAGCCGAGGTTCACGAGCGCCGAGACCGCCTCGTCGCAGACGCCGTCGCGCAGCTCGATCGCGTCGCGCCGGGCGGGCCGCGCGCCGCCGGCGAGGAGCGCCGCGCTCTCGCGGCACTCGACGACGATGCGCTCCCCGAACTTCTTCCCGACGCCGGCGATCGTCTGCAGGCGCGCCGCGTCGCCCGCCGCGATCGTCGCGGCGAGCTCGCGGAGCGGCATCCCGGAGAGGACGACGAGCGCGGTCCGCGGCCCGAGCCCCTTCACCTTGCGGAGGAGGTGGAACATCGCGCGCTCGTCCGCGGAGAGGAAGCCGAAGAGCTCGATCGCGTCCTCGCGCACCTCGGTGTGCACGAGGAGCCGCACCTCGCTGCCCGCGGGCGGGAGGTCGGCGAAGGTCTGGAGGGACACGTGGACGGCGTAGCCGACGCCGTGCACGTCGACGACGAGCCGCTCGGGCAGCTTCTCGGCGAGCCGGCCGTGGAGCGACGCGATCAAATGAACCGCTCCGCGCGGCCGCGCTCCGCGGGTCGGCTCCGCACGCGCCGTTGGCGCGCACGCGGGCCGCCGCTGCCGGCCCGCCCTTCCGCGGCGGCGACCGCGCGCGCGAGCGGCGCGCGCTGGAGGTGGCAGAGCGCCAGCGCGAGCGCGTCGGCGGCGTCGGGCGCCGGCGGCCGCGCGAGCCCGAGCCACGCGGCGATGCTCCGGCCGATCCCGTCCTTGTCGGCGGCGCCGGAGCCCGCGGCCGCGAGCTTCACCTCGGCCGGCGCGTACTCGGCGAGCGGGAGCCCGGCGGCGGCGACGGCGGCGAGAACGGCGCCGCGCACCTCGCCCAGCCGGAGGGCCGAGTGGACGTTCCGCGCCACGAAGGCGCGCTCGAGGACGACGGTCGCGGGCCCGAAGCGCTCGACGAGCGTGAGGCACTCGGCGTGCAGCCGCGCGAGACGCGCGGCGAGCGGGAGCGCCGGCGGAAGCGCGACCGTCCCGCTCGCGACGTGCGCGAGGCTCCGGGCGCGCTCCTCGACCACGCCCCACCCCGTCCGCCGACTCCCCGGGTCGATCCCGAGCACCCGCACCCCACCTCCGCCGCGCGCGTCAGGCCGACAGCCGCTCGAGCTCCTCCGCCGCGATGTCCATGTTGGACGAGACGTTCTGCACGTCGTCGTGGTCCTCGAGCGCCTCGAGCAGCTTCACCATCTGCTCGGCGTGCTTGCCCGAGATCGAGACGGTCGAGGACGGCATCATCGTGATTTCCGCCGACGCGATCGGCACCTGCGCGCGCTCGAGCGCCGTCTTCACGGCCTCGAACCGCTCGGGCGGCGTCAGCACCTCGAGGATGTCGCCCGACTCGCGGACGTCGTCCGCGCCGCCGTCGAGCGCGACCTCCATCACGCGGTCCTCGTCGACGCCCGCGCGCTCGACCGTGACGAGGCCCCGCTTCGCGAACATCCACGCGACGCTCCCCGCCGTGCCGAGGTTGCCCCCGTGCTTCTCGAAGAGGTTGCGGACCTCGCCGACCGTGCGGTTGCGGTTGTCGGTGAGCGCCTGGACGAGGACCGCGACCCCGCCCGGGCCGTAGCCCTCGTAGGTCGTCTCCTCGTAGCTCACGCCCTCGAGCTCGCCCGTGCCCTTCTTGACGGCGCGCTCGATGTTGTCCGACGGCATGCTGTTCTGGCGTGCCGTCAGGACGGCCGTCCGGAGCCGCGGATTCGCGTTGATGTCACCGCCGCCGAGCCGCGCCGCGACGGTGATCTCCTTGATGAGCTTCGTGAAGAGCTTCCCGCGGCGCGCGTCCTTCAGCGCCTTCTTGTGCTTGATCGAGCTCCACTTGGAATGGCCGGACATGGCGCCACCGCCGCCGATACCACATGCCCCCCGGGGAGTAAATCCGAAATCCCAGGGAGCCTGCGTGGTTGCGGACGTCGCCACCCGAACGGATAATGCGCCGCGGTGGGGATGCGGTGGTGGGGTGGAGGCGCGCTCGCGCTCGCGCTCGCGGCGGGCGGGTGCAGCCTCGTCCGCGCGCCGAGCCCGCCGCCCATCCGCCACGGCGTCCAGCTCGGCGTCGCGTCGTGGTACGGCCCCGGCTTCCACGGCAACCGCACCGCGAACGGCGAGATCTACGACCAGAACGAGCTGACCGCCGCGCACCCCTCGCTCCCGCTCGGGACGCACGTCATGGTGACGAACCTCGAGAACGGCCGCGCCGTCGAGGTCCGGATCAACGACCGCGGCCCCTTCGTCGGCGGGCGCGCGATCGACCTCTCCTACGCCGCGGCGCGCACGATCGGGATGATCGGGCCCGGGACGGCGCGCGTCCGGATCGACGTGCTCTCCGCGCGCCGCGAGCCCGTGCGGATCGCGTCGCTCCTCGGACCCGCGCCGGGCGACCTTCCGGCCGCGTCGTACGTCGTGCAGGTGGCCGCGCTCGGCGACGCGACGAAGGCGGAGCACCTCCGCCGCGTGCTGGCGCTCCGCTTCCCCGACGCGTTCGTGAGCGAGCTCGACGGGACCGACGGCCGCTACTACCGCGTCCGCATCGGGCCGTACCCGCTCCGCGGCGTCGCGGTGGCGCGCGCCGAGCTGGTGAACCGGCTCGGCTATCCGGCGATCATCGTCGAGGAGCCGTGAGGGCGCGCGCTTGACCGCGCCGCGCCGGGAGCCTACGGGGGCGCCATGGCGCTGTCGTCGCTCTTCCGCCGCCGGACGGGCGCGTCCCGCCCCGACCCGCGCGATCTCCCCTTGCGGCTGATCGACCGCCACGCGCCCGGGCACACGTTCTTCGACGTCGGCTGCATGTGGAAGATCCACGGCGGCTACGCCTTCCGCGCCGCCGACGCCGGCGCCGTTCGCGTCGTCGGCGTCGACGTGATGGCGGCGACGCCGGAGTTCCTCGCGCGGAACGCGGCCCGCGCCCGGCCGATCGAATTCGTCCAGGCCGACGTCAACGACCCGGCGCTTCCGGCGCGCGTCGGCCGCGCGGACGTCGTCTTCTGCGGGGGCGTGCTCTACCACGTGCCGAACCCCGTGCTGACGCTCGAGCGCCTGCGGGCGCTCGCGACCGGAACGCTCATCCTCTCCTCGATGACGATCCCCGAGCGCGACCTCCCGCAGGCGGCCGTCTACGTGCCGTTCCTCCCGGACGCGGGGCGCCGGACGCTCGCGGCGCGCGTCGCGGGCCCGAGCAAGATCGGGCTCGACACGCCCTTCGACGCCGCCGTCGACTACTCGAACTGGTTCTGGCTCCTCACGCCGAGCGCGATCGCCGCGATGCTCCGCACGGCGGGGTTCGCGGTCCTCGAGTCGCACGTCTTCCGGCACGCGGCGTGCTTCGTCTGCGCCGTGGCGTGAGCGCGCGCCGCGTCCAGGCCCGCGTCGGGCACGCGCTCCTCCTCGCGGCGGCGCTCCTCCTCGCCGCGTGCGCGGCGCGCCGGATCGTCCGTCACGACCGGATCGACGAGGACGCGCTCGGCGCCGTCCGCCGCGGGCTCCCCGCCGCCCGCGGGCTCGCCTTCACCGCGCCCGTGCCCGCCGTCGCCCTCGACCGGGCAGCGCTCGGCGCCGCGCTCCTGGCCGACGTCGACCAGAGCTACCGCCCCGGCGACCTGGCCACCATGGAGCGCGTCTGGGCGCGCCTCGGCCTCCTCCCGCCCGGCACGAACCTCCGCGCCGCGATCACGGGCCTCTACGAGCGCGAGGGCGCCGGCTTCTACGACCCGCGCTCGAAGCGTCTCATGATCTCGACGCACGCGATGGCGCACCTCGGCTGGCGCGTGACGCTCCTCTCCGCGCTCGCGCGCCGCGACCTCGCGGGCGAGCTGTTCGCCGCGCACGAGCTGACGCACGCGCTCCAGGACCAGCACTGGGGGCTGCCCACCGGCGCCGAGCCGATCACGAGCGCGCACGGCGATCGCCTGCTCGCCCGGCGCGCCGTCCTCGAGGGCGACGCGACGCTCGCCGGCTTCGCCTACGTCGCCGGCGGGCGGCTCGACGGCGACGCGCTCGCGCGCGTCGTCGGGCAGCTCGGCGACGTCGAGCGCGAGCTCGCCGCCCGCTACCCCGAGGTGCCCGAGGTGCTCCGGGCGGCGGTCGCCTTCCAGTACGACGCCGGGACGGCGTTCGTCGCGCGCGCGCTCGCGACGGGCGGGTGGCCCGCGGTCGACCGGGTCGAGGCCGACCCGCCCACGTCGACGGCCGAGGTGCTCCACCCCGCGCGCTGGTTCGGCGAGCGCGTTCCGCCGGTGGAGGTCGCGATCGAGGGCACGGAGCCGCTCGCCGGCGCCGGCTGGACGCCGATCCTCGAGGACACGCTCGGCGAGCTCGACGTCCGCGTGCTCGCGCGCCGGACGCTCCCGGCGGCCGCCGCCGCGCGCGTCGCCGACGGCTGGCGGGGCGACCGGCTGCGCGCGTTCGCACGCGGCGAGGACCTCCTCCTCCTCTGGATGACGGCATGGGCGTCCCCCGGCGAGGCCGCCGAGTTCGCCGAAGCCGCGCCGGGCTTCCTCGCCGCCGCCCGCGTCGAGCAGCGCGGGCCGCGCGTCCTCGTGTGCCTGCCCCCGCCCGCCGGCGTCGACCCGGACGCGGTCGCCGAGGGCGCATGGCGGCGTGCCGGCGCTTGACGGCCGCGGCGCCGGTCCCGTATCGGGCGGGCGGGGCATGTCGGCGGGCGCGCTCGCGACGAAGCTCGGGCTCCTCGGCGCCTTCGGCGCGTCGGCGGCGTACGTGCACTTCCGGGGTCGCGTGCGCCACCCCCTGACCCGCCAGCTCGCCGACCACTCGACGTTCCTCGCCCCGTACAACGTGCTCGTCTACCTCTTCTCCGCGGTCCCGACGGGCCCGATCCTCGACCCGCGCGACCTCCCGGCCCTCGAGCCGCTGCGGGAGCACTGGCGCACGATCCGGGACGAGGCCCTGGCGCTCCTCGACGCCGGGCGCATCGCCCCGTCCGAGCGGTTCGAGGACATCGCCTTCAACACCTTCTTCCGGCGCGGCTGGAAGCGCTTCTACATCAAATGGTACGGCGACGTGCTTCCGTCCGCCGCCGCGCTCTGCCCCGAGACCTCGCGCCTCGTCCGCGCGATCCCGAGCATCAACGCGGCGCTCTTCGCGCTGCTCCCCCCGGGCGGCCGCCTGGGCGAGCACCGCGATCCGTTCGCCGGCTCGCTCCGCTACCACCTGGGACTCCTCACGCCGAACGCGGACACCTGCCGCCTCTACGTCGACGGCACGCCGCTCGCGTGGCGCGACGGCGAGGCGCTCCTGTTCGACGAGACGTACGTGCACCGCGCCGTGAACGAGAGCGACGTGACACGGATCATCCTCTTCTGCGACGTGACGCGTCCGCTCCGGACGCGGGCCATGCGGGCGCTCAACGACTTCGTGATCCGGCACGTGGTGCGGCACACCGCGAGCCGCAACGAGGCGGACGAGCCGCTCGGCGCGCTCGCCGGCGTCGCGAGCTGGTCGGTCCGCACGAAGCAGTTCTTCCGCCGCCTGAAGAAGCGCACGGACCTGCGGCTCTACTACGGCGTCAAGTACGGCGTCGGCGCCGGCATCGTCTGGCTCCTCTTCTTCTCGGGCCTCGTCTTCTGAGTACGCGGCCTCGCGGACGAGGCAGAGCGCGCGCGCTCGCGCCGGGCGGCGGCCCGCTCGTCAAGCGCGCGCGGCGAGCAGCTCGCCCGCGCGGCGCACGAGCGCGCGCTCGTTCTCGTACGCCACGACCTGCTCGGCGTCCGGGAGGCGGAACCACCGCACGGCGTCCATCTCCTGGTCGCGGTCGGCGAAGCGGCCGCGCTCGTAGCGCATGAGGAAGAAGCGCACGCGCTTCAAGATGCGCGTCGTCGTGCCGTCCGGCTCGCGCCGCGCGAACCAGTACGTCACGTCGCCGAGCCGGTCCTCGGCGACGGCCTGGAGCCCCGTCTCCTCGCGGACCTCGCGGACGGCCGCCGCCTCGGACGATTCGCCGGGCTCGATGTGGCCCTTCGGAAGGCCCCAGACGAGCGGACCGCCTTCGGGGCGCCGCCGCGCGACCAGGACGACGGTCGTGTGCCCGCGCCGCCGGCGGTAGACGAGGCCGCCCGCCGAGAACTCGCGCTCGAGCGGCGGCCGGACCGCGGGCGCGGTCACGCGCCGCGCGTCGTCGCGTCGGCGAGCCATGCAAGGTACGGCGCCGAGCCCGCGGCGACGCGGAGTGCCAGCACCTCGGGCACCTCGTAGCGGTGGAGCGCGCGGACGCGGGCCTCGAGCGCGCCCGCGTCGGCGGCCCGCGCCTTCAGGAGGAGGAGGTGCTCCGCGGCGTCCTCGACGCCCCCCTGCCAGCGGTAGATCGAACGGATCGGCCCGACGACGTTCGCGCACGCCGCGAGCCGCTCCACGACGAGCGTCCGGCCGATCGCGGCCGCGTCCTCGGCGCTCTCCGCCGTGACGAGCACGACGACGAAGTCCTCCGCGTTCATGGCTCCTCCCTCGGCGTCGCGGTCGCCGCCGCCGGGAGCGGGCGCGTCTCCGGCCGCAGGCGGTTCAGGATGGCCTCGTAGTCGAGCGGCGCGGTGGCCGCCGGCGCGGGCGGCACGACGGGCGCCGGGTGCCGCGGCCGCCGCAGGCGCCGGAGCGACGCGACGAGGCGGCGCCAGCGCGACGTCGCCGCGGTGGTCGGCGGCAGGATCCCCGCCCCTCGGAGCGCCGCGCAGATCGCGTCCGCCATCGCGGACGCGAGATGCCCGCGGCGGACGAGGTCGGCGAGCGAGTTCTCGAGCCGCCGGTCCGTGTACCCGGCGCGCGCGATCAGCGCCTCCGCCACGCGGACGACGTCGCCCGGGTCGATCTGCCCGTCGCCCGCGAGCACGGCCGCGGTCTGGAAGTAGTTGAACGTCGGCACGAGGCGCGCCCCGAAGTGCCGGAAGATGGCGGGCGGCGTCCGGCGCTCGAGGTTGATGAAGATGCGCTCGACGCCGCCGAGGCCGCGCGCCCGCTCGGCGAGCACCGCGACCTCGGCGATCAGCTCCGGGTCGACCCGGATGCGGCGCAGGATGGGCTCGAGCCCGCCCGCGTCGAGCGCGCCGGCCAGCACGTCGGCGTAGAGCGAGTAGATGAGGGAATCGGACTCCCAGTCGTCGCCGAAGAGGAGCTCGCGCGCGTCGGACGGCGCGGCGAGCCGGCCGCGCAGGAGCTCGACCAGCTTGAAGCCGACGTGCTCGCGGAGGTTCCGGAGCCGCCCCCGGCGGAGGTTCTGGAGCTGGTCCTTGAACACGATGCCGTCGTACGGGACGCCGTCGAGCGCGAGCTTCGCCCGGATCGCCTTCCCGATCTGCGGCGGGCTCGCGGAGATGAAGTAGACGAGCGCCGTCCGCGCGCGCCGCGCGGCCGCGGCCTTGATCGCCTTGATCACCTCGGCGACGCCGGGGATCTCGACCTTGTCCTCGGCGCGCTCGAACGCCGTCCGGACGAGCGTCCGGAGCGTGTCGAACTCGCTCCGCAGGTAGGTCTTGTCGAGGTCCCAGCGGCAGAGGAGCGGGTGCATCGCGGCCGGCGCGACGGGTGGGGCGGCGTCGCGACTGCGGAGCAGCCTCATCGCCTCACCGGAGCGCCGCGATCGCCGCGCCGATCTCCTCCGGCACGCGGTCGCGCACCGCCTTCGCCGCCACCTTGACGGCGTTCGCGATCGCGTGTGCGTTCGACCGGCCGTGGCATTTGAGGAAGAGCCGCTCGAAGCCGAGGATCGGCGAGCCGCCGTACTGCGTGTAGTCGGTGAGCGCGCGGAGCCGCTCGATGCCGCGCGAGAGGAGGTAGAGCCCGACGCGCCACGCGATCCGGCGCTCGGCCGCGACGCCGGCCAGGTCGCCGAACAGCTCCGCCATCCCCTCGATCAGCTTGAGCACCACGTTGCCGACCAGTCCCTCGCAGACGATCACGTCGGCCCGCCCGCGCGGCAGGTCGTTCCCCTCGACGTTGCCGACGAAATCGACACCGGGCAACTCCCGGAGGCGGCGATGCGTCTCGACGAGCGCCTCTCCGCCCTTCGTCTCCTCGCTCCCCATGTTGAGGAGGCCGATGCGCGGGCTCGCCACCTTCGAGATGCGGCGCGCGTACGCGTTCCCCATGAGCGCGAACTGCACGAGCTCCTCGGCCTCGCAGTGGACCGTCGCGCCGACGTCGAGGAGGAGCGCCAGGCGGTCCTGGCCGAGGTACTCGGTGTGGCGCGGATAGACGCTCGCGAGCGCGGCGCGCCGGATGCCGCGGATCAGGCGGAAGTGCTTCGCGCACGCGAGCACGCACGCCCCCGTGTTGCCGGCCGAGATCGCCGCGTCCGCGCGGCCCTCCGCGACGGCGCGCACCGCGACGACGAGGGACGCGTCCTTCCGCGTGCGAACCGCCTCGCGGGGCTCCTCCGCCATCCCGATGGCGTCCCGCGCGTGCAGGATCGAGATGTGCTCGGGGTTGTACGGCACGGCTTCGAGCACGTGCTGAATCCGGCTCTCGTCGCCCACGACGAGGCATTCGATGTCGGTCGAGAGCGAGACCTGGGCGACGCCCTTCACGACCTCGTCGGGCGCGTGGTCCCCGCCCATCGCGTCGACGGCGATGATCGGCATTGCGCCGCTAGGCGGGCTCCCGGCGGAGTCGAGCCTCGAGCGCGGCCGCGTCGACCCGGTACTTGAACGCCTTCCGTCCGTTCACGGCGAGGACGGGCACCTCCGCCCCGTAGGCGTCGCGGAGCGTCGGGTCCTCGTCGACGTCGACCTCCTCGACGACGACCGGGACGCGGCGGGCGACGGCGTCGACCACGGCGCGCATGTCGTGGCAGAGATGGCAGTCCCGGCGACCGTAGAGGGTGACGCGGATCATGTGTGGGCGCGCGCGGTTGACACCCTTCGGCCCCTCAAGTACAGACGAAGGCTCGGCGCGGCAAGTCCGTCGCGCCGTCTTTTTTTCGGACCATGCCGTACGCCGTCATCCGGACCGGAGGGAAGCAGTACCGCGTCGCACCCGGCGACGTCATCCGCGTCGAGCATCTCCCCGGCGAGGTCGGCACGGCCGTCGCGTTCACGGAGGTGCTCCTCGCCGCGGGCGACGGGGCCGTGCGCGTCGGCACCCCGCTCCTCGAGGGCGTCGCCGTCGAGGGCGAGATCATCGGCCAGGGGCGCGACCGCAAGATCCTCGTCTTCAAGAAGAAGCGGCGGAAGAACTACCGGCGCCGGCGCGGACACCGGCAGGCGATCACCACGGTGCGCGTCAAGTCGATCGGCACGGCGGGAGCGGGCGATGGCGCATAAGAAGGGTCAGGGCAGCACCCGCAACGGCCGCGACAGCAACGGGCAGCGTCGCGGCGTCAAGGTCTTCGCCGGCGAGCGCGCGAAGGCCGGGAACATCCTCGTCCGCCAGTGCGGCACGCGCGTCCACCCCGGACCGAACGTCGGCATGGGACGCGACTACACGCTCTTCGCCCTGATCGACGGCACCGTGCAGTACGAGCGCCTCGGCAAGGACCGCCGCCGGGTCCGCGTCGTCCCGACGCCACCGCAAGCGTAACGGCGGCGCGGCGTCAGGACCCGCGATCGACCGCCGGCGGACTGCTCCGTGAAGGCTGACGCCCAGCACGTAGAGCCGTCAAGCCGGTTCGGCTCGCGCGTCGGGCTTCAGCACCTCGACGAGCTCTCCGATGACACGCAGCGTGGCATCGCCGCCTTCGCGAATGACGATCCGCTCGAACTCGAGGTTCACGGGCTCAAGGACGATCTCGGCGCGAGCCCGGTCGCTCCGATAGCGCTTCACGGTGAACCGCCAGCCGGTCTCCGGGTCGGGCGAATCGTGGCGCTCGACGAGGACGACGGCGCCGTTCCGCGCTCCCTCCGGCGTGCGGCGAAAGATGCAGTACGAGCCGTCCGGAATGAGCGGCTCCATGGAGCGGCCGACGACCTGGACGACGAACATCCCGCGGCGGAGGGGATGGCTGGTCTGCGGACGGACCCAGTCGACGAAGCCCGGACTCTGCTCGCCGCTGAAGTCCCCCGCGGCGGCCTTGAGGGAGTAGAGCGGGATCA
>DASRHG010000179.1:0-46551 GCA_035650655.1 Binatia bacterium | reverse complement strand
CCCTCGGTGCCGACTTCGCGGGCGACGCGCGTCACCTCCGAGGCGAAGGACGAGAGCTGGTCGACCATCGTGTTGACGGTGTTCTTGAGCTCCAGGATCTCGCCCTTCACGTCGACGGTGATCTTCTTCGAGAGGTCGCCGTTCGCGACCGCGGTCGTCACCTCGGCGATGTTCCGGACCTGCGCCGTCAGGTTCCCGGCCATCGAGTTCACGGAGTCGGTCAGGTCCTTCCACGTGCCGGCGACGCCGCGGACGTCGGCCTGGCCGCCGAGCTTCCCCTCGGTGCCGACCTCGCGCGCGACGCGCGTGACCTCGGAGGCGAAGGACCGGAGCTGGTCCACCATCGTGTTGATCGTGTTCTTGAGCTCCAGGATCTCGCCCTTCACGTCGACGGTGATCTTCTTCGAGAGGTCGCCGTTCGCGACCGCAGTCGTCACCTCGGCGATGTTTCGGACCTGGCCGGTCAGGTTCGCCGCCATGAAGTTGACGCTCTCGGTCAGGTCCTTCCACGTGCCGGCGACGCCTTCGACCCGCGCCTGGCCCCCGAGCTTCCCCTCGGTGCCGACCTCGCGGACGACGCGCGTCACCTCGGACGCGAACGAGCCGAGCTGGTCCACCATCCGGTTCACGATCTGCGCGGTGCGGAGGAACTCGCCTCGGAGCGAGCGGCCGTCGAGGTCGAGCGCCATCGTCTGCGAGAGGTCGCCCTTCGCGACGGCGCCGATGACGCGCGCCATCTCGCTCGTCGGATGGACGAGGTCGCCGATCAGCGTGTTGACGGACTCGAGTGACGACGCCCACGCGCCGGTGAATTCCGTGACCGCGGCGCGGTGGTGGATCTTCCCTTCCTTGCCGACCACGCGCGAGAGCCGCTCGAGCTCTTTCGACATGCGCTGGTTCAGCTCCATCACCTCGTTCACGGTGTCGGCGATCTTCCCGGCCATGCCGGTCCACGTCATCGGCAGGCGGACCGTGAAGTTGCCCTTCTTGAGCGCCGTGAGCGCCACGACGAGGCGCTTCTCGTCGAGATGGTCGCTCGGCTCGTGCGACGCCGCCGGCATGCCGCGGGCCGCCTTGCGGTGCCGCGCGCCGTCCCGGCCGGAAACGGCCGCCCCGTTCGTCGTCTGAGTCCGCATCGAACCTCCTGCGGGGAGCGCGGGATCGAGCGCGTCGAAGGCCGGTGCCGACGTCGTCCGCAGCGGCCGAACGGGACGCCTGGTGCGCCTCGCCCTCGGCTCGCTCCCGCCAACCCCCGCCGTCCGTCTCATGGTCTTCTCCCCGGAGGGCGATCGACGCTCTTGCCGCGCAACGGCGGTGCTTATGAGCGAAGGGGCGCAGGCGGCAATAACGCCTTCTGCCGAGAGCGCCAGTCGTCAATCGGTGAGCCCATACCGCAGGCCGGCTGGAGGGAGCGTTCGCGCCCCGGGCGCGGATGCGCACTCCTGCCGCCGACGAGGTCCGTATCCGTCTTTTTTCCCGCGGATCTCCGTCGCCGCGCGGTCGCGGCCGGTCGCGGCCCGCACGACTATGGGACGAGACGGCCGACGGAAGGAAGGCGCATGGTCACCCCCGAAGAACGCGTGCTCGAAAGCCGGGAGCGCGTCGTCATCCAGGCGACGCAACCGGGCGTCGTGGTCGCGGGACGGCACGTTTCGTGGAGCGGGGTCTGGAGCGGGTTCCTCGTCGCCCTCGGCACGCTCGTCCTTCTCACCGCCCTCGGCATCGCCATCGGCTCGACCGTGGTCGACGTCGACCCGGCGACCGCCGCCGCCCCGCGGGGCTGGGGCATCGGGGCCGGGCTCTGGGAGCTCCTGAGCATCATCGTGTCGCTCTTCGTCGGCGGCATGGTGGCCGGCCGCTTCGGCGCCGTGGCCGTCGCCGGGACCGCGTCGACGGGGGCGGTCGAGGGGATGCTCGTCTGGGTGCTGTCGATCCTCGCCGTCATGGTCTTCGGCGGCGCCGGGATCGCGGGGCTGACGCTCGGACCCGGTCTCGGGCTCAATCGGGCGGCGCAGGCGGGCGAGGTTGCGGGGGCGCCGCCGAGCGCCGCCGCCCCGAACCTCACTGCGGCGATCGACGGCGGAAACGTCGACCAGATGCTTGCCGCGCTCGACGATCCGCGGACGGCGGACCGCATCGCGTCGGCGACGGGCGAGGCTCGGGCGACGGTGGCGTCGCGGCTCGCCGACATCCGCGCGCGCGTCGAGGCGAGCCGCGCGGATCCGGCCCGGGCGAAGTCGGAGGCGCAGCAGGGGCTGTCGCAGCTCGGGTCGTCCGCGGGAACGGCGAGCGGCGGGGCGCCGTCGGAGTCCCCCGTGCCGGGCGGGTGGATCACGGGGTGGGCGACGTTCGGCGCGCTCCTCCTCTCGCTCCTCGCCGCCATGGGTGGCGCGACGGCCGGCTCGCGGCGCGCCGCGGTGGTCGTGTAGCATCGTCCCGAGCGGGGCGACGTCGGAGACGGGCTCGCCCCGCTCGCCATGGGACGGATCGGCTACGGCACGCTCGCGGTCCTCGGTGCGCTCGGGCTCCTGGCACTCGTCGTCCGCCTCGCGGGGCCGAAGGAGACGCTCGACGCGCTCGGCCGCCTCGACGCCTGGCAGGCCGCGCTCCTCGTCCTGACGGCCTTCGGCGTCTCCTTCTTCACGGCGCTCGCCTGGCGGGAGACGCTCCTCCAGTACGGGCAGGCGGTCTCGGTCGGGCTGCTCTTCGAGCTCACCGTGCTCGCGTTCGCGGTCGGCTGGATCGTCCCGTCGGGCTTCGTCGCCGGCATCCCGGCCGCGGCCTGGTTCCTCCGCCAGCGCGGCGTCCCGTTCATGCAGGGTCTCGCCTCCTTCGGCATCGGCCGGTTCTTCGAGATCACGGCCTACGTCCTCATCCTGCCGATCGTGCTGCTGAGCAGCCTCGGCAGCCGGACGCTCGTGCGCGCTGCCGCGGGCGTCGTGCTCGGCGGTCTCTTCCTCGTCTATCTCGACCTCTTTCTCCAGACGCGCCTCGCGCGCCGCGGGCTCGCCGCCCTCCAGCGCCTCGTGCCGCGCCTCGCGCATCCCCCGCTCGAGCACGCGGCGAGCTTCTGCGCCACGGTCGCTGACTTCTTCCGCGCGCCGGCGCGCATCGTCGCGCTCGTCATGCTCTACAGCTTCGTCGCGATCGGCGTCGCCTACTTCCGTTCCTGGCTGACGAGCCGGTTCCTCGGCCTCGACTTGAGCCCCCCGCAGCTCGCCGTGATGCTCGCCCTCACCATCTTCCTCATGGCGATCCCCTTCCTCCCGGGCGCGATCGGCGCGTTCGAGGGCGGCATCGCGGGGGCCTTCGAGCTGCTCGGCCGCGACAAGGCCGACGGACTCGCCTTCGCGATGACGATCCACGCGACCGAGCTGGTGGTGGTCGTGGCCGGCGTCCTCGTCCTCGTGCACCTCGGGATCCGGCCGAGCGAGCTGCGGCCGCCCGCCGCGGCGGCGGCGTGCGACGCGTCCGGGCCTAGGGCCGGCGCCGCAAGAGGAGGCGTTCGACGACGACCTCGAGAATCGCGGCGGAGGGCACGGCGAGGATGATCCCGAGGATCCCCAGGAGGGACTGCCCGATCACGATCGCGACGATCACGCTGACGGCGCTGAGCCCGACCTGCCGCTCGAAGATCTGCGGCACGAGCACGTGGTTCTCGACTTGCTGGAGCACGAGGTAGAACACCGCGACGCCGAGCGCGTGCCCCACCGAGAGCGAGAGCGCCACCCCGACGCCGACGCCGAACGAGAGGATCGCGCCGAAATACGGGACGAGCTCCCCGACGAAGGAGAGGATCGCGAGCACCCAGAAATAGGGGATGCCCATGAGCCCCAGGACGAGCGCCGTCGTGCCCCCCATGATGCCGCCGAGAATCAGGTGGCCCGCGAGCCACCCGCTCACCTTCCGGGTCACCTCGACGGACGCCGCCCGCACCTCCTCCCGCCGCTCGGCCGGGCAGAAACGGAGCGCCTCCTCGAACAGGGTCTGCGATTCGACGAGCAGGTAGAAGGTGAGGAAGACGATGACGACGGCCCCGAAGAGCCCGCCGACGAACTGCCCGAGGGTCGCCTGGAGCGTGCCGACGAGGTCGAGCGTCGGAGCGCGGCGGAAGACCTCCTGCCAGCCGAGCCGCTGCCCGATGACGCCGTGGCGGAGCAGGAAGCCCTGGAGCTGGTCGAGGAGGCCGGGGAGCGCCGCCCAGAACGCCTGCGCCTGGGTCGCGATCGGCGGGGCGAGCACGAACCCGAGCCCGACGAGGGCGCCGAGGACGGTCAGGTAGACGACGAGGATCGCGAGCGGGCGGGGCAGCCGGAAGCGGCCGATCGGGCGGAGCGCCCTCCGCTCGACGAGACGGACGAGCGGGCTCATGGCGACGGCGAGGAGCACGCTCACGTAGACGAGGACGAGCCCGTGGCGCGCGAGGTAGAGCGCCCAGGCGATCGCCGCCGCGATCGCCGCCATCGCGAGGCGCGCTGGGAACGAGGGGGGCGCGGTCGCCGCCACGCGTGCACGCTCGCCTCCACCGGGGGCGAACGCCATCCCCGGTCGGGCATGCCGCTTCCGACGGACGAGCCGCGCCGGTAGAAGGAGCGGGTGCGCCGCGCTGCGCTCGCCGCCGTCGCCCTCCTCCTGCTCGCCGTGCTGGCGGCGGGGCACTGGTATCTCGCGCGCCGGCTGCTCCTCGAGCCCGCGCTGCCGCCGCCGCTCCGCGGCACGCTCGTGGCAGCTCTCGTCGCGCTCGGCGCCTCGCTCGTCGCGCAGCCGGCCGCAGACCGCCTCGGCCGGCGCGCCGTCGCGCGGGCGCTCGCGTGGCCGGCGGCCGTCTGGATGGGACTCGCGTTCTATCTCCTCGTCGGGTGCGCCGTGACCGACGTCGTGCGGCTCGCGGTCGTGGGGACGGCGCTCGCGTCGGGGCCGGCGCTCGGCGGCGCCGCGTCGTCGTGGGCGGGCGCCCGCGCCGCCGTCGTCGCGCTCGCCGCGACGGCCGCGGCCGCGGCGGGCGTGCGCGCCGCGCTCCGGCCGCCCGCCGTCCGTCGCGTCGTGGTCGCGCTCGCACGCTGGCCGCGGGCGCTCGACGGCTTCCGCATCGTGCAGGTGAGCGACGTGCACATCGGTCCGCTGCTCGATCGCCGCTTCGCGGCGGCCGTCGTCACGCGCGTGAACGCGCTCGCGCCGGACCTGGTCGCCGTGACGGGCGACCTCGTCGACGGCTCCGTCGCGGCGCTCGCGGACGAGGTGGCGCCGTTCGCCGGGCTCGCGGCCCGGCACGGCGTCTTCTTCGTCACCGGGAACCACGACTACTACTACGGCGCCGACGACTGGATCGCGTGCGTCGAGCGGCTCGGGATGCGCGTGCTGCGGAACGAGCACGTGACGATCCATGCGGGCCGCGCGGCGTTCGACCTCGCGGGCGTCGACGACCGACATGCCCGGTTCTTCGGGCCCGGGCACGGCGAGGACGTCCCCCGGGCGCTCGCCGGCCGCGACTCCGCGCGCGCCGTCGTCCTCCTCGCGCACGACCCGGGGACGTTCAAGGAGGCCGCCGCCCTCGGCGTCGACCTCCAGCTCTCCGGCCACACGCACGGCGGACAGGTCTGGCCCTTCGGCTGGCTCGTCCGCCTCGCCGTGCCGTGGGTCGCCGGCCGGCATCGCCGGGGCGCCTCCGAGCTCTACGTGAGCCGCGGCACGGGCTTCTGGGGCCCACCGATGCGGGTCGGCGCGCCCGCGGAGATCACCGAGGTGGTCCTCCGTGCCGCGGCGTGAGGCGCGCCGCGGCGCTTGCCGGGCGGGCGGCGTCGGCGCCATGATGCGCGCCCGTGCTGAACCTCGCCGCGCCGACCGGCTCCGCCTGGCTTCCTCGCGCGCTCGCGCACGTCGACGAGATCCTCCTCGACCACGCCCACTGCGAGAAGAAGGCCGCGTCGACCGCCTTGAGCCTCGTCTTCAAGTATCCCGCGGAGCCGGGTCTCGCGCCCGCGCTCTCGGCCCTCGCGCGCGAGGAGCTCGTCCACTTCGAGACGGTGCTCGCGGCGCTCGCCCGGCGCGGCATTCCGTTCCGCCACCAGGTGCCGAGCCCGTACGCCGCGGCGCTCATGAAGGCGGTGCGCCGCGCGGAGCCGGGACGGCTCGTCGACACGCTCCTCTGCATGGCCCTCATCGAGGCGCGGAGCTGCGAGCGGATGCGGCTCCTCGCGGACGCGCTCGCCGACGCGGAGCTGGCCGGGCTCTATCGCGCGCTGCTCGCGAGCGAGGCGCGGCACCACCGGACCTACGTCGAGCTCGCGACGCGCATCGCCGACGCGGGCGCGGCGCACGCGCGGCTCGGCGCGCTCGCGGCGCACGAGGCCGCCGTGCTCGCCGCGGCGCCGGGCGTGCCGCGGCTCCACGCGTGACGTCCGCCGCGATGCGCGCCCGGCGCGGCCTCCCGGTCCTCCTCTGCCTCCTCGCGGGCTGCGTGCTCGGCGTCCGCCCGGAGCCCGAGGAGGATCCGGGCCCCGGCCTCGTCCTCTTCCCCGCGGCGAGCGCCGTGGCGGGCCTCCGCGCGACCGAGATCTGCGAGTTCGCCGACGCCGGCCCGCCGCCGCGCGCGGTCCCCTTCACGAGCGACACGATCCGTCACGCGGTCGCGGTGACGAAGCCGTCGGTCGTCAACGTCTACGTCCGGAGCGCGATCCCCGTCCGCGTGAACGTGCTCTCGATGCCCGTCCCCGGGCTGCCCGCCGTCCATCTCGAGGGCGAGGCGCTCGGCTCGGGATTCATCTGCTCGCCCCGCGGGTTCGTGCTGACGAACGCGCACGTCGTCCGACGCGCGGCGGAGCTCGCGGCGAAGACGTCCGACGGCCGGCTCCACGCGCTCGAGATCGTCGCCGTCGACCGCGGGAGCGATCTCGCGCTCCTGCACGCCGTCGGCGCGGGACCGTTCCCCTCCTCGCGCCTGGCGGCCGCCGACCGGCTCGAGGAGGGCGACTGGGTGATCGCGATCGGCAACCCCCTCGGCCTCACGCATACCGTCTCGCACGGGATCGTGTCGCAGAAGAGCCGGGTCTTCGGGGCGGCGCGGGCGGACGGGCTCTCGTTCATCCAGTCCGACACGCCGATCAACCCGGGCAACTCCGGCGGGCCGCTCGTCGACCTCGACGGGCACGTGGTCGGCATCAACGCGGCGATCGTGCGAGGGGCGCAGGGGATCAGCTTCACGATCCCGACCGAGCGGGTGCGCGCGTTCCTCGAGGAGCTGCACGATCGTGCGAACGGCGGCGCGCCCGCGCCACGCGAGCGACCGTAGGCGAAATGGCAACCCGGCGGCATCCGCGCTATACCTCGCCTCGATGTCCATCGCTATGAAGCCGCCTCGCAGCAGGTCGCGTTCCGCGGACACGGCCCCGCACCCCCTCGCCGGGACGGAGATGAACGGCGCCGACGTGATCGTGCAGGTGCTGGCAGACGAGGGCGTGGACACGATCTTCGGGTACAGCGGCGGCGCGATCCTCCCGACGTACGACGCCGTCTTCCGCTACAACGAAGGGCACGGCGGGAAGGACGAGATGCGCCTCATCGTTCCCGCGACCGAGCAGGGCGCGGGCTTCATGGCGGCCGGCTACGCGCGCTCGAGCGGACGGGTCGGAGTCTCCCTCGTCACCTCGGGCCCCGGGGCGACGAACTCCGTCACGCCGGTCCGCGACTGTCAGGCCGACAGCGTGCCGATGGTCCTCATCACGGGGCAGGTGCCGCGCGCCGCGATGGGCACCGACGCGTTCCAGGAGGCGCCCGTCTTCAACATCATGGCGGCGTGCGCGAAGCACGTCTTCCTCGTCACCGACGAGACGAAGGTCGAGGCGACGATGCGGACCGCGTTCGACATCGCGCGCAGCGGGCGCCCGGGGCCGGTGGTCGTCGACATCCCGCGCGACGTGCAGCTCGCGAAGTCCGTGTTCCGCGGCGGCGGCCTCCTCCCGATCCGCGGCTATCAGGAGCGGGTCGACGCGCTCAGGGCCGCGTCGATCTCCACCGCCGAGGCCGACGCGTTCTTCGAGCTCCTCGCGAAGGCGGAGCGGCCGCTCATCTACGCCGGCGGCGGCGTCATCAACGCGAACGCGGCCCCGGAGCTCCGCGCCTTCGCGAAGCGGTTCGGCATCCCCGTCGTCACGACGCTCATGGGGATCGGCGCGATCGACACCGCGAACGAGCTGTCGCTCCGGATGCTCGGCATGCACGGCACCGCGTTCGCGAACTACGCCGTCGAGGACTGCGACTTCCTCTTCGCCGTCGGCTCCCGCTTCGATGATCGGGTGGCGGGGAAGGTGAAGGAGTTCGCGCCGAACGCGAAGATCGCGCACCTCGACGTCGACGCGTCGGAGATCGGCAAGGTGAAGCAGGTCGACTGGGCGCACGTCTGCGACGCGAAGCAGGGCCTCGCCCAGCTCCTCGAGGCCGGCGCGATGTTCAAGAAGAGCTTCGCGAAATGGCGCGCGCACGTCGCCGAGCTCCGGCGGCGGCACCCGCTCGCCTACGACCGTGAGTCGCCGCTCATCCAGGCGGAGTACGTGCTCGAGCAGCTGAACGAGATCACGCGCGGGAAGGCGATCGTCGCGACCGGCGTGGGGCAGCACCAGATGTGGGCGGCGCAGTACCTCGACTTCGAAGCCCCCCGCACCTTCCTCACCTCGGGCAGCATGGGGACGATGGGCTTCGGCCTCCCCGCGGCGATCGGCGCGCAGCTCGCGAACCCGGGGAAGCTCGTGATCGACGTCGACGGGGACGGCTCGATCCGCATGAACTACGGCGAGCTCGAGACGCTCACCAATTACGACATCCCGGTGAAGGTGCTGCTGCTGAACAACCTGGGCGACGGCATGGTCCGGCAGTGGCAGGACCTCTTCTACCAGAACCGCTACTCGGGCTCGGACAAGACGCTTCACAAGAAGGACTTCGTGAAGGCGGTCGAGGCCGACGGCTTCGGCTTCGCGAAGCGCTCCACCGAGATCGCGCACGTTCGGCCGCTGCTCGAGGAGTTCGTGCGGTTCCCCGGGCCTGCGTTCCTCGAGGTCATGGTCGACCAGAGCGCGCACGTCTACCCGATGGTCGCCCCCGGGCAGGGCTACAAGGACATGATCACGGGGAAGTGGATCCCGAGCCGCGAGCAGAGCCCGAAGGGAAGCGACGAGCCGAGCGGGTATTTCTGAGGCGGCTCGATCCGCGCCGCCCCGTCGGCGGGGGCGGGCGGCGACGACCCGACCGCCGGCGGGTGCCGGACGATCGGATCGTCGCCGTGGGGACGCCGTCACGGCGTCGGCGGGCAGCTCGCGGGTGGGGGCGTCCTGGGTTTCGCGGCGAACTTGTCGACCCGGTCGCTCGTGCGGGACTTCGCCGGCGCCGCCGCGCACCACCGGGCGTCCGGCGCCGTGCCGAGCGTGAGGCGCACGGCGACCGCTCCCTGTGCGGGCTCGTCGAGCGTGTAGCCCCAGCTCGACCGGCCGCCCTTGATCGTGAGGCCGTTCGTCTTCACGACGATCGAGTGGATCGGTCCGTTCGGGTCGGTGCCGCGGTAGCGGTAGCCGCCGGGCTTCTCGGCGGTTCCGAGGCGGGTCCAGCCGGCGCCGGGTGCCGGGCCGATGCGCGGGAGGGGCACGACGACGGCGTCCGTCGTGAGCCCGGCGGCGTTGTAGATCGCGAGCGTGCCGCCGTGCAGCGTCGGGTCGCCCGCGCTCCCGAAGGGCGGCGGGACGATGCGGTGCGCCGGCGGATCGAGCCGCGTGCTCGAGCGGAAGCTCACCTTGCGGACCGCGGGGTCCGGCGGCGACGTGCGGTCCTTCAGCGTGAGCGACGTCGTGCGCACGAGCGTCGGGCCAGGGACGCTCGCCGGATCCGCGGGGTCGGAGCCGTGGACGACCTCGTCGTGATCGAGCGAGCCGTCCTCGTCGCGATCGATCCCGATCCGCTCCCCGGAGCCGGGCGGGACGCAGGTGTACGTCCGCTCCTGGCCCGCGGTCTTCGCCTGCCTGCGGAGCGCGGCGTCGGTGAGCGGCGCGTCGCCCGAGCCGTCGCTCTGGAAGAGGCCGTTCGCGCGCCGGACCCACCCCCGGGGCTCGCCCGCCAGATTCCCCTTCACGACGAGGTCGCATTCGCCGACGGCCGCGCGGGCGACGAGGAGGTCGATTCGCGGCCCGACGACGGCGGCGTTCGTGCCGTCGAGGGTGATCTGCTGTCCGACGATGGGAGCGAGGTCGGAGTCGAACGCGAGCATGAACTCCACGACCTGCCTGCGCAGCGGGTCGCCGGCGGGGCCGTTCGGGAAGCCGCCCGGGTTGTTCACCGGGAGCCCGCCCGCGTTCGTCTGGTTGAAGACGGTGGCGTTGTGGAAGCGGAGCAGCGTGTCGACGCTGCCGTCGTGCAGGAAGCCGAAGCCGCGCACCTGGTCGCCCATGAACTCGTTGTTGCCGTCGTTGATGAACCGCGTCGCCGGCATGCCGAACATGCCGATCTTCTGGTAGAGGTTTCTCAGGTGCGGGATCTTCACGTTCTGCGTCTCGTTCTCGAAGCTCTGGAAGCCGTCGGTCCCGAACAGGCCCCGCGCCGGATCGAGCGTGTGGCAGCCGTGGCACGGCTGGAAGACGTCGGACGCCGTCGTCGCCATGAAGAAGTCGCGCCCGGCCTGCTGGTCCGGCGTGAGTGAGTTGTCGAGCGCGCGGATCGGGTTGGGTGGGTACGTCACCTGGAGGATGAAGTCGGTGAACGCCTGCATCTCGGCGTCCGTGAGCGGCCCCTCGCGCCCGAGGAGGCTCGAGAAGGCGACGTTGAAGGCCTTGAACGCGAGCTCGGAGCTGAGCGCGTTCGGGTCGCCGGCGAACGCGGCACCCGTCCGGTCGCCGCGCCAGTGCATCGGTCCGTCGTGCACCAGGCCGCGGAGGCTCTGCGTCGTCATCGGACCCTTCAGCGGATGGAAGCCCGGGAACGCGAGACCGAGGGGGTCGGGCACGCGGACCGGGTTGAAGTCCGGCTTCACGGGGTCGTCGGGATTGCCGAGGTCCCAGGCGAGGCTGTCGAAGTCGCCGAAGATGTGGCAGCTCGCGCACGCGGCCTCGCCGTTGCTCGAGGTGCGCCGGGCATCGTAGAGGAACGGCCGCCCGGCGACGACGCTCGGCGGCTCGGGATTGTGGACGGGCAGATGCGCCGTCTCGGTCCTGGTCGCGGTGTCGATCACCGAGACGGCGTTGTCGAAGCGCGTGAAGGCGTAGAGCCGGCCGCGCGGCTCGTCGAGCACGAGGCCGCTCGGGCCGCCGCCCGTCACGGCGATGTGGTCGGCGGCGTCGGGAACGAAGGTGTCGTCCTCGAGCGCGGACGTCGAGAAGACGCCGATCGCGCTCGAGCCGAAGGCCGCGACGTAGAGCGTCGTGCCGTCCGCCGTGACCGCCATGCCCATCGGCGTCGCGAGGCTCCGCTCCGCCGTGCCGGGCGGGCTCGGGACGACGGCGTAGTCGATGTGCTTGTTCAGGTGCCGCGGGAGCACGTTCGTTCCGTCGAGGACCGTGATGCGCGCCTCGGCGAGGTGGCCGCGGACCGTGCTGCCGCCGCCGCCCGGGCCCTCGAAGCGGACCTCGTTGTGCGCGTCCGTGTTGGACACGTAGACCTTGCCCGTCACGGGGTTCGTCGCCATGTCGAAGAGGATCGTGCCGACGCTCGTGAAGGAGGCGGTCTCCACGGGCGGGGTCGCGTTCGCGTCGATCGCGAACACGTCCTTGTCGGGGAGGCTGAAGCGGATCGCGTTGTTCCAGTTGCGGCCGAGCCCGTCCTCCCAGCGGCGTCGCTTCGGGTTGAACTTCACGATGAGCCCCGTCTCCGGGCCGGGCGTCCCCTCGAAGTTCGCGTTCGGGGCGGGAAGGCCGCCCGGGTACCGCACGCCGCGCACCCGGCAGGGCGGGGCGGTGGCGCCCCCGTTGCAGACGACGCCTTCGGTGACGGTCGCCGTGCGATTCCCCGACTGGAAGACGGCGGCGTAGACCGTGCCGCCGTCCGGCGACACCGCGAGCGCGCGCGGCGTGTCGCCGAAGAGCGTGACGATCGCGAGCGGCGTGCCGCCGAGCGACGCGCCGAGCGCCGTCGCGTCGAACACCCACACGTCCGCGCGCCCGACGCCGGGCGTCGTGAGCTGCGGGTCGATGGGGTCGTTCTGCCCGCGATGCGCGGTCGTGATGAACGCGCGCGCCCGGCCGGGGCCGGCGAAGACGATGTCGCGCGGCTCGTCGCCGACGAGCAGCGTGCGGACGACGCGCGGCGGCGTCGTCGACACGTCGACGACGTTCACGCTGTCGGACAGGTGGTTCACGACCCACACCTCGCCGTCCGTCCGCGCCGCGACGGCGACGGGCTCGAGCCCGACCGGAACGGAGCCCGCATGCGCGAGGCCGCCGGGGCCGACGGTGAAGATCTCGAGACGATCGTCGGGCGTGTTCACCGCGTAGAGCCGCGTGCCGTCGGGGGAAAGCGCGAGTGGGCGGACCTGCCCGCTCTCGAACTCGACGAAGCCCGCGGCGGCGGGAACGGCGCGGGCGCCGACGCACGAGACGAGGATCGCCGTGACGAACGCTCGGAGCCGGTGCCGCTGGGTCATCGACTTCTCCTTCGGTGAGGGGGGCCCACCACGCGTGACTACCACGGCGTCGCCGAGCCCGGGAACGGGCGACGCTTCCGGTCGCACGCGACATTCGACCGATCGCGCCGCCGGCTCCCGCGCGGACCGGGTGGCGATCGGCGCGGCGGGACGGTACAAGGGAAGGGCCCGATGAACAGCCTCGAGGGTATAGCACTCGCGAACAAGGACTACGTCGCGGAGCAATATCGCCGCTACCAGGCCGATCCGGGCTCCGTCGACGAGCAGTGGCGCCTGTTCTTCGCGGGCTTCGAGCTCGCGACCGAGGGCAACGGCGGCGGCCCGGCGGCGGCGCGCGCGGAGGGCGGGGCGCTGCCGGAAGCGCGCGCGCGGACCGGCGAGGTTCTCGACCTCGTTCACTCCTACCGCGAGCTCGGCCACCTGATGGCGCACCTGAACCCGCTCGAGCCGCCGCCCGGCGAGCACCCGATGCTCGCGCCGTCGGAGTTCGGCTTCACGGACGCGGACCTCGGCCGGGTCGTCGACTGCGGGACGTTCCTCGGCTGCACGCGCGCGCCGCTCTCCGAGCTGATCGCGCGCCTCCGCGCGACGTACTGCGGGACGCTCGGGGTCGAGTACCTCCACATCCAGGACCAGGAGCAGCGGCAGTGGCTCCAGGAGCGCATGGAGCCGGTGGAGAACGACCCGCGCCTCCGGGCCGAGGAGCGGCTCCAGCTCCTCTCCGACCTCGTCGCTGCGGAGGGGTTCGAGCAGTTTCTCCAGGCCCGCTACCCGACCGCGAAGCGCTTCTCCCTCGAAGGCGCCGACGTCCTCATTCCGCTCCTCGACGAGCTCATCGAGACCGCGGGCGGGCTCGGTGTCGACGAGATGGTCCTCGGCATGGCGCATCGCGGGCGCCTGAACGTCCTCGCGAACATCCTGCGGAAGCCCTACGAGATGATCCTCGCCGAGTTCGAGGGAACGGTGCTCGCGAAGGAGGCGACCGGGGACGGCGACGTGAAGTACCACCTCGGCTACTCGCGCGATCACACGACGCGCGCCGGGCGGAAGGTCCACCTGTCGCTCTCGCCCAACCCGAGCCACCTCGAGGCCGTCGACCCCGTCATCGAGGGCATCGTCCGCGCGAAGCAGAAGCACCTGCGCGACGAGTCGCGCGGGCGCGTCGTGCCGGTGCTCCTGCACGGCGACGCGGCGTTCACGGGCCAGGGCGTCGTCTTCGAGACGCTCTGGCTGTCGGAGCTGAAGGGCTACCGGACGGGCGGCACCATCCACGTCATCATCGACAACCAGATCGCGTTCACGACGTCGCCCGAGCACTACCGCTTCACGCGCTGGGCCTCCGACGTCGCGAAGATCATCCAGGCCCCCATCTTCCACGTGAACGGGGACGACCCGGAGGCCGCCGTGCAGGCCGCGCGGCTCGCGATCGGGTTCCGCCAGCGGTTCAAGAAGGACGCGTTCATCAACCTCGTCTGCTACCGCCGCCACGGCCACAACGAGCTCGACGACCCCACCTTCACGCAGCCGGTCATGTACGAGAAGATCGCGAAGCACCCGACGGCGCTCGCGCTCTACAAGGACCGGCTCGTCGCGGCCGGCGTCGCGACCGAGGCCGACGTCGACGCGCGCGTCGCCGACTTCCGCGAGATCCTCGACGCCGCGCAGCAGTACGCGCGCGACTTCATGCCCCGCCAGCCGATCTTCGCCTTCGGCGGCCGCTGGAAGGGTCTCGGGTGGGCGGGCGACGACTGGAGCGCCGACACGCGCGTCCGGCCCGAGGTGCTGCGCGAGATCGCGGCGGCGTTCACCCGCGTGCCGCCCGGCTTCACGCCGAACCCGAAGGTCATGCGCCTCCTCGAGGCGCGCGCCGCCATGGTGGTGGAGAACGGGAAGATCGACTGGGGCTGCGCCGAGGCGCTCGCGATCGGCTCCCTCGCGCTCGAGGGCTTCCCCGTGCGGATGAGCGGGCAGGACACGGGCCGCGGCACCTTCAGCCACCGCCACGCCGTCCTCCACGACGTGAAGACGGACGCGCGCTGGGTCCCGCTCGACCACGTCCGCGAGGGGCAGGCGAAGGTCCGCATCATGGACAGCATGCTCTCCGAGAACGCCGTCCTCGGCTTCGAGTTCGGCATGAGCCTCGCCGACCCGTGGGAGCTCGTCGTGTGGGAGGCGCAGTTCGGCGACTTCGCGAACGGCGCGCAGGTGATCATCGACCAGTTCATCTCGAGCTCGGAGTCGAAGTGGCAGCGGATGAGCGGGCTCGTCATGCTGCTCCCGCACGGCTACGAGGGGCAGGGGCCGGAGCACTCGAGCGCGCGGCTCGAGCGCTGGCTCCAGCTCTGCGCCGAGGACAACGTCCAGGTCTGCAACCCGACCACCCCCGCCCAGTACTTCCACCTCCTCCGCCGCCAGATGCACCGCAAGTTCCGCAAGCCGCTCGTCGTCATGACCCCGAAGAGCCTGCTCCGCCACCGGGCCGCGGTGTCGGCGCTCCGGGACCTCACCGACGGCACGTTCGAGGTCGTGCTCGACGACCCGGCCGTCGCGCGGGCCCCCGAGGCGGGCGTCGTCGTCGACCCGGCGCGCGTCGGGCGCCTCCTCCTCTGCAGCGGGAAGATCTACTACGCGCTCCTCGCCGAGCGCGGTGAGCGCGCCCTCGAGACGACCGCGATCGTGCGCGTCGAGCAGCTCTACCCGTTCCCCCGCGAGCCGCTGGCGGCGATCCTCGCGCGTTATCCTCAGGCGACGCAGGTCTTCTGGGTGCAGGAGGAGCCCTGGAACATGGGCGCGTGGCATTTCATCGCGCCGCGCCTCCGCCGGATCCTGCCCGCCGGCCGGACGCTCGGATACGTCGGGCGCCCGGAGGCGGCGAGCCCGGCGACGGGGTCGTACAAGCTCCACCTGCAGGAAGAGCGGGAGCTTCTGAACCGCGCATTCGCGCGCTAGGGCGGAGGAGGCGGGGCGGATGGCATTCGAGGTGCGTATCCCGACGCTCGGCGAGTCGGTCACCGAGGGCACGATCACGCGCTGGCGGAAGGCCGAGGGCGAGGCGGTCGCGCCCGACGAGGTGCTGCTCGAGCTCGAGACCGACAAGGCGAACATGGAGATCCCCGCCGAGCGCGGCGGCGTCCTCCACATCGTGAAGCCCGAGGGCGCGACCGTGCAGGTGGGCGAGGTCGTCGCGACGCTCGACGAGGCGGCGGCGCGCCCCGCCGCGCCGCGCCCCGCGCCCGCCCGGCCCGAGCCGGCGGCGGCCGCGCCGCCTTCGGAGCCCGCGCGCGCGCCCGAGGCGCCGCGTCCGGCGCCGCCCGCCGGCGGCGGGCCGCCGCTCAGCCCGGCCGTGCGGCACCTCGTCGCCGAGCATCGGCTCGAGCCGGAGCGCATCCCGGCGACCGGGAAGGGCGGCCGCCTCACGAAGGCCGACGTCGTCGAGCACCTCGCCCGCGCGAGGCCGGGCGCCGCCGCACCCGAGGCCGAGCCGCCTGCGCCGCGGCCGCAGGCGGCTGCGCCGCGGGCGTCCGTCGCGGGCGACGGCGAGGAGCCGGTGCCGATGAGCCGGCTGCGGAGACGCATCGCGGAGCGGCTCGTGCAGGCGCAGCGGACGGCGGCGATCCTCACGACGTTCAACGAGATCGACATGAGCGCGGTGATCGACCTCCGTGCGCGTCACAGGGAGCGGTTCCAGCGCGCGCACGACGTGAGCCTCGGCTTCATGTCCTTCTTCGCCCACGCCTGCATCGCGGCGCTCCGGGAGTTCCCGGCGATCAACGCCGAGATCCGCGGCGACGACATCGTCTACAAGCACTTCGTGCACCTCGGCATCGCGGTCGGGACGGAGCGCGGGCTCGTCGTGCCGGTCGTGCACCACGCCGACCGGATGTCGTTCGCCGAGATCGAACGCGAGATCGCGCGGCTCGCCGCGCTCGCCCGGGACGGCAAGCTCTCGGTCGACGACCTGGCGGGTGGCACGTTCACGATCTCGAACGGCGGCGTGTACGGCTCGCTGCTCTCGACCCCGATCCTGAACCCCCCGCAGTCGGGCATCCTCGGGATGCACAAGATCGAGAGGCGCCCGGTCGTCGTCGACGACGAGGTCGTGATCCGGCCGATGATGTACGTCGCGCTCTCCTACGATCATCGGATCGTCGACGGCGAGCAGGCGGTCACGTTCCTCGTGCGCGTGAAGGAGCGCATCGAGGACCCGGCGCGCATGCTGCTCGACGTCTGATGGCGGGGCCGTTCGATCTCGTCGTCGTCGGCTCGGGCCCGGGCGGCTACGTGGCCGCGATCCGCGCCGCGCAGCTCGGCATGCGGGTCGCGTGCGTCGAGAAGGACGCGACGCTCGGCGGCACGTGCCTGAACGTCGGCTGCATCCCGTCGAAGGCGCTCCTCGACTCGAGCGAGCTGTACCGGGCGGTCCGCACGCAGCTCGGGGTCCACGGCATCAAGACGGCCGGCGTCGAGCTCGACCTGCCGGCGATGATGGCGCGGAAGGACCGCGTCGTGCGCGGCCTCACCTCGGGCGTCGCGGGGCTCTTCAAGAAGAACGGAGTGACGCCGGTCGGGGGCGTGGCCCGGCTCGCGGCGCCGGACCGCGTCGTCGTGCGCGGGAACGACGGCGAGCAGACGCTCGCGACGCGACGGATCCTGATCGCGACGGGCAGCGAGGCGACGCCGCTCGACGCCGTCCCGTTCGACGGCGACCGCGTCGTCTCGTCGACGGAGGCGCTCACGCTCCCGCGCGTCCCGGAGCACCTCTGCGTGATCGGCGCCGGCGCCGTCGGCCTCGAGCTGGGCTCGGTCTGGAGCCGCCTCGGGGCCCGCGTCACGGTGGTCGAGTACCTGCCCCGGATCGTCCCGTGGGCGGACCGCGCGATGGCGACGCAGCTCCAGCGCGCGCTCGAGCGGCAGGGGATCCGCTTCCGCCTGGGGACGTTCGCCGAGGGCGCGGAGCGGGCCGCGAGCGGCGTCCGGCTCGCGCTCCGCGCGCGCGACGGCACGACGGCCTCCGAGGAGGCGGATATGGTCCTCGTCGCGGTCGGACGCCGGCCGTTCACCGCGGGGCTCGGGGCGCGGGAGCTCGGCGTCGCGTTCGACGACGCGGGCCGCATCGTCGTGAACGACCGCTTCGAGACGACGGTCGCCGGCGTGTGGGCGATCGGCGACGTGATCCGGGGGCCGATGCTCGCGCACAAGGCGGAGGAGGAGGGGATCGCCGCCGTCGAGCTGATGGCTGGGCACGCCGGGCACGTGAACTACGACGCGATCCCGAACGTCGTCTACACGTGGCCGGAGCTCGCGTGCGTCGGCCTCACCGAGGAGGAGGCGAAGGCGCGCGGCCTCGACGTGGCCGTCGGCACGTTCCCGTTCCAGGCGAACGGCCGCGCCCGCGCGATGGGCGAGACGGAGGGCGGCGTCAAGATGATCGCCGACGCGCGGACGGACCGCATCGTCGGCGTGCACGTCCTCGGCCCGCGGGCGTCGGACCTGATCGCCGAGCTGGTGGTCGCGATGGAGTTCGGGGCGAGCGCGGAGGACGTCGCGCGGACGACCCACGCGCACCCGACGCTTCCCGAGGCCGTGAAGGAAGCGGCGCTCGCGGTCGGCAAGCGCGCGATCCACGTCTGACGGCGACGCGAGTTCTCTACCAGCCCTCGTCGGGTTCGGGGACGTCGCCGAGCAGCAGCTCGACGTCGGCCTGATCCCGCAGCGCCTTGCTCCGGCGGCGCCCGGGGTCGGCGGCCGCGCGCCGCTTCATGGCGATGAGGTCGTCCTTGCGGACGACGTGCACGGCCACGCCTTCGAGGTCGAAGGTCTCGGCCCGTGCGATCATGGGATCGAAGCCCGGGTCGAACGCCAGCTGCACCGGCTCCCCGCTCGGGTGCCGGAAGTTGGCGCTGTGGGCATCCTCGCCGATCCGCCGGAACCCCGCGCGGACCATCGCGTCCACGACGGCCGCCCGCTCGGCGGTCGACGGCACGGCGAGATCGGTGTCGAGCGTCGCGCGCGGCACCCCCGAATGGATGCCGACCGCAACGCCGCCGATGAGCGCATGGCGGACCGGTACGCCGTCGAGGGCCCGTTTCGCGTCGAGCAGGGCCGCCACCTTGTCCGGCGTCTCCATCTCTCCTCCCCGGCCACGGCGCGCCGCGATCAACGCGAGGTCGCGCGCCGTCGTCCTGACGATCGCTTCGAGCGACATCGGTCTTCGCCCCCGCATGGACGTCGAGCGTACCACGCGGCGCTCGCCGCGACACGTAGCCGGCCTCGAGGACCGAAGCCGAACGGCTGGTCCGAGTGAAGCCGAACACCCAGTCCGAACGAAGCCGAACACCTCGTCCGAGCGAAGGCGAACAGCCGACCGGAGCCCCGTGACGGGCGGCCTCTACGTGGCTGAGTCGGGCCCGCGCGTCAAGGGCGAGCGCTTCTTCCGCATCGATTCTCCGTTCAGGATGATGTGGTGGGCGGTGTGGACGACGCGATCGAGCGTCGAGCGCTCGCCGCACCGGTCCTCGAGGACATCGAGGAGATCGTGCCGTTCCTGCGCGCCGAGCGGGGTGAGGCCCCAGTCGTCGAGGATGAGGACGTCGATCTTCGCCCAGCGGGTGAGGACCCGGGGCAACGAGCTGTCGCCGCGGGCGACGTGCAGTTCGTGGCCGAGCCGCGGCACGCGGCGGTAGAGGACGGAGTGGCCGTCGCGACACGCCTTCTGCCCGAGCGCGCCGGCGAAGGCGAGCGCGCGGTAGCTCTCCGGCTGCGCGAGCTGCTCCTCGAGCGCGCGGGCTAAGGGCCTCCGTATAGGTGAGGCCCGCGGAGTCGACGATGAGCTTCTCGCCGGCGCGGTGCTCCTGGCGCATGACGAAGTCGAGCTGGCCGCGCCCGGCGCGGTAGAGATCGCAGAAGCGCGAGTAGCCGTAGCCGCAGTCGGGATGCGCCTGGCGGTATTCTTGCCACAGAAGCTCGAGCGTCACGCCGCGGCGCTTGAGCTCCCGGTACATCGTGGCGAAGTCCGGAAGCGGCCGCCCGTCCCGCCCCTTCGGGTCGCAGCCATTGCGCGCGTGCGCCGCGGGTTGGCGACGGCGACCCGGGCGAGGTGAGGGCGCAGGAGCCGCACGACGGCGTGTGTGTTCGTCGTCGCCTCGAGCACAACCTGATCGTCGGGTCGGAGCGTCCGCGCGAACGTCTCCAGCGCCAGGGCCGTGGTGGGGACGCGGCCGGCCGCGTGCACCCGCCCGTCCTCGAGCACCGCGACCTCCGCGAACGGTTCCCATCCAGTCCGGTGAATTGCCTCCGCGGCCCTCCTGCCCGTATGGGCTCGGTTGAGCACGCTGGTGGGCACCACGACACCTACGGCTTCGCGCTCGCAGCGCATCCGGGCCAGTCGCAGGGGCGGCCAGATACTCACGCGAGCTCGCAGCTCATCGTACGGAACGGCCTGCCCCTCCTGCGTGCTGGCCAGTGCCCCTGTCCCGGAGGCTCGCAGCCTACTCACCCAGTGGTGGCGGGGCGAAGGGACGGCCGGCACGCGCGACTTTTATGCCGGATACCAACGGGCTCGAGCGGCTGCACGGCGAGATCAAGCGGCGCATTCGCGCGGTGGGCGCGTTCCCCGATCGCGCCAGCGCGCTCCGACTCATCGTCGCGGTCGCGTTGCGCGTCACGGCGATCTGGGACGACCGCCGGTACGTGGACATGACCGCCGCACGAAAGGAGGCAGGCACGACGAAGGACGCGGCGTGAGGCTTGAAGACGAGGAGCTTTCTACCTGCTGATCCTACACAAAGAACGGGACTTGACCGAGACCGATCCCGACCAGCTCGCCGCCGTCGCCGCTGGCCGCGTCCAGGCGAGCGCGGCCACGCTCCGCGCGGCGCTGCGCGGCTGTCTCGCGCGCCATCAGCGCATCCTCCTCCACCTCCATCTCCAGCACGTCGAAGCGCTCGACGCGGCGATCCGCGCCGTGGAAGCGGAGGTCGGCGACAGGCTCGCCCCCTTTCGCACCCGGACCACACTCTTGACGACGATCCCCGGCGTCGGTCCCCCGCGCGGCCGAGGTCATCGTCTGCGAGATCGGTGTGGACATGACCCGCTTCCCGACCGTGCAGCACCTCATCTCGTGGGCCGGCCTCTGCCCCCGCCACGACGATTCTCGGGTGCGAAGTCGAAATTACTCATGCCGCTCAAACGTCACGCCGAACCCCGGACGTTTCATTAGAGTGAACGCGCCGCTCTCCTTTGGACAGCGGTACGTCCCATCGACCTGTCGTGGCGGGTGCATCAGATCGAACCCAACCGGCGACAAAGTCAGCTCGCAACACGTCTTGGGCAACGCGGGGGGCGTGTTCGGTGACACAGGCGGTACGGGCGTTACGGGTTGTGGCAAGCGCCGGCAAATCAGGCCACTCCCCGCCTCCTTCAGCGTCACGTCGAGCATGCGGCGGTGCTTGAATCGTTTGACTCGACATCGGCCCCCGAGGTGTGCGACCGGTACCCCGAGATCCACGACGATCGTCGCGAGCCGGCACGATGCCGGGCGTCCCCCAATCGTTCCCGACCACGGCGCTCGCGGCCACGCGGCGCACGGATTCACGGCGTTTCGGCAGGCCATCGCGGCGGCGAGCGTCAACGCGGCGATCATGGTGTGCTTCTGTCGTCGGAGCTTCCGACGTCCGGCGCAACGGCGGGGTCGACCGTCGCACCATCGGGGACCACTTCAATGGGCAGCGCCGTTTCCAAACCGTCCGACAGCGACGGAAGCGTCGTGGTCGTCGTCTCCGCGAAGGCGAGAACAACCGCCAGGATCCGTGCGGTCACGATTCGCATGTTCCATCGCCCTCCCTCACGGATTCTGAGAAACGATGACGGGGATGACACGCGTAACCAGGTCAAATCTTCCCGAATAGTTCAGCGCGAACAGCAGCGTATCATTCTTCGGTGTCGTCGCTGCATCACAGTAGTCCATTCGGATCACCTGACCGGACAGCGGATAAAATGGCGCCTGCCCGGTAGCGACTTTCTGTACGGGGCGCAGCGTGCCGGGAGGGTCATAGCTGCGCCGGCCGGTGATGTACGCGGATGCGTAGTGGGCCGGCGACGCCGTGGTGAATCCAACCGCGACATCCTGGTTTAGGGTGACGGCAAGCGCCGGACACGCGACACTCGTTCGTTCGGGTGATGTCACCATCGCGGTCTGCACCCTGTGGGGAGCAAACGTCGGCACCAGGCCGCCGAATTCGGTCAACCCCAACTGGCCAATGCCGTTCGTCTGCGTCCGCGTGAGCGTCCACAAAGGACCCATGCTCACTACGGCGTGTTGCGTCGGTATATTGAAGTCGCGAAGGATCGCCCCGCTGGCGTCTAGCATGTCCGGGGCTCCGACATCTACGGGGAAGGTCGTGTGGACCTCCCCAGGGCGGTTGTGACTGTACTCACGCCAGGCACGCCCGTTATGACACCGACCCGGAACACGTCGTGCGCGGCACCGTCGGGATGGCCGACGATAAAGACGGCGTCGTTGAAGCCATTGACGTCCCGTGCCGGTCTCATGGGAGTGTTGATGTGACGGACCGTCGCCGTGTGAAGCCGCCGGCCCGCGACGGCATCCGCCTTGTTGATCACGAGCGTGTCGCTGCGGTCGCAGTCGCCGGTGGAGGTAGAGCAGTTGATGGGGGTTCCGACGATGGCGACCTTGTTGCCGGTCACCGTCAAGCGTGGTGAATCGATGAACCCGGTGCGGGGATCGATGCGGGCATCCCACATCGCGGGATCGAGCCTGTAACACGCATAGTAGGGGCCATCGGGCGCCGACGCGTCGCTGATCGCGAGATCAACCCCACTGCCGTTCAGGATGGTCGAAAACCAACGCTGGCTAGACGCGTCGTACTGGTAGTCCGGATCAGCCAGCAACGCGTTCGCGTCGCAGGCCCGGACGGCCAGCGTTTCCACGCGTTGGTTGTCAATCTCGAGACGATCATTCGTCACGGTGATGACGTGACCGCCGCTCGTTGCGATCCCCACGTCCGCCAGAGGGGCAAATGCATCGTACGATCCGCAACCCCAGCCCCAGAGCGATGTGGCCAATCCGGCGAGGAGTACGAAGCGTATCCAGGTCTCCTGGGGATGTCCCGGCGCCTGTTGAACTGACCGCCTGAAAGGAGCGGCGGCTCCTGCCGCCGTCCATGGTAGGACGGCGGTCACCACAACCTTCACAGAAGGAGCCGCCAAGAAGAAGAGTCGCACAGGATCAGCCGCCGGGGAAGCAGTCGCGTCCCCACCCGTCGCCACGGTTCACGTTCCGCTGCCGCTGCTCGACGTCCTTGCCGGCACGCGCACCGCGTTCTTCGGGCTCTGTCTCGAGACCGGCGAGCAGGTGCTGCGCACGGTGATGGAACAGGATCGCGAGCGGCTGTGCGGACCGGAGAACGTCCCCGACCCCGCGCGCCGTGCGTATCGCCACGGCCAGACGCGCGGCGAGGTGACCTTCGGCGGGCGGCGCATCCTCGTGCCGCGCCTGCGCGCCCGCAGCGTTGATGGCCACGAGCTCGCCCGCCCGAGCTTCGCGTACGCGGCGCACCGCGATCCCCTCGACGCCCGCACCCTGGAGGCGATCGCGATCGGCGTCACGACGCGCAAGTACCGCATCCTCTTCGCGCTCGACGGCGGGAGCGGGCTCCGCAAGGCGATCCGGGAGACATGCGGGGCGATGGCGCTCGTCCAGCGCTGCCAAGTCCACCAGCGGCGGAACGTCCTCGAACATTTCCCCGAGACGTTGCGCCCGCGCGTCCGCCGCGTGCTCACCGAGGCGTACGGGCTCGCCGATGCCGCCCTCGCCAAGCGCCGTCTCCTGCAGCTCGCGGCCGGGCTCGACAACTCCCACCCGGGTGCGGCCGCGTCCTTCCGTGAAGGAGGTGGCGTAGGAGCCGGTCAAACCGAGCCGCCGCTCACCGGCGTTCAACAGCGAGTGGGACATCCCCCGTCTCCTTGGTTCGCGTGTCACAGGCAATGCCGAACTCCCCACTTCGCGTAACCGATTGTCGATCCGGGAAAGGGGGCATCGTAGTGCGTCGGCTGCAGCATTGCGCGGAATGTATCGCAGGGCCGCTGCGGGTGGAAAGTGCTCGCCCGCTAGATGCTCGGCTCGTAAGCTGGACATACTCTGCGCTCGAACGGCAACCGGTGCGCGGGAGACCGCTGGGCTCGCCGGTCCGCTGCTCGACGCCGTCGTGCTGCCCTCCTGTGGCTGACGGACGCGTTGCGCTGACGCGCCGAGGGTGACGACTCGTGCGCGTGCGAGCCCACGCAGCCGACCAGCGCCCCCGGCCGGCTCGTCAAGCGACGGCGCCGACGGTACACTACGCTCCCCATGGACCACGTCCGTCTCGGCCGCACCGGGCTTCGCGTGAGCCGCCTCTGCCTCGGCACGATGAACTTCGGGCCGCTCACGAGCGAGCCGGACAGCTTCGCGATCATGGACCGCGCGCTCGACGCGGGCGTGAACTTCTTCGACACCGCGAACGTCTACGGCTGGAAGACGGGGGAGGGCGTCACCGAGCAGATCGTCGGCCGGTGGCTCGCACAGGGCGGGGGACGCCGCGAGCGCATCGTCCTGGCGACCAAGGTCTACGGCCGGATGGGCGCCGGCCCGAACGACCGCGGGCTCTCCGCGTACCACGTGCGGCGCGCGTGCGACGAGAGCCTGCGGCGGCTGCGGACCGATCGCATCGACCTCTACCAGGTGCACCACGTCGATCGCGACACGCCGTGGGACGAGCTCTGGCAGGCGATGGAGCAGCTCGTGGCGGCGGGGAAGGTCCTCTACGTCGGCAGCAGCAACTTCGCCGGCTGGCACATCGCGCAGGCATGCGAAGCGGCGCGCGCCCGGCACTTCCTCGGGCTCGTCTCGGAGCAGAGCCTCTACAATCTCGCCGCGCGCACGATCGAGCTCGAGGTGATCCCGGCCTGCCGCGCGTACGGGCTCGGGCTCATCCCGTGGAGCCCGCTCGCCGGCGGGCTCCTCGGCGGGGCGCTCGCGGAGGCCGCCGACGGGCGGCGTGCGAGCGACCGGCTCCGGAAGTCCGTCGAGACGCACCGCGCGCAGCTCGAGGCGTACGAGGCGCTGTGCCGCGAGCTCGGCGCGGCGCCGGCCGAGATCGCGCTCGCCTGGCTCCTCGCGCAGCCCGGCGTCACCGCGCCGATCGTGGGGCCGCGGACGATCGAGCAGCTCGAGGGGAGCCTGCGCGCGCTCTCGGTGCGGCTCTCCGACGACGCGCGCGCCCGCCTCGACCGCATCTGGCCGGGGCCCGGCGGCGAGGCGCCGGAGGCGTACGCCTGGTAGCCGTCAGCGCTCGACGGTGACGCCGCGCCAGAACGCGACGTGGTCCTTGATGTGCTTCGCGGCGTCCTTCGGCGCCGGGTAGTACCAGGCCGCGTCCGCGTTCGTCTCGCCGTCGACGACGACGTCGTAGTAGCTCGCGACGCCCTTCCAGGGGCACGTCGTGTGCATCTCGCTCTCCCGGAGATGCGCGCGGTTCACGGCCTGCGGCGGGAAGTAGACGTTCCCCTCGACGACCTGGAACTCGTCCGCCTCCGCGAGGACGGCACCCTTCCACGTGGCTCTCGCCATGCCGACGACGTTCGCGCCCGCCGGGGGGCGAGTCAACCCCGTCCGGCTCGGCGGCCGGGTGCGGGCGCGCAAATCGGTCGCGCCGGTTTTGACGCGCCGACGCGGACCGCTAGTATCGCGCGCGTGTGACGGAGGGGGGGCGATGCGGCTGAGACGCGCGGTCGTCGCGGCGGCAGCGATCGCGCTCGCCGTCCGCGCTTGGGCGGTCGAGCGTCCGGTGGAGGAGACGGGGCTCGGGCTCTACCTCCAGAACTGCGCGGGCTGCCATGGCGCGACGGGACGCGGCGATGGCCCGGACGCCGCGATGTTCACGCCGCGGCCGCGCGATCTGCGCGGCGGGCTGCTCGAGCGCTACGACACGGCGAAGCTCGTGCGGGCGGTCCGCGACAGCGAGGCGCTGCCGCTCGCGCTCGACCCCGAGCGCCTGCGCGAGCGCGCCGGCGAGGTGGAGGACCTGGTCGGCCACCTACAGCGGCTCCCGGCGCTCGACTGGGACGCGATCGAGCGCGGCGAGGACCTCTTCGTCGCCCGCTGCACGCGCTGCCACGGCCCGTGGGGACAGCCGAGTCCGCTCCTCCCGAAGGCGACCGTGCACGCCTCGCGCGACCTGACCGACCCGGCGTTCCAGCGCTCGCGCGACGACCGCGCGCTGCTCGTCGCCGTCCGCCACGGCGCGAAGAACATGCCGCCCGTCCCCGGGCTTCTGGCCGAGGAGGACGCGAAGGCGCTGGTCGCGTTCGTGCGCGTGCTCTCGCCGGGCTGGGTCGCGTGGGGCCGCTACTGCGCGAGCTGCCATGGCGAGGACGGCCGGGGCGGCGACCTCGTCGACCCGGGTGCCGCGCCCGTCGTCCGCTTCGACGGCGAGTACCTGCGCACGCACGACGGCGAGTACCTGCGCACGAAGGTCTGGCACATGCTCGCGCGCCAGCGCCCGGCCATGCCGCACTTCCGCGGACGGCTGAACGAGGGCCAGGTCCGCATGGTCGTGGACTACCTGAAGCGGACCGAGCGCTAGGGCCGGGCACCCCGCGCGGGGACCGCCGCCCTCCGCACGCCGGTTCAGCATGACGTTTGGCCCGTCGGCGAGCCTGGCAGCGCGCAGAGTTTTTTTCTGGCCAACCCGCATGCGTGCAGTGTAAAGAGGGTGCCCCGTTCGCCGGCATGCTCAAGTTGGTCTCCAGGCTCCCGGTCGCGCTCCTCGCCCTCGCCGCCCTGCTCGCGGCCGGCGCGCCGGCCGCCGCCGACCCGGATCCGTACGTCGCCGCGAAGGCGGCCGAGCTCGGGAACGACCCGGCGCAGCTCTTCGCCTTCGTCCGCGATCGGGTCGCGTTCGAGCCCTACTTCGGCTATCTCCGCGGCCCGCGCGGCACGCTCTGGACGGGCGCGGCGAACTCGCTCGACCGCGCGAGCCTTCTCGTGGCGCTCCTCCAGGCGGCGGGCGTGACGACCGTGCAGTACGCGCACGCGCTCATGGCGGGCAACCCGGAGTTCGCGACGCTCGTCGCGCCGGCCTTCGTGCTCGGCCCCCGCGCCTTCGGCTGCCCGACGAACTTCCCGTACTTCGTCACCAACGACGGCTCGGTCTTCAACGACGTCCGCAACCACTACTGGGTTCAGTTCGACGCGGGCGGCGGGCTCGTCGACGCCGACACGAGCGTGCCGACGCTCCAGCTGGGCGACACGCTCCTCGCCGCGCAAGACACGTTCACCGACGTACCCGACGACCTCCGCCACCGGGTGACGGTGAGCGTCGACGCCGAGGTCTTCAGCCAGGCCGCCGCCCTCGTCGACCTCTCGGGCCTCGGTACGGCGACGGTCGTGAGCCAGACGTTCGACGCGGCCGACCTGGTCGGGAAGCCGGTCTCGGTGAGCGCGTTCGTGCACTCCGACGGCGTCACCGTTCCGCCGTTCTCGATCCAGACGACGACGTACACACCGTACCTCCTCCTCGGGCAGGGCGACGCCGACGCGAGCGACGACCCGATCGTCGTCGGCACCGAGGTGCAGGACGTGGTCACGAACTTCCCCTTCGGGTCCCAGATCGTGACCGCGCTCACCGTCCGCGTCGACGTGCAGCCGACCGCGTTCGTCGGGCCGCAGCACTTCAGCCGGACGTTCGTCGACCGGATCGGCTTCGTCGCGCGCCAGGGCGGCGGACCGATCTCGGTCCCGAACCCGACCAACCCCCTCGTCACGGACTTCGACGTGCTCAGCGTGAACGTGCTCCCCGGACGGCAGTCGCTCGACGCCTTCGGGCCGCAGCACGACCGGCTCGCCGCGGCGCAGTCGGCGCTCGCGGCGCTCGAGCCGGCGCTCGCCGCGATCACGCCCGGCGGGCCGTACGCGCCCGACGAGGTGGCCGTCCTGAAGGACGCCTCGAGCCGGGCGCGCACGCTGTCCATCGCGAACGCCGAGACGCTCACGATGGGCTTCGACGCGACCGCGGACTTCGCCGGCGCGCAGCTCGCCCGCGGCTACCTCGTGAAGCCGATCGTCGCCTCGCCGCGCCTCACGGTCGCGGTGAGCAACAAGCAGGGCGACGGCGCCGCGCTCGCGCTCGACGTGCTGAAGAACGACCTCCGCGTCCTGCCCCTTTCGGGGCAGGATCCGCAGGCGCCGTTCTGGTTCGAGATCGCGCGCGGCCTCGAGGAGTCCTTCCTCGAGGGCTCGGTCCTGAACGGCGTCACGGGACAGCCCGCCGTCTCGATCCGCGAGGTGCTCGAGGCCGCGCTCGCCGCGCCCGGCAACGACCTCGCCGTCGTCACCGCGGACGACCTCGACACGCTCATGACCTTCGGCCTCTCCGACGAGGCGAAGGCGCGGATCGCCGCGGCGGCGAGCGCCGGCAAGGTCGTCCTGACGCCGACGCAGATGGTGACGGTCGGCGGCGTCACTACCGTCGGCTGGCTCGAGACCGACCAGACCGGCCATACGATCAGCGTGTTCGAGAACGGCGGGCACCAGGCGCTCCTCCAGTACGGCAACGCGCTCCAGCTCTCGCAGGAGTTCAACAAGCCGATCGCGAACTTCATCGGGCGCGTCGCCGCCTTCGGGCAGGTCGGCCTCGTGTACGCGGCGGCGGTCGTGAGCGCGGCGGCGAGCGGCGGCAACTTCGACGGCGTCGTGAAGGACACGAAGACGTCCATCAAAGCCCTCATCCAGCAGGCGGAGCAGGCGAGCGGCATCCTCGAGAAGCTCAAGAAGGCGTTCGACAAGCTCAAGCTCGACACCAAGGGCTTCGGCCTGATCGGTCAGCTCGCCGACGGGCTCAAGAAGGGCCTCGAGTTCGCGGAGAAGTTCTTCGACTTCATCTCGCCGAACGACCCGCCCGCGTTCCCCTTCCTGGTGAGCGACCTCGCCGCCGGCCCCGCTCCGATCCCGCCCGACGCGCAGCCGGGGGTGGCGGTCGAGATCCTTCCCGACCCGCGGCTCACGATCAGCGCCAACGGGGCGGAGGTCCCCTCCGTCTTCGTCGCCCGCGTCCGGAACACCGGTCCGACGACCGACGACTTCACGCTCACCATCGCGCAGGGCCCGCCTGGCTTCACCCCGCGCGTGCCGATCGCGCCGATCCACTTGGGTCCCGGCGAAGCCGCGGAGGTGGGCGTCTGCCTCTTCCCCAACTCGGACGACGTCCCCGCGCCCGGCGCGGCGGCCGACTTCGCCGTGAAGGCGACGAGCGCGAGCGACGCCTCGGTCACGGACACCGAGACGGAGCCGTTCGCCGTCCCGGCCGTCCCGGGCGTCGTCCTCACCGCGAGCCCGTCGTCCGTCGCCGTGCCGCCGGGGGGCGCCGCCGGCGTGACCCTCGGGGTCCGCGCGAGCGGCAACGTCGCGCCGGGCGACGTCGACCTCGCGCTCGTGCTGCCGCCCGGCGTGACGGCGGACCCGCTCGCGACGCCGGTCACGCTCGCCGCGCCGGGCGCGATCGCCCCGGTGCCGCTCGTGCTCACCGCCGACGCCGGCATCCCGGGCGGGACGGATCTCGTGGTGCGCGCGGAGGCGTCGTTCGGACCCGCCGGCGCCCGACGGACGGTGACGATCGACGTCGTCGTCCACGTCGTCGTGCTGTCGGCCACCTGCGCGCAGGACGGGGCGGCGCGCGCGCAGGCCATTGGGAAGACCGGGCTCGCGGACGACCTGATCTCGCTGGCGGGCGCGATGAGCGTGCTCGCGGCCGACCCGGGCAACGCGGCCGACGTCGCGGCCGTGCTCACCTTCCTCGATCGGACCATCGGCCAGGTCGGCGGTGCGGCGGTCTTCTCCGACGTCGAGACGGCGCTCCAGGCGGACCGCGCCGCCCTCGCAACCGCGTCGCCCGCGCAGGTGCTCGGCCTGCTCGCCGACGTGGGACGGGTGCTCTGCGATCTGAAAACGATCCTCGCCTCGGCCGACGGCGGTGGCTTCGACCTCATCCTCAGCCCCGACACGCAGCAGGTCCTTCCCGCGACGGCGACGACGTTCGGCCTCTTCGTCTTCAACCAGTCGACGTCGACGCGGACCTTCGACCTCGCGCTCGCCGGCCTGCCTGCGGGCGTCACCGGCCACGTCGCCCCGACGCGCGTGACGCTCGGCCCGTTCGGGAACACCTTCCCGCCCGTGCAGATCACCATCGACCCGATCGCCGGTCCGCTCGCCCCGTTCACCTTCACCGTCACCGGGACGGACGCGCTCGCGCCGCTCGGCACGCGGACGGTCACCGGCTCGGTCACGGTCCGCGACGAGATCGTGCAGGTCGTCGACGTGACCGCGACGCCGGGCTTCGCGAACCCGGGCGACGGGATCACCGCGCACGTCCGCCTCTACAACGCGGTGAACCGCGCGCGCGCCGTGAACGTGTACGTCGGCCTGGACGACGCGAACGGCGTCAACCGGATCTTCCCCTTCTTCGCAGGCAGCTTCGCCCTCGATCTCGCGCCGAACGTGAAGCAGCTCGACGTCCCCCTCGCGCTGCCGGCGAACCTCGCGAAGGGCCCGTACGTGCTGACCGCCTTCGTCCACGAGCAGAGCCCCGAGCAGCAGATCCCGGGCGCGACCGGCAAGGGGCCGTTCTTCGTGGGGGCGCCGCTCGCGGCGACCGTGGACACGACGCCCGAGGTGGCGCCGCCGGGCGACGTGACCGTGCAGACGACCGTCACGCTCGACCGCGACGCCGTCCCGAACCCCGCCGCGACCGTCCTCGGCGCCGTCGGGACATCGGGCGGCCCGGCGCGGAGCGTCGCCGTCTTCGGCAACCGCGCGTACGTCTGCAGCGACCACCTGGCGAGCGTGGTCGACGTGAGCGACCCCGCGAATCCGACCGTGCGCTCCACCTTCGGCACGACCGGCACGAGGCTCGCGGACGGCTTCTCGTCGGTCGGCTGCTCGATCGTCGGCGGCCGGCTCATGATGGTCTACGACAAAGGCTTCGGGCCGGGCGGGACGTTCGTGCCGACGAGCCTCGCGATCTACGACCTGACCGACCCGTCGAACCCCGCGCTCGTCTCGAACACGACCTTCCCGCGCGGCATCTCGGGCACGATCCATTTCACCGACGGCCCGGTCGGCTGGCTCGCCACCAGCATCTTCGTCTTCAACCCGTTCTCGAACTTCATCTTCCGCCAGGCGGGCGACATGTTCGGCGTCGACCTGACCGACGTCTCCGCGCCCATGCTCCGCGGCCGGCTCTTCCCGCCCGCGGTCCCCGGCCAGGACGGGACCGCCGACTACGCGGGCGCGAACGCGAGCATGGTGTTCAACGCGCTCCGGATCGCGGGCGACACCGCGTACGTGCTCACGACGACGGCCACGGGCGACGGCTTCGGCACCGGGCCCGGCAACGCGCGCGTCCTCGTCGTCGACGTGAGCGATCCGGACGCGCCCGTCCAGACCGGCGACCTCGTCATCCCGCCGCCGACCATGGGCCAGCCGGGCCCCGTCACCCTCGGCGGCGGCGCGCTCGACGGCGGCATCGTCCTCCTCTCCGGCGACACGCACGGCTTCGACACGGCGGCCTCGGGGCAGATCGGGAACGTCGCGCTCACCACCCTCGACGTGACGACGCCGACCGCCCCCGCGATCGACGCCACGATCGTCACCCAGCTCACGGACCCGAACGGCACGAGCACGGTCGCGCTCGGGAACGGCATCTTCGCCGTGGGCGGGCCGAAGCTCGGCACGCGCGACCTCCTCCTCCTGGTCGACGCGACCGACCCGGTGAGCGTCCGCTACGTCCCGTACGACGTCGGTGCGCCGATCGCGTCGATGCAGCGTGTGGGGAACCTCCTCTACACGACGAACGCCTCGGGCCTCACGATCTTCCAGATCGACCAGATCACCGGGCCCCGGCTCACGGTCCGCGTCGACGTCCCGAAGGCGCCGGGCGTCGAGCTCGTCCCGGGGTCCTTCGTTCCAACGCCGACGCAGGTGCTCTCCGGCGCCGACCGCGACACGTACGTGTGGGACCAGCCCGCGGTCGACACGCTCACGTGGCAGCAGGTGGTGCACGGGCTCGAGGTGGGCGAGAGCCGCGAGGTCACGCTCGGCGGGACGGTCGACTTCGTCGTCCCGACGCTCGGCTCGGGCACGCTCGCGCTCCCGCCGGCGTTCGTGAACGGCACGCAGATCCTCGCGATCTCGCCGACGAGCCAGGGGAACGTGCAGCTGGGGACGCCGGCCTCCTACACGCTCTCGGTCACGAACCCGACGGCGATGGACGCCGCGTTCGCGCTCGCCGTCGACGGCGTGCCGCCGGCGTGGGTCACGCTCGCGCCGACCGTCGACGTCCCCGCGATGACCACCGTGCCCGTCCCGCTGACGCTCACGCCCGGCCTCGCCGCGACCCTGTTCCGTCTCTTCGACTTCAGCGTCACGGCGGACGCCGGGGGCGGGCTCGCGGGCACGGTCTACGCGCAGATCGGCACCGGCCCCGGGCCCGACCTCGGCGGGAACCCGGGCGCCGCCGCGTTCGGCGCCGTCGTCGAGCTCGCCCCCGCGTCGGTCACCGTCGGGCCGGGCGGGCTCGCGACCTTCGTCGCGACGTTCACGAACGTCGGCAACGTCGCCGACGACTACTTCCTCGGCGCCGACGCGCCGCCCGGCTGGCAGGCCATGCTCTGGCCGCCGTCGAGCGTGCACACGCTGCCCGGACCGGACAACGCGACCCAGCGCCACGTCTTCTTCGTCCCGCCGCAGAACGCCGCGCCGGGGCCGTACGACATCCCGCTCACGCTCTTCTCGGGCGGCGGCAGCCAGGGGGTGAAGGCGACCGCGCACGTCGTGGTGGTCGCGAACGGCGTGCAGGTATTCTTGAACCCCAATCCCGGCACGACGACGTCGCCCTACACGCTGACGGTCCGCAACATCGGCTCGGTGGCCGACACGTTCGACCTCTCGGTCGGCGGCCCGCTCGCGCCGCTCGCCGCGCTGGCGAGCCCGAGCGTGACGCTCGCGCCCGGCGGGCAGCAGGACGTCCTCGTGACGCTCGGTCCGGTCGCGAGCCCGCCCGGGGTCGTGCCCCTCGTCGGCACGGCGACGTCGGAGACCGCGCCGGCGGTGACGGCGAGCGCACGGACGTCCGTGCGGGTCGGGGAGACGCACGGCGCGGCGGCCGCGTTCGTCCCCGACACGGTCGAGCGCGACGCGCCCGCGACGGCGACCTTCGTCCTCGAGGTCGAGAACCTCGGCAACGTCGCCGACGGCTACTCGGCCACGATCGCCGGCACGACGGGCGGCCTCGCGGCCACCATCCGCGGGCTCGACGGGCTCCCGGTGGAGAGCATCCCCGCGTTCGATCTCCCGGCATTCGGCGCCGGAACCTTCCTCGTCGACGCAACGCTGCCGGCAGGCGAGGGCACCGTGACGGTCGCGCTCGCCTCCCTCGGCGACCCGACGAAGACCGCGCTCGCGACCGCGACCCTCCGCGCGGTGACGACGACCACCACGACGACCACCGCGCCCTCCACCACGACCACGACCCTCGCGGGAAGCGAGATCTGCGACGACTGCGTCGACGACGACGGCGACGGTCTCGTCGACCGCGACGATCCGGACTGCCCGCCGCGCGCGGACGGCGCCGGTGCGGGCCTCGGCGACCAGACGCGCGGCCGCGCCGCGGCGCACTGCGAGGCGGCGATCAAGAAGGCCGGCGCCAAGTACGTCGTGCGGCGCCAGCGAAGCCTCCAGCGCTGCGTGGACGCGGCGTTCGCATGCCTCCAGCAGAAGCCGGGCGACGTGAAGTGCCTCGCGGCCGCGCGGACGACGTGCGCGTCGGAGCGCGGCAAGATCGCCGTCGGCGAGGGCAAGGCGCGGGCCGGCATCGCGAAGGCGTGCGACGACGGCGGGCGGGGCGGCGTCCCGTTCGCGGACCTCCTCGACGCGGCCGGGCTCGGCTTCGTCGCCGAGGCGTCCGGGTGCACGGCGTTCGGCGTGCCGCAGCTCGACTCGCTCGACGCGCTCGTCGACTGCGTGCTGCACGCGCACGCGTGCCGCGTCGACCAGCTCGTGTCGCGGGAGGCGCCGCGCGCCCGCGAGCTCGCGACCGCGGGCGGCCTCGCGCCGGGCGACGCGCCCTGCCTCGAGGCGGGGGCGGACGGCGCCGGCGCGGGGCTCGGCGGCGCACGGGCGCGCACGGCGGCGGCGGTGTCGTGCCAGGCGGCGGTCAAGAAGGCGGGCGCGGCGTACGTGAAGCGCGCGCAGCGCGCGCTCCAGCGCTGCGTCGACGGCGTCTTCAAGTGCGTCCAGCAGCGGCCGGGCGACGCCGACTGCCTCACGCGCGCGCGCGCCACGTGCGCGGCGCAGCACGCGAAGATCGGACCAGGCGCGAAGACCTACGCCGCGAAGCTCGGCGACACGATCGAGAAGGCGTGCGGCCAGACCGGACGCGCGGCCGCCCCGCAGGTCCCGCTCGGGGACCTCCTCGCCACCGCCGGCCTCGGCTTCGGCGCCGAGGCGGACGCGTGCGCGGCGCTCGACGTCCCGGCCCTCGACTCGACCGCGGCGCTCACCGCCTGCCTCCGCCGCCAGCACGACTGCCGCGTGCGGCAGCTGCTCGACGCGGAGATGCCGCGCGCCGGCGAGCTGCTCGAGCTGGGTCTCGGCTCGCCGAGCGGGCCCGCGCCAGCGGACTGACGACGGCTCGTCGAGCGCGCCCTCCGCGCGGGCGGCGGTGACGATCGCTCGCGGAGCGTGGGGTGATCGGCCGCGAGCCGTGGAGCGGGCTCGCGGCCGACGGGGCGGCTAGCTCCGGAGGCTCGCCTGGACGTCGGGGTCGACGGCGCGGCCGAAGCGGTCGCCGTGGAGGATCCCGACCTTCCGGTACGCGTCCTCGGTGCGCCCGGTGATGAGGCCGAGGCGCGCGAGGTTGGGGACGACGGTGTGCATGTAGACCTGGCTGTTGAACTCCGGCCACTCCGGCGTGCCGACGATCATCTGCACGACGTTCTCGGGGTCGAGCCCGTAGCGGGGGCCCAGGTCCTGGAGCATGTCGATCTGCTGATTCGCGTTCAGCGTCTCGAGGACGTTGAACGCGAAGTCCTCCATCTCCGCGCGCTCCTCGGGCGTCGCCTCGCGGACGACCCGACGCATGGTGAGGATGCCGAACGCGGCGTGACGTGCCTCGTCCTGCTTCACGCGCCGGATGACGTCGGAGAGGAGCGGGTTCGTCGACCCCTTCTGGATGAGGTCGAAGATGCCGACCGCCATGCCCTCGAACAGGCACTGCATGCCGAGCGTCTTCATCTTCCAGGTGGGTGCCTCGAGGAGCGTGTCGAGGAGGACCTTGAGCGTCGCGCTGATCGGGTGGATCGTGCCGATCTTCCGCTGGAGGAACTTCGAGAGCACCTCGACGTGGCGCGCCTCGTCGGCGACCTGCGAGGCGGCGTAGTACTTCGCGTCGAGGGTCGGGCAGACGTTCGTCAGCTGCCCGCAGAGCTGGAGCGCCGCCTGCTCGCCGTGGAGGAGCTGCGAGAACGTCCACGCGAACTCGTCGAAGGCGGCCTGCCGGCACGTGGCGTCGTCCGCGCCCATGAGGGCGAGGACGGAGGGCATCAGCTGGAGGCCCTCCTTCGGGAGGAACCACTCGTCGCGGGGGAAGGGGAGCCGCCAGTCGACGTCGGTCTCCGCGTTCCACTGGCCCTGCTTGCCCTTCTCGTAGAGCGCGCGCAGCTCCTCGACCTCGCTCGCGTAGTTCCAGGTCCAGTGGAGGTCGACGGGGACGTCGACGTCGAGCCGGCTGCGGAGCGCGGCGACCTTCGCCTCGTCGAACTCGACCACCTCGAAGTCGCCGAGCCTCCTGCGGTAGTCGGGAAGGATCTTCTCCATGGCTCTCCCTCAGCGGGGCGGTGGCACGACGAGCCCGAAGCGGAGCAGGTCGCGCAGCTCGCGCTTGCGACGGCGCACCTCGGCGGCGTCGAACAGGTCCTTGCCGATGATCTCCTCGCCGAACTCGCCGGACGCGAAGGGGAAGACGACGAGGCCGACCAGGTGCAGGAGCAGGTGCTTCACGTTCGCGGCCCGGAAGCGGCCGGCGCTCATCCCTTCGCGGAGGAGCCCGCCGACGCTCGCCATCATGCTCGCGATCGCCCGGTGCGCGGCCATCTCCTCCGGCGTGTCGCCGGCCAGATCCTCGTCCTCGAACAGCGAACGGAGGAGGAGGCGGGCGTACGTCGGGTTCGCGGCGAGGAGGTCGATCAGGTCGTCGAGCCAGCGCTCGAGCCGGACGAGCGGGTCCCCGCCGGCGGCGAGCGAGCGCACGAGGCGCTCCTCGATGCGGGCCAGGATCCGCGCGCAGGCGGCGGCGTAGAGCTGGGGCTTGCTCTTGAAGTGGTGGAAGAGCGAGGACTTCCCGAGGCCGGTCGCCTCGGCGATCTCGCTGAGCCCGACGCCGGCGTAGCCGCGCTTGGCGAAGAGGGCCTCCGCCGCGTCCAGGATCTTCTCGCGCGAGGGCTGCTCGGCAGCGGCTTGCGAGGGCGTCACGCGGCGTCTCTCCCGTCCGACCGGTCGGTCGGTTCGAGTATTCCAATCGGTCGGCACGTGTCAAGCCCGGCGGGCCGGGGACCGCGCGGGGCACCGGCGCGCCTCGCCTGCGGCCGGCGTCCGTAGTAGGTCGGGGCCGTGCACCGCTCCCATCGCGTCTCCTTTCCTCTGGGCGGCGTGACGCTCGTCGGCGACGCGCACGGCGACGCGCGCCGGCCGCCCGTCGTTCTCCTCCACGGCGGCGGACAGACGCGGCACGCGTGGGGCGGAACGGCGGCGGCGCTCGCGCGTCGGGGCTGGTACGCCGTGGCGCTCGACCTCCGCGGCCACGGCGAGAGCGACTGGGCGCCCGACGGCGACTACACGCTCGACGCGTTCGTCGCCGACCTGCGCGGCGTCGTCGCGCGTCTCCGGACGCCGCCGGCGGTCGTCGGCGCGTCGCTCGGCGGCTTCGCGGCGCTGCTCGCGGAGGGGGAGCGGCGGGGGACGGCGTCCGCCGTCGTGCTCGTCGACATCGCGCCCCGCACGCAGGCGGCGGGCGTGGATCGCATCGTCGCGTTCATGACCGCGCACCCCGACGGCTTCGCGTCGCTCGAGGAGGCGGCCGACGCGGTGGCCGGCTACCTGTCACACCGGCCGCGCCCGAGGGACCTGAACGGGCTCCGAAAGAACCTGCGCCTCGGCCCGGACGGCCGGTGGCGGTGGCACTGGGACCCGCGCATGATGAGCGGCGAGAAGCGGATCAACGCGCGGAGCGAGTCGGCGCGGCTCGAGCGCGCCGCCACCGCGCTCCGCGTCCCGACGCTCCTCGTCCGCGGCCGGATGAGCGACGTCGTGAGCGAGGAGGACGCGCGTCACTTCCTGGCGCTCGCGCCCGGCGCGCGCTACGTCGACGTGTCGGACGCCGGGCACATGGTCGCGGGCGATCGGAACGACCGCTTCACGGACGCGATCGCCGCGTTCCTCGGCGACGGGGCGCCGCGCCGCGCATGACCCCGACGATCCGCTTCGCGGGGCCCGAGGACGCGGCGACGATCCACCGGTTCATCGTTGCGCTGGCGGCGTACGAGCGCGAGCCGGACGCGGTGCGCGTCGCGCCGGCCGCGCTCCGCGCGCAGCTCGCGAGCGCGCGCCCGCCGTTCGAGTGCCTCCTCGCCGAGGTCGAGGGCGAAGCCGTCGGGTTCGCGCTCTTCTTCCCGACCTACTCGACGTGGCGCGGGGCGGCGGGCATCCATTTGGAGGACCTCTTCGTCGCCGAGCCGTGGCGGCGGCGCGGCATCGGACGGGCGCTCCTCCGCCGGCTCGCCGCGCTCGCCGTGGCGCGCGGCGCGGCGCGCCTCGAGTTCGCCGTGCTCGACTGGAACGCGCCCGCGCGCGCGTTCTACCGCGCGCTCGGCGCGCTGCCGCTCGACGAGTGGACGACGCACCGGGTGGACGGCCCGGCGCTCGCGGCGCTCGCCGGGGAGTGATCCGTCGCTTGCGAGTCGCGCGGGGGCCGGCCTAGAACGGAAGCGCATGACCGTCGACGATCTCAAGCGTCAGCTGGTGGACGTCTGCCATCGGGCGAGCGAGCGGTGGCTCACGTCCGGCTCGGGCGGCAACATCAGCGTCCGCATCCCGAACACCGACCGCTACCTCTGCACGGCGACCGGCGTCACCTTCCGGGACACGGCGGTCGAGAACGTCGTCGAGATGGACCTGGCGGGCCGGCAGCACGGCGCCTTCGACTGGAAGCCGTCGAAGGAGTACCGCTGGCACGCCGGCATCTTCGCGACGTGCCCCGACGTCCACGGCGTCGTCCACACGCACTCGACGGCGACGATGGCCTTCGGCATCGTCGGCATGATCCCGCCGCACATGACCGGCCAGGCGCGCGTGCACCTGAAGCAGATCCAGATCGTGCCCTACGCCGACGCGGGCTCCGAGAAGCTGCGCGACCTGATCGTCGACGTCTACCGGCGGTTTCCCGACACCCGCATCGTCCTCCTCGCCAACCACGGCCTCGCCGCGACCGGCCCCACGCTCCTCGAAGCGTACAACCGCGCCGAGATCGCCGAGGACTCCGCGCAGGCGTACCTCCACTGCCGGCTCCTCGGCCGCGAGCCGAACCTCGATTTCTGAGCTGCCGGGCGGCGAGGCACCCGGCGTCGTGACCGCCCGCCGGAGGTTTGACACGGCGAAGCGGGCGGCCGTACACCCGCCGCCATGGACCTCCGTCTCTCCCCCGAGCACGAGCGGTTCCGGAGCGAGCTGCGGACCTGGCTCGCGGCGAACCTCCGCCGGCCGTGGCGCGAGGAGCTGCGCGACCCCCGGGCCACCGAGACGAGGCTGATCGAGCTCCGCCGCGCCTGGCAGCGGAAGCTCTGGGAGGCGGGCTACCTCGGCATGGACTGGCCCGTGGAGTGGGGCGGGCGCGGGGCGACGGCGGTCGAGAAGTCGATCTTCGAGGAGGAGATCGCGCGCGCCGACGCGCCGCCGATTCTCAACATCCTCGGCATCGGGCTCCTCGGGCCGGCGCTCATCCACCACGGGACGGAGGCGCAGCGCCGCCGCTTCATCCCGCCCATGCTCTCCGGCGACGAGATCTGGTGCCAGGGCTTCAGCGAGCCCGGGGCCGGGAGCGACCTCGCGTCCCTCCGCACGACGGCCGTCCTCGACGGCGACCACTTCGTGCTGAACGGGCAGAAGATCTGGACGACGTTCGGCCCGTGGGCCGACTGGATCTTCGTGCTCGCGCGGACGGATCCCAAGGACCGCTACGGCGGCATCTCCTTCATCCTGACGAAGCTCGACACGCCCGGGATCACCGTCCGTCCGCTCCGGCAGATCACCGGCGAGAGCGAGTTCGGCGAGGTCTTCTTCGAGGACGCGCGCGTCCCGCGCGAGAACCTCGTCGGCCGGATCGGCGAGGGGTGGCGGATCGCGATGACGGTGCTCGGGTTCGAGCGCGGCGCCGTCGGGCTCGCGCACGCGGCCCGCTACGCGCGCGACCTCGCGCAGCTCGCGCGGACCTGCCGGGAGCTCGGCCGGACGGGCGAGGCAGTGCGCGAGAAGCTCGGGCGGCTTCTCGTCGAGAACGAGGTGATGCGCGCGAACGGTCTCAGGACGCTCGCCGACCTCGCCGCCGGGAAGGTGCCGGGCCCGGAGTCGTCGATCGAGAAGCTCTGGTGGAGCGAGTTCGACAAGCGCTTCCGCGAGACGGCGCTCGACCTCCTCGGGGCGGGCGGCCAGCTCCTCCGCACGAGCCCGGCCGCGCGCGACGACGTCGACTGGGCGCGCGAGTTCCTCTGGTCGCGCGCGGGGACGATCTACTCCGGGTCGTCCGAGATCCAGCGGAACATCATCGCCAAGCGCGTGCTCAACCTCCCGCAGGACGGCCGATGAAGTTCGACCTCTCCGAGGACCAGGAGCTCCTGCGCCGCTCGACGCGCGACCTCCTCGACCGCGAGTGGCCGCTCGAGAAGAGCCGCCGGCTCATGGAGCACGAGCCGCGCGGCTGGGACCGCGGCGCGTGGCGGCAGCTCGCCGAGATGGGGTATCTCGGCCTCCTCGCGCCGCCGTCGGCGGGTGGGCAGGGGCTCGGGCCGATCGAGCTCGCGATCGTGTGCGAGGAGGTGGGCCGCGCCGCGCTCCCGGGCCCGTACCTCGACGCCGTCCTCGCCGCCGCCCTCCTCGAGGCCGCCGGCGGGCACGACGCGCTCCTCGCCGACGTCGTCGGGGGCCGCCGCCTCGCCGTCATCGCGCGCGACGACGCGCCGTTCAGCGGCGAGCCGCGGGCGGTCACCCGGTTCGCCGACGGTCGCGTCCAGGGCCGGAAGTACTTCGTGCCCTTCGCGGCCTCCGCGGACGTGCTGCTCGTCGCGACGCCGGACGGCGTGGCGCTCGCCGAGGGCCCGTTCGCCGCGACGGCGCTGCCGACGATCGACCTCGCGCAGCGCTTCGCCGAGGTCCCGCTCGACCATCCGGCCGCGTTCCTCGGTCCCGCGACGCTGCTCGAGAGGGTCGACCGCCTCGCCGCGGTCGGCGCCGCGGCCGAGCTCCTGGGCATCATGGCGCGCCTCCTCGACGCCACGGTCGGGTACGTGCAGACGCGGCAGGCGTTCGGGCGGCCGATCGGGAGCTTCCAGGCGCTCCAGCACCGGCTCGCCGACATGCTGCTGCGCACGGAGTCGACGCGCTCGGCCGTCTACCGCGCGGCGTGGTGCCTCGCGACCGACGACGCCGAGGCGCCGCTCGCGTGCGCGGCGGCGAAGGCGTACGCGGGCGACGCCGCCCGCGCGGTCGCTGGCGAGGCCATCCAGATGCACGGGGGGATCGGCTTCACCTGGGAGCTCGACGTCCACGTCTTCTTCAAGCGCGCGAAGACGCTCGAGCAGCACTACGGCGCGACGGAGACGCAGCTCGCGCGCGCGCTCGCGGCGGCCGGCCTCTAGGTCCCGCCCACCGTCGCGCGGACCCGCCGCGCCGTTCGTCGTGCCCGGCGCGCGAAGTGCGGGATGGACTCGGGAACGCGCCCGACCTACGGTGCGGACTCGTTCGCGAACGAGGAGGCGCTCATGAAAGGGTTCGTCGAGGACATCGAAGAGGAGACCGAGAAGAACTCCGACTTCCGCCGGGTCCTGTACACCGGCAAGCACATGCAGCTCGTGCTGATGTCGCTCCGACCCGGCGAAGAGATCGGCGAGGAGGTCCACTCCGATCGGGACCAGTTCTTCCGGCTGGAGAAAGGACGAGGCGAGGTCTGGATCGACGGCACGAGGACGAAGATCAAGAGCGACACGGCGATCATCGTTCCTGCCGGCGCGCGCCACAACGTGAAGAACACCGGCGAGAAGGCGCTCCGGCTGTACACGTTGTACGCGCCGCCCGAGCACGCCGACGGCACCGTGCACGCGACGAAAGCCGATGCGGCGGCCTCCGAAGAGCACTTCGACGGAAGGACCACGGAGTAGCGGGCACGTCCGTCTCGCGCGTCGGGCGGCCGCCGTCACGCGGGGCGGAGATCGGCGAACGTGAAGCCGTCGCGCACGACGGTCTCGCCGACCGCGAAGGGGATCCGTGCCGCGAACATCGGCCCTGCGTGGCAGAAGGTGTGGAACTCGCCCCGCTCGCCGCACGGATCGACGCCGGGCGGAAGCGCGTCGAGGAGCGCGGCGTCGAAGCGCCGCCCGACGAACGACGCGTCGAGCCGCGCCGGGTCGACGCACGTGATCGTCGCTTCGAGACCGGCGGCGAGCATGTCGCGCGCGAGCCGATCGGTCGGAAGCCCCCAGAGGGGAAAGAGAGGGTCGACGCCGGTGCCGGCGAGCTGCGCGACGCGGTAGGCGCGGACGTCCTCGAGGAAGAGGTCGCCGAACGCGACGTGCGCAATCCCCGCGTCCCGCGCCCGCGCGACGGCGGCGCCCATCCGCCGCTCGTACTCGGCGTTCGCGCAGGGCCACGGGATCGGGACGGGCCAGAGGGGCAGGCCGGCCGCACGCGCCTGCGCTTCGAGGAGCTCGCGGCGCACCGCGTGCATCGCGACCCGGTCGAACGCCTCGTTGATCGTCGTGAGGAGCCCCACGACGGCGACCGCCCCGGCCTCGCGGAGCACGTGCAGGGTCCACGCGCTGTCCTTGCCCGAGCTCCACGCGAGGAGCGCCCGCGGCCGCGCCACGCCGCTCGCGTAGCGGGTGCCCGCGGGGCCGTCAAGGACGCCTGGCGGATCGGCGCGGGGGCGGGTAGGAAGCGCCGCCATGGCGGCTCCGGGCGACGCGCCGCGAATCCGGTGCTTCACGCCGCTCCGGACGCGGCTCTTCCGGCGCGCGCTCGCGCGCGCGCTCGCCGGCTGCCGCTCCGTGCTCGACGTCGGCTGCGGCGCGGGCTCGCCGCTCGCGGATTTCGCGGCGGGCCGCTTCACGGTCGGCGTCGACCTCTCGATGCCGGACCTCGCGGCCGCCCGGCGCGCCGGCACGCACGCGGCGCTCGTGCGCGCCGACGCCCGCGCGCTCGCCGCCGTCTTCCGGCCGGCGAGCGTCGACGCGGTCGTGGCGCTCGACCTGATCGAGCACCTCGAGCGCGCCGAGGCGCTCGCGCTCCTCGACGCCCTCGCGCGCGTCGCGCGGCGGCGCGTCGTCGTCTTCACGCCGAACGGGTTCGTCCCGCAGCCGCCCGCGCCCGAGAACCCGCACCAGGCGCACCGCTCGGGCTTCGACGTGGCCGAGCTCCGCGCCCGCGGCTTCCGCGTCCGCGGCATGCTCGGGCTCCGGCCGCTCCTCGGCCCGTTCGCCGAGCCGCGGTGGCGTCCGGCCGTCCTGTGGCGCCGCGCCGCCGACGCGACCGCGCCGCTCGTCCACTTCGCGCCGCGGGTCGCCTTCGCGCTGCTCGCCGTGAAGGACGTCTAGCGCACGCCTAGCGCTCGACGATCATCGCGACGGCCTCCCCGCCGCCGAGGCAGAGCGTCGCGAGGCCGCGCCGGAGCCCCCGCTGCTCGAGCGCCGCGAGGAGCGTGACCAGGACGCGGGCGCCGCTCGCGCCGATCGGGTGCCCGAGCGCGATGGCGCCGCCGTGGACGTTCACGCGCGCGGGATCGAGGTCGAGCGCGCGGATCGCGGCGAGGACGACGACCGCGAACGCCTCGTTTACCTCGAAGAGATCGACGTCGGCGACGCGGAGGCCGGCGCGTGCGAGGACCTTCCGGATGGCGTCGACGGGCGCCACGGGGAACTCCTCGGGCGCGCGTCCCGCGGCGACCGCGGCGACGATCCGGGCCCGCGGCAGGAGCCCGTGGCGCCGGACGGCCCCGTCGCTCGCGACGACGAGCGCCGCGGCGCCGTCGGCGATGGTCGAGGCGTTCGCGGCGGTGATCGTGCCGCCCGCCTCGAAGCTCGGCGGGAGCGCCGGGATGCGGGCGAAGTCGACGCGCGCGGGCTCCTCGTCCGTGTCGACGGTCGCCGACGTGCCGCCGCGGCCGGGGGCGGCGACCGGCACGATCTCGGCGGCGAAGCGGCCGCCGGCGATCGCCGCCTGCGCGCGCCGGTAGCTCTCGGCCGCGAACGCGTCCTGCGCCTCGCGTCCGATCCCGCGCTCGCGCGCGCAGCGCTCCGCCGCGCTGCCCATGTGGCAGTCGTTGTAGGGGTCCCAGAGGCCGTCCAGGATCATCGCGTCGAGGAGCGGGCCGTGGCCGAGCGGGTGGCCCTCGCGCGCGCGAGGAAGCAGGTAGGGGGCGCGGCTCATGCTCTCCATCCCGCCCGCCGCGACGACGTCCGCGTCGCCCGTGCGGATCGCCTGCGCCGCGAGCATGACGGCGACGAGTCCCGAGCCGCAGACCTTGTTCACCGTGAGCGCGCCGTGACTCCGCGGGATCCCGGCTCCGAGGCCGGCCTGGCGCGCCGGCGCCTGGCCGAGCCCGGCGCCGACGACGTTGCCCATGATCACCTGCTCGACGGCGTCGGCCGGCACGCGCGCGCGCGCGACCGCGGCGCCGAGCGCCGCCGCGCCGAGCGCTGGCGCGCCGAGCGCCGCGAGCGCGCCGCCGAAGCCGCCGATGGGCGTCCGTGCGCCGGCGACGAGGTACGCGTCAGGCATGCCCGGACCTTGCCCGCTGCGCCCGCGACGGGCAAGCGGCGCGCCGGTCGCGGCGCGTGGCACGACGGTTGCGACGGCGACACGAATCCGCGCGATCCGTCCGTGCGCGACGTCGTCCGCGGGCGCGAGAGCTACGCCGCCTTCGAGCGGGCGCGCCCGCAGTACGCGAAGGAGGTCTCCGCGGTGGCCGGGGAGAGTCGGGTGCCTTGGCCGGGGTGGTACGGCCCGGGCGTGGACGAGGAGTAGCGGCGGCCCCGGCTCGCGCGCGGCCCGCGCCGCGCGCCGTCCGGAGCCGTCAGCACGCGCGGGCCGAGAGCTCGTGGACGGCGTCGACCAGCGCGCGCACGTGGTCGACCGGCGTCCCGGGCAGGATCCCGTGGCCCAGGTTGAAGACGTGCCCGGGCCGCCCGCCCGCCTCGTCCAGCACGCGCTGCGCCTGCGCGCGGATCTCGGCCGGCGGCGCGAGCAGCACCGCGGGGTCGAGGTTCCCCTGCACGGCGACGTCGCCGAGACGGCGCCACGCCTCGGCGAGCGACACGCGCCAGTCGAGCCCGATCACGTGGCCGCCCGCCTCGCGCATCGCCTCCAGGAGCCCCGCGGTCTGCGTCCCGAAGTGGATCACGGGCGCCGACGGGTCGAGGGCGGCGATCAGCCGCCGCACGTGCGGAAGCACGTGGATCCGGTAGTCCGCGGGCGACAGCGTTCCGACCCAGCTGTCGAAGAGCTGCACCGCCTGTACGCCCGCGGCGATCTGGCCGTTCAGGTACGGGACGAGCGTCGCGACGAGACGCTCCATGAGCGCCGCCCAGGCGCCCGCGTCGCGGTACATGAACGCCTTCGTGTGCGCGTACGTCCGCGAGCCCTCGCCCTCGATCAGGTACGACGCGAGCGTGAAGGGCGCGCCGGCGAAGCCGATCAGCGGGACGTCGGGCGGGAGCGCGGCGCGGCTCAGCCGGACCGCCTCGAACACGAAGCCGAGCGTCTCGGCGGGGTTCGTCTCGACGAGCCGGTCGACGTCCGCCGGCCGCCGGATCGGCCGCGCGACGACCGGCCCTTCACCGCGCGTGTACTCGACCGGGAAGCCGAGCGGCTCCGCGACGACGAGGAGGTCGGAGAAGAGGATCGCCGCGTCGACGCCGAGCCGCTCGACGGCGTTGACGGTCACCTCCGCCGCGAGGTCCGGCCGGCGGCAGAGCTCCAGGAAGTCGACCTGCTCGCGGAGCGTCCGGTACTCCTTCATGTAGCGGCCCGCCTGCCGCATGAGCCAGACGGGCGTCACGGGCGTCGCTTCGCGCCGGCACGCGCGCAGGAAGAGGCTCTCCGCGAGGCGCGCGCGCCCGGCGCCCGCGTCGGGCGGCGGCGCGACGGTGGCGGTCGCCCGGCTCCGCTTCGCCGCGAGGACGGTGCGCGCGCGGGCGGCGGCGAACGCCACCAGGTGCCCCATCTTCGGATGCTCGGGCTCGCCGTCGACCGGAAGGCCGAAGTCGCAAAGCCCTTCGCTCGTCGTCGGCCCGATCGAGAAGACGGCGACGCGCCCGAGCGCGAGCCGGAGCGCGCGCCCGAGGCCGGCCGCCTGGGCCACCTGCATCGCGTGGCTCACCTGCGCGGCGTTCGTGAACAGCACGACGTCGGCGCGGCCGTCGACGAGATCGCCGACGGCGGCGCGGAGCGGCCCGGGGTCCTCGGGCAGCGCCCAGCGGTAGACGGGCACGCGCAGCACGTCCGCGCCGCGCTCCGCGAGCCCGTCGTACAGCGCCTCGTTCGGGACGCCGTACTCCTGGACCGCCACGCGGCGGCCGGCGACGGGCACGCGCGCGTCGAGGACGTCCAAGAGGTCGCGCCACGTGTTCGGCTCGGGCACGGCGACCGCGGGCCGCAGCCCGAGCTCGGCGAGGGCTTTCACGGGCTTCGGACCGCGCGCGACGAGCGTCGTGCGGCCGAGCGCCTCGACGAGGCGCGCGCGGGTGTGGTGCGCCTCGAGCACGGCGACGAGCTGGCGCGTGCCGACCCCCGTGAGGAGGAGGACGACGTCGACCGTGCCCGCGAGGAGCCGGTCGCCGAACGCGAACGCCTCGGCGTTGGCCTCCCGCGGCACCTCGCGGAGCGCGGGTGCGACGACGGGCGTTCCCCCGTGGCGCGCGACGAGGCGCGCCATCTCGGCCGTCATCCGGCTCTCGAAGGCGATGACGCGGAGGCCCGTGAGGCCCGGGGCGGGGTGTGCGTCGGCGGTCGGCGTTTCGTCGGACTACGGCGGGGGCCGGTTCACGTCAAGCTCGCCCGCCGCGCCGTCAGCTGCCGGGCCGCTGCGTTCCCGCAGCACACGCAGCCGACGGGGTGGCAGGCGCAGCCCTCGCCGCAGCAGAGGCAATTCGTTTCCGCGCCCGGCCGCTCGCCGCCCTCTCCCGCGCCGCGCGTGCGGCGCTCAGGCGAGGTCGGGCGGCGTGACGCGCACGATCCAGTCGCGGTAGGAGCCCGTGTAGCCGACGGCGCGCTGGCGCGCGCGGACGCGCTCGAGCAGGCGGGCGGCGGCGTCGGGGTCGAGCGGGGGTTGGGTCCGGACCCAGTCCGCGACCGCCGCCGCGGACGCCTTCGCGGTCTCGACGCCGCGGTCGGGCGGGGCCTCGTTCGCGGGATGGTCGCCGTCGCGCGTGAGGCCGAGGAAGCGCTCGACGAGGTGGGCCGTCACCCGCACGCTGTGCTTGCGGGAGTCCGCGATGTTGCCCTTGCCCGTGACCACGTTCCCGGTGCTGAAGACGTTCTCGAAGCCCGGGAGCCGGCCGAGGTCGGGGTCGGCCCA
>DASRHG010000178.1:0-6863 GCA_035650655.1 Binatia bacterium | reverse complement strand
GTCGAGGGCGACCGTGCACGCGCCGCAGACGCCGTGCTCGCAGCCGAAGTGCAGGCCGGTCAAGCCGAGGTCCTCGCGCAGGAAGTCACCGAGGAGGATGCGGGGCTCCACCTCCCGCTCGTACTTCACGCCGTTCACGGTGACCGAGATCTTTCGCTTCTGGCTCATCGCTCGTCTCCCAATTTCCCGCGCGCTCACCGGCCGGCGGCGCGCTTCTCGGCGGCCTGGAGGGCTCGCTTCGTCAGTACGGACACGAGGTGGCGGCGGAAGTCCGCCGATGCATGGACGTCGTTCGACGGATCGGAGGCCTCGGCGGCCTTCTCACCGGCGGCCTTGAGGGTGTCCTCGTTGAGCGCCTGGCCCTTCAGCAGGGCCTCGGCGGCGGGGGCGCGGAGCGCCGTCGGACCGACGCCGCCCATCGCGATGCGCGCCTCCTTCACCGTGCTCCCGTCGAACGTGACGAGCGCGCACACGGCCGCGATCGCGAAGTCGCCGGGGCGCCGGCAGAGCTCCTCGAAGCCCCAGCCCGTCTTCGCGGGGAGCCCGGGGAGCGTCACCTCGGTGACGATCTCGCCCTCCTCCACCGCGCTCTGGAGGTAGCTCACGAAGAAGTCCTTCGCCTTGATCGTGCGCCCACCCTTCGCGTTCTTCGTCGTGATCGTCGCGTCGAGCGCGAGCGCGACGATCGGGAACTCCGCCGCGGGATCGGCGTGGGCGAGGCTGCCGCCGAACGTCCCCCGGTTGCGTATGGCGAGGTGCCCCACCTCCGCCGCCGCGGCGGCGACGACCGGGAGCTTCTCGCGGATGACGGGCGATTCTTCGATCGTCCGGTGCCGGGTGAGCGCGCCGATCCGCACGCCGCCGTTCTGCGGCGTGATGTGGTTCAGCCCGGCGATCCGGTTGATGTCGACGAGGGCTTCGGGGTGGACGAGACGGAAGTTGAGCATCGGCGTGAGACTCTGCCCACCCGCCAGAATCTTCGCGCCCCCACCGCGCTTGTTCAGCTGCTCGACGGCCTCGTCGACGGTTCGCGCGACGACGTAGTCGAATGCCGGCGGTTTCATTCACGACCTCCTTTTACGCATACGCTTGCGGATGTCTTCCTTCGAGCTCCAGACGGCACGGACGGCTTGGTAGTCGGCCTTCGTGTCGAGATCGCTTCCGGCGGCTTCGGGGAACGCGACCGTCGCGCCCCGATGTCGCGCGAGCACGCTGCGTGCGCCGACGTCGCCTTCGAGGGCGCGAAGCTCCGGGTAGAGCGCGCGGGCGAAGAGGACCGGCGTCGTGCGGAGGCCGCCGTAGGAGGCGGCCACGAAGGCGGGCCGCTCCTCCTGCCAGGCGGCGACGAGCGCGAGGAGCATGTCCGTCGTGACGAACGGCTGATCGCCCTGGACGAGGATCACGCCCTCGCTCGCGGCGGACGCCGCGGCGACGCCGGCGGCGATCGAGGTGGCGATCCCGTCCGCGAAGCGGTCGTTGCAGACGACGCGCGGATCGAGGCCGCGGAGCGCGCCGACGATCGCGTCCCGGTTGCGGGGGTTCACGACGACGATCGTCTCGCGCGGGCGCGCCGCGAGCACGGCCTCGACGACGTGGCGGATGACCGGCGCCCCGCCGAGCGGCAGGAGGAGCTTCTCCTCGCCCATCCGGCTCGCCCGTCCCGCGGCGAGCACGACGGCCGTCATGGAGCCCGCATCCGTCATCACGTCATGGTCCAGGCTGGAAGCGGCGCTCTCCACGACCGAGTCATCCTCCGATCTGGGACATCGACCGCTCGGTGCGATCGTGCTCCAGGTCGAGCCCGCCGAAGGCGGCCTTCTTGGCGCCGACGGCGGCGCGGACGAGCGCGCGGAGGTCCTCGTCGGTCGCCCCCGCGCGCATGAGATCCCGCGCGTTCCACTCCTCGCGGCCGAACAGACAGTTGCGGATCGCGCCCTCCGCGGTGATGCGGAGCCGGCTGCACTCGGCACAGAACGGCTCGGTGACGGGCAGGATGAGGCCGATCTCACCCTGCCCGTCCCGGAAGCGGTAGCGGCGTGCCACCTCCGACCGGTCCGGCGAGACGACGCGTTCGAGTGGGCCGAGGCGCGCGAGGCGGGCCACGATCTCGGCGCCGGGGACGATCTGGCTGCGGTCCCACCGGCCGTCGCCGTCGAGCGGCATGTACTCGAGGAACCGGACGTGGAAGGGCGTGCGCCACGCGAGCAGGGCGAAGTCCTCGACCTCGGCGTCGTTCACGCCGCGCACGACGACCATGTTCAGCTTGATCGGCGCGAAGCCTGCGGCGACCGCCGCCTCGATCCCCTCCATCACCCGCCCGAAGAGCTCCCGCCGCGTGATCCGGGCGAAGGTCTCCGGACGAAGCGAGTCGAGGCTCACGTTGAGGCGCCGGAGCCCGGCGCGCCGGAGCGGCAGGGCGAGCTCACCCAGGAGGACGCCGTTCGTCGTGAGGCTCAGGTCCCGGAGCCCGTCGATGCCGGCGAGCTGCGCGACGAGGTCGACGATGCCCCGGCGGACGAGCGGCTCCCCGCCCGTGATGCGGAGCTTCGTCACGCCGAGCGACGCGCAGACGCGCACGAACCGGACGATCTCCTCGAAGGTGAGGACCTGCGCCCGGTCGAGCCACGGCAGGCCGGCCTCGGGCATGCAGTAGCTGCAGCGGAGATTGCAACGGTCGGTGACGGACACGCGGAGGTAGTCGTGCACCCGTCCGAACCCGTCGACGAGCATCCCTCAGACCCCCGCCGACCCCGTCGCTTCACGACGTCCGAACAGCCTGCGGATCCAGCTCCAGACGATGCCGATCACGAGCCGGAAGCCGAAGCCGACGGCCGTGACCTTCTGCTGGCGTCCCTGGAGCTCGCGGTCGATCGACTCGAAGAACTCCCGGGCCATCGCCTTCGCCACACCCTCCATCATGCGCTGCCCGACGCCCGCGATGGTGCCGCCGATCTGCGCCTGCCCGCTCGCGATCACCCGGGTGCCGCTGTCCTCTGGAACGAGCTTGAAGAGGACCTCCCCCTTCGCCCACCCGGGCCCTCCCTTGCCTTCCCCGCGGAGCCGATAGCTTTCCGGGGGCGCTTTGTCCACGATCTCGACGCTGCCCGTATAGCTGCCCCGGACGGCCGGGACCCCGAGCTTCATCGCGACGGCGTACTTCTCCGGCCCCACCTCCTCGAACTTCTCGACTCCGGGCATGACCCGGGCGAGAACCGCGGGGTCGAGGAGCGCGTCCCAGACGCGCTCGCGGGGATGCGGCAGGACGTGCGACACTTCGACCTTCACGAACGCACCCGATCCATCATTTGCCCTCTGCGAGAATCCGCTCGATGGCGGCGAAGAAATCGCGCGCCATGCCCTTGGCGACCCCTTCCATCATGCGCTGCCCGACGCCGGCGATCGTCCCTCCCACCTGGGCGTCGCCCTTCGCGACGACCCGGGTCCCGCCATCCTCGCTCGTGAGGGTGAGCTCGGCGAGCCCCTTCGCCCAGCCGGGCGCTCCCTTGCCTTCGCCCTTCAGCCGATAGCGCGTGGGCGGCTGCTGGTCGACGATCTCCATCGTGCCCGTGTAGCGTCCCTTCACCGCCGCGACGCCCAGGTTCATCGTGACCGCGAACCGGTCGGGGCCGGTGGCCTCGAGCTGCTCGATCCCGGGGAGCGCCCGCCTGAGGACGTCCGGGTCGAGGAGCACGCGCCACACGCGCTCGATCGGATGAGAAAGCAGATGGGACACTTCGACTTTCATGGATCCGCCTCGGGCTTTCGCCGCTTCAGCCGTCCGACGCCGGGGCAGGGCCCGTACCGCGCGGCTCTCCGTTCCACGTTGCGATCGTGGGCGCAACGTAGTTGAGGAAGAGCTCGCGGATCTGGACCCGGTTGGAGACCGGCTGGACGATGTAGGGATCGCCCTGGAGCACGGCGATCGCGTCGTTCGCGGACGCGGCTTCGATCAGCATCAGGCTGCCGCCATCCGCGAACGCTCCCTCGGCGAGCAGCCGCCCCGACTGCGCCATCGAGTCGAGGAATGCCTGCCGAGTCTCGCGGAGCGCCATCCGCAGGTCGTGGAATTCCGGCTCGTCCGTTACGAGGATCAGAAACAGCATGGGAGATCCCAGCCCTTCAGCACGGGGAATGCCACGCCGTTTTCCCGACCTTTACGCGTCCCGGCCGGGGGTGGGGACGAAATCTCGTATCCGGCATCACGACATTTCGTATAGCAGCATGGATCCCGTGCGCCATCCGGCCTGCGCGCAGGGCATGGCCATTGCTGATCCGGGCATGGACATCTCGCACATCGGGGTCGTCGGGGCGGGTCAGATGGGGAGCGGGATCGCGCTGGTCGCCGCGCAGGCGGGCTTCCGGGTCCTGCTGCACGACGCGGCGCCGGCGGCGCTCGAGGCGGCGCTCGCGACCATCCGCCAGACGGCGACGCGTCTCGAGGCACGCCAGAAGGTGACGCCCGAGGTCGCGGGCCGGATGCGCGCGAACGTGACCGCCGTGCCGGGGCTCGAGGCGCTCGGGGCGGCGGACTTCGTCATCGAGGCGGCGAGCGAGATCGAGTCGGTCAAGATGGACCTGTTCGCGCGCCTGAACGCGATCTGTCGGACGGAGGTGATCCTCGCTTCCAACACCTCCTCGATCTCGATCACCCGCCTGGGGACGGCGAGCGGCCGGCCCGAGCGCGTGATCGGGATGCATTTCATGAATCCGCCCGCGGTCATGAAGCTGGTCGAGATCGTCCGCGGCCTCGTCACGAGCGAGGAGACCTACCTCGAGGTGCGGACCCTCGCGGAGCGGCTCGGGAAGACGACCATGCTCGCGGAGGACTCGCCCGGCTTCATCGTGAACCGGGTCCTCCTGCCCATGATCAACGAGGCGATCTACGCGGTCTACGAAGGCGTCGGCCGGGTGGAGGACGTCGATACGGCGATGAAGCTCGGGACGAACCAGCCCATGGGGCCGCTCGAGCTCGCCGACTTGATAGGGCTCGACACCTGCCTCGCGATCATGGAAGTAATGCACCGCGTGCTCGGAGACGACAAGTATCGGCCCTGCCCGCTCCTCAAGAAGTACGTGGACGCGGGCTACCTCGGCCGAAAGAGCGGGCGCGGCTTCTACGCCTACCGCAACGGCGAGCTCGTCGCACCCGAACGGAGCGAGAGCCGGCCGTGGACCTAGGCCGCTGGCTTCGTATCGCCGTCCCAGCGCTCGTCATCGGGGCCGCCGGCGCCTTCGCCGTGGCGCGCAGCGTCATCACCATCCCGGGAAGCGGCGAGTGCCCGCCGGGCACCGTGCACGCCGGCAAGGGTCCGCCCGACGGCGACGCCGTCTGGTGCGAGGAGCCCGAGGGACACGTGAAGCACGGGCCGTATCACGAATGGACGGTGACCGGCGTCAAGGTCGCGGAGGGCCGGTACGAGCACGGGAAGAAGCAGGGCCTCTGGACGACGTACTGGTGGAACGGCGCGAAGTGGGAGCAGGGCCCCTACCGCGACGGCGTCCGCGAGGGCCCCTGGAAGTCCTGGTACGACACGGGTGAGGTGGCAGACGCGGGCGAGTACCACGCCAACAAGCCCGAGGGGCACTGGGTCGGCTGGCACCGCAACGGGCGAAAGGCCGACGAGGGCGACTTCCACGAGGGAATGACCGAGGGTCCATGGATCGGGTGGCACGAGAACGGCCAGAAGAGCCAGGAGGGCGCCTTCCGCCGGGATCAGCCGCACGGGCACTTCGTCTGGTGGTACCCGAACGGTCGGAAGCAGATGGAAGGCGACTACCTCGACGGGATGAAGGTCGGCCGTTGGATCGAGTGGGACGAGAGCGGCCACAAGACCTCGGAGAAGACGTACCGGGAAGGCGTCGAGGCGAAGCCGAGCGACAGCCTCTGAGCGCGCTCAGAGGGCGGGCGGGCGGACCGGCGCGGGCATCGCGCGCTCGTGCGCCCGTGCGACGCGCAGCACGGTCGCTTCGTCGAACGGCCGACCGACGATCTGGATGCCGACCGGGAGGCCCTCGGCCGTCACGCCGCACGGGACGGTGATCGCCGGCACGCCGAGCGCGTTCCACTCCCGCGTGTTCGCGGTCGTCGCCCGGAGGAGCTCGACGGGCGCGCCGTTGATCGGCACGGTCGCCGCCCCGACGGGAGGAGCGCCGACCGGCAGCATCGGCGAGACGAGGACGTCGACGCCCGCGAACGCTCGGGCGACCTCGCGGCGGAAGCGCTCGCGCAGCTCGAGCGCGTCCACGTAATCCATCGCGAGCACCCGCGTGCCGCGCTCGATGCGCTCGCGAACGTCGGCCCCGAACCAGTCGGCGTGCTCGCGCAGCCGCTCGCGGTGGACGGCCGCCGCCTCGGCGGACAGGATCACGACCACCGCGGCGCGGGCGTCCTGGAGAAGCTCGAGGCTCACGGGGCGGACCTCGGCGCCGGCCTCCGCGAGCCGCGCGATCGCGCGGCGCACCGCCTTCGCGACCTCGCGGTCCGCGTCCGCGAGCGTCGCCTCGAGGACGCCCACGCGCACGCCCGCGACGCCGCGCTCGAGCCCCTCGGCCCACGGCTCGACCGGCGCGTCGGCCGAGCCCGGATCGCGAGGATCCTTCCCGGCGATCGCGGCGAGCACGAGGGCCGCGTCCTCGACCGTGCGCGTGAGCGGGCCCGCGTGGTCGAGCGACGAGGCGAGCGGGACGAGACCGTGCCGGCTGACGCGCCCGAACGTCGGCTTGAGCCCGACGATGCCGCAGCACGCGGCCGGGATGCGGATCGAGCCGCCCGTGTCGGTGCCGATCGACGCGTAGCCCATGCCGGCCGCCACGGCGGCGCCGCTCCCGCCGCTCGAGCCGCCGGGGATGCGCGTCGGATCCCA
>DASRHG010000177.1:0-23645 GCA_035650655.1 Binatia bacterium | reverse complement strand
CCCGCGACGGTCGTGATCACGTGCGGGGGCGCGGCGGCGATCCGCCGCACGCGGTGGTTGCCGAGCTCGCCGAACCACAGGTTCCCGGCCCCGTCGAACTGGAGGCCGACGGGGTCGGCGAGCTGCGAGGCCGTCGCGGGGTGCCCGTCGCCGTTGAACCCCTCCGAGCCGTTGCCGGCGAACGTCGTGATGACGCCGCTCGCGTGGTCGATGCGGCGGATCCGTGGGGCGCGGATGCCGAGCGCCGGGTCCTCGGCCCGATCGGCGACGTAGACGTTCCCGTCGGCGTCGACGGCGAGGCCGACCGGCTGGATGAGGGTCGCCTGCGTCGCGACCCGCCCGTCGCCCAGGTCGTCGATGGGATCGCCTCCCTCGCCGTCGATCGAATGCGTCTCGACGCCGCTCCCGGCGAACGCGGTGATGACCCCGGTCCGGAGGTCCACGCGGCGCACGCGGCGGTTCCCGGAGTCCGCGACCCAGAGCGTCGTGCCCGCGGCGTCGAGCGCGACCCCGTCCGGCTCGCGGAGCGACGCCTCGGTGGCCGGCCCGCCGTCGCCCGCATCCGCCGGGGCGCCGTTGCCCGCGACCGTCGTGATCGTGCCGGTCGCCGCGTCGACCCGGCGGACGCGGTGGTTCGCGCGGTCGCTGAAGTACACGTTGCCGGCGGCGTCGGTCGTCGCGTCCGTGGGCTCGACGACGACGGCCGCGAGCGCGGGGCCGCCGTCGCCGACGCCGCGGCCGGCGAAGGCGTCGATGCGGTAGAGCGCGCGCGCGGCCGTCGCGGTCGCCGAGAGCGCGATGGTCACGGTCCACGTGGCAAAGCGTCTCGTCACCGATCGGAGCAGCATCGCAACCGGCGTGCCGCGTGCGCGTCCTCGGCTCGCGGTGCAGAACGAAGGCGCCGTTCCGGACGTGCGGCGCGGCGGGTGACGCCGCTCCCGACGCGCGCCGCCGCGGCCGACGCGTTCCGCGACGCGCGCACCGCTGGCACGAGACTTGGACTCGCGCTCGATCGTGCTCGCGCCCGTGCGTCTCTACCGGCGGCTGCCGACGGAGGTGAGACGCTGCCTCCGTCCGCTGAACCTCGTCGACGAAGCCGCGTCGCTCTGCCCGCGGCTGCGGACGCCCGTCACGCGGACGACGGAGGCCGTCCGCCGGCTCGTGCGGCTCGCGCGCACGCGCTATCCGGTGCGGCGGCTCGAAGGAGCCGGCCGTCCGGAGGGCGCGCCGCTCGCCTGCGTGCTCGCGACCGACGACGTCTCGGCCCGCTACTGGTCGCAGACGCTGTTCGAGGCGCCGCCCGCCGAGCGGCGCGTCGGCGAGGTCCGCGCGCTCGCCGCCGTGCGCGCGGCCGCAGAGACGCGGGACGCGGACCTGGCCTTCTGGCAGGCGCCGTGGCCGGTCGCGATGCTCGCGCGGCGCTCGGTGCGGGTGCCGAGCTGGGTGCCGATCTGGCTCGCGACCGACCGCTCGCTCGAGGAGGTCGTGACCGGGGACCGGCGCGGCCGCGCGGCGCGGAAGAACGACGTGCGCCGCGTGCAACGGCTCGGGCTCACGGTGCGGGTGACGCACGACCGCGACGCCTTCGAGGCGTTCCGCCGGCGCCTCTACGAGCCCTACGTCCGCGGGCGCTTCGGCGCGCTCGTCGTCCCGCAGCCGCCGCACGCGTTCCGGCACGCGCGCCGCAACGGCTGGCTCGTCCTCGCCGAGCACGAGGGGCGGCCCGTCGCAGGGGTCGTGCTCGAGCGGTGGGGGCGCGACGTCCGGGTCCTCGTCTTCGGCGCGGACCTCTCCGGGACGATTCCTCCCCACGCCGCGATCGAGGCCGCGTACTACTACGCCATCCGCTTCGCGATCGAGCGCGGCTTTCGCCGCCTCGGCTTCGGGACCTGCCGTCCCGTCCTGACGGACGGGGTGCTCCGCTACAAGCGCAAGTGGGGCGGGCGCCTCGGCGCGCCCGACACCTGGGATCGATGGCTCCTCCGCTACCGGAACACGCCCGCGCTCCGCGCCGCGCTCACCGCGGCGCCGCTGGTGATCGAGCGCGGCCGGGGACGTCTCGCCGCGCTCGCCGGCGCGCACGGGGCGGCGGGCGACGATCTCCGGCATCGGGTCCGTCAGCTGGAGATCCCGGGCCTCGAGGAGCTCGCCTGTCTCGTCGGCGAGACGGCGCAGGTGCAGACGGCGGCGGACGCCGAGACGGTACCGCTCCGCCTCGTCGCGCCGGGTGAGGTCTGGCCGGAGGAGGCGGCCACGACATGACCGACGACGAGCCGCAGCTGGCGCTGTCGGTGCGCGATGGGGACGAGACGCTCGGCATCGTGGTGCTCGACCGCCTGGTCGGCGGGCGGGCGTGCGGCGGGCTGCGCATCGCGCCCGTCGTGACCGCCGCCGAGGTCCGCGAGCTCGCCGCGGTGATGACCCGGAAGTTCGCGTTCTGGAGGATCGCGTGCGGCGGCGCGAAGGCGGGCCTCGTCGTGCCGGTGGATGCGACGCGCGCCGAGCGGCGGCGGCGGACCCGCGCGTTCGGCCGCGCGATCGCCCCGCTGCTCCGCTGCCGGACGTACATCCCCGCGACCGACCTCGGCTCGCGAGCGCGCGACCTGTGGGAGGTGACGCGCGCGGCGGGGATGCCGGCGGGACCCGCGCCCGCCCTGAACGACGTGACGAGCGGCGACAGCGCCGCGGACGCCGGGCGGTCCGCGGCGGTCGCCGCCCTCGCCGCCCTCGCCGCCGGCGGCGTGCCGGCGGACGGTGCGACGCTCGCCGTCGCCGGCTACGGGCGCGTCGGCGCCGCGTGCGCGGCGCGCTTCGTCGCCGCCGGCGGGCGTCTCGTCGCCGTCTCGACCCGGCTCGGCGCGGTCGCGGATCCGGCCGGCCTCGACCTCCGCGCCCTCGAGGACGCGCGCGCCGCCCACGGCGACGCCGCACCCCTCCACTACCCGCGCGGCCGCGCGCTCGCCGCCGCCGACGTCCTCGCCCTCCCGGTGGACGTCCTCGCGCCGTGCGGGCCGAGCCGCGTCCTCGACGGGACGACGTGGCGGGCGGCGCGCTGCCGCGTCGTCGCGCCCGGCGGGAACGCCGCCGTCACGCGCGAGGCCGACGCGGGGCTCACCGCCGCCGGCGTCGTCGTGCTGCCCGACTTCGTCGCGAACGCGGGCGGCGTCCTCGTCGGCCACTTCTGGCCGCTCCGGCTCCGCGCGGGCATGCTGGAGGGGCTCGTCGAGGAGCGCGTGCGGCAGGCGGTCGGCGCGCTCCTGCGCGCCGCGGCCGCCCGGGGTACGTCGCCGACGCGCGTCGCAACCGCACTCGCGGCGCGCAACCTCGAGCGGCTCCGGCGCGGCGACGCCGCGTCGCGCCGGCGCGAGCGCCTGATCGCACGGCTCGGCCGGAGCCGGCTCACGCGCGTCGTTCCGGCGCGGGTCCTCGAGACGCTCGTTCGCCAGGCCGCGAGCACGCTCGGGCCGTGCGGTGCCGAGCGGGTCCCGCTCGGCGCGTGAGGGGCTACCCTTCGAGCGCCACGTCGACGCGCGTGCGCTCGAACCCGGGCACCGGTTCGACCCGCACCGGACGGCCGACGAGCGCCTGGAGCGCCTCGACGCTCCGCCCGTCCTGCTCGGCGAGGAAGGCCGCGACCTCGGGATGGACGCGCAGCGTGACGCGCGTCACGTGGTCCGTTCCCGCGACCGCCCGCTGGACGCACCGGAGCGCGTCGTAGGCGAGCGTCTCGACCGAGCGCACGCGGCCCGTCCCCGCACAGTGCGGGCACGGGCTCGTGAGCAGCTGCTCGAGGCTCTCGCGCGTCCGCTTCCGCGTCATCTGGACGAGGCCGAGCTCCGAGATGCGGAGCACGTTCGCGCGCGCCTTGTCCTTGCGCACCGTCTCCTGGAGGGCGTCGAACACCTTCTTGCGGTTCGCCGCCTTCTCCATGTCGATGAAGTCGATGACGATGATCCCGCCGATGTTCCGCAGGCGCAGCTGCTGGACGACCTGCTTCGCCGCCTCGAGGTTCGTCTTGAGGACGGTCTCCTCCTGGCTCTTCTTGCCGACGTAGCGGCCCGTGTTGACGTCGACCGTCGTGAGCGACTCGGTCTGGTCGAAGATGAGGTAGCCCCCCGACTTGAGCCACACCCGCCGGTCGAGCGCGCGCGCGATCTTCGTCTCGATGCCGTGCTGGTCGAAGATCGGTGTCGTTCCCTCGTAAAGGTGCACGCGGGAGGCGAGGCGGGGCATGAGCGCGGTCACGAACTCGCAGACGCGCTCGTACGCCGGGCGGCTGTCGATCGACAGGCGGTCCACCTCGGAGGTGAAGAGGTCGCGGACGACGCGCAGGACGAGGTCCAGGTCCTCGTGGATCAGCGCGGGCGCGCCGGCCGCCGCCGCCGTCTTCCGGAGCTTCCCCCAGAGGCGCGTGAGGAAGCGGACGTCGTCGTGGATCTCGCGCTTGGTGACGCCCTCGCACGCCGTGCGCACGATGAGCCCGCCCTCCGCGGGGCGCTCCGCCTCGACGATGTCGCGCAGCCGATCGCGCTCCGCGGGGTCCTCGATCCGGCGCGAGATGCCGATGTGCTGGGTCCCCGGCACGTAGACGAGGTAGCGGCCGGGGAGCGAGACGTGCGCGGTGACGCGCGCCCCCTTCGTTCCCATCGGCTCCTTCGACACCTGGACGAGGACGTCCTCGCCCTTCTCCAGGCGCTCCTCGATCGGCCGCGCGTCGCGGCGCGCCTGCCGCGGCTCCGCGGGCTCCAGCTCGGGCGCGTCGCCCTCGCGGGCGACCTCGGGCGGCAGCTCGTCCTCGCCGGGCAGGTCGGAGGCGTGGAGGAAGGCGGCCTTCTCGAGCCCGATGTCGACGAAGGCGGCCTGCATGCCCGGCAGCACGCGCACGACCTTCCCCTTGTAGACGTTGCCCGCGATGCCGCGCTCGCCGCGCCGCTCGATGTGGGCCTCGACCAGCGTCGAGTCCTCGAGCACCGCGACCCGCGTCTCCCACGGCGCGACGTTGATCAGGATCTGCTTCGTCACGGCCGCGTGCTCCGGGGGTGCCGGCTCGTGGTCCTCGCGCACCCCCGCGCCGCCCGTCCGCCACCCCCCGCGCTGCGGAAATCGCCGGCGCCCCCCGGCCGCGCCCGCGCGGACCCCGGCGATGTGGTGATCGACGGGGCGCGCACTACGCGGTCGCGGCGGCGCGGGCGTTCGGCGCCGCGCGGAAGCGGGTCGTGAGCTTGTGGACGCGCAGGAGCGGCACGTCCGCGGCGGGGACGTCGAGGAGCGCGGCGACGAGGAGGCTCGGCTTGACCGACGCGGTCGGGCCGCCGGCGAGCTCCACGCGGAGCGTCGTCGGGCCGACGACGTCGAGCGCGCCGACGAGGGGGCGGGCGTCGACGGTGCGGTCGCCAGCCTTCGTGCGCTTGCGGAGGGGAAACGCAGGGGCCGCGAGGAAGCGGGCGGCGGCGCGGCGGAGCGCGTCGGGCGGCGGGGGCGCGTCGAGGTCGCGGACGTCGATCGTGTAGATCGCGCCCACCGTCTCGGCGTCGATGCTCGGCGCGGTGCGCGGGATCTCGAAGCCGTCGACGACCTCGAGGCCCTCGGGCAGCTCGGCGGCGAGTCGGGCGACGACGGCGGCGGGCGCGAGCCGCGCCGTGAGATCGACGTCGAGCCACTCGTCGTCGCTCGACGCGCCGACGGGAAGCGCCGCGCCGAAGGAGAGCCGTGGCAGCGGGTGGTGTCCGTGCGAGAACGCGATCGGGAGCACCGCCCGGCGCGCCGCGCGGAGAAAGACGTTCCCCAGCTCGCGCGTGCCGATGAAGCGCGCGGGGCCGACCTTCCGGTAGCGGAGGCGGGCGCGCGCGACGGGGGGCGCCGCCGCGGCGTCGGGCGCGAGCGACGAGGGGACGGCGCCGAGCCACTCCTCGGCGTTGCCCTCGCCGTCGCGGCCGTCGTCCTCGGGCGGCGCCGCGGCGGCGCCGCCGAGCGTCGCGGGCAGGGGCGCCGCGTCGACCGGCGCCGGCCGCGTCGCGGGCACGCCGATGCGCGCGGCCCGGCGCGCCGCGACGCGGGCGCGGAGCTCGCGGAACGTGCGCGTCTCCCACGCGGGCAGCCCGTCCTCGGCGGACGGCACCGCGAGCTCCGCCCAGCGGGAGATCATCCCGCCGCGATGCTCGCCGCCTTTCGCACCCTCGACGTGGTAGTCGACGTTGCGGACGCTCTCGAAGTCACAGGCGCCGCAGTACGTGCAGCGTTCGATCGAGCAGTCGGGGGTGAGCCGGCCCTCGACCGCGCGCGCGAGGTCCTGGAGGAGGAAGCGCCGGCTCACGCCGGCGTCGAGATGATCCCACGGCAGCGTCTCGCCGAGGGGGCGGCGGCGGAGGTAGAACGCGGGGTCGATCCCGTGCGCCGCGAACGCGTCGCGCCAGACGTCCATGCGGCAGCGGTCGGACCAGCCGTCGAACCGCGCGCCGCGGCGCTGCGCCGTCTCGATGACGTCGGCGAGGCGGCGGTCGCCGCGCGCGAACACCCCCTCGAGCCAGGAGAGCTGGCTGTCGTGCCAGCGGAACTCGATGCCGCGCCGGCCGAGCTCGCGGCGGAGGAGCGCCTGGCGCGCGCGCGTCTCCTCGACCGAGAGCTGCGCCGCCCATTGGAACGGCGTGTGCGGCTTCGGCGAGAAGGTGGAGACGCTCGCCGTCACCTTGAGGCGGTTGCGGGCGGCGGCGCGGACGCGAGCGGAGAGCTCGGCGATGCCGCGCACGTCCTCCTCGGTCTCGCTCGGGAGCCCGATCATGAAGTAGAGCTTGAGGCTCCGCCAGCCGAGGTCCGCGAACTGGCGTGCGGCGTCGAGGAGCTGCTCCTCGCGGTACTCCTTCTGGATGACGTCGCGGAGGCGCTGCGTGCCCGCCTCGGGCGCGAGCGTGAAGCCGGTCTTCCGCACGCGGCGGATCTGCTCGAGGATCCGCGGCGAGAGCGCGTCGACGCGCGTCGACGGGAGCGAGACGGCGACCCGCTCGGGGACGAGGCGGTCCATCAGCTCCTTCAGGACCGGGTTCACGCCGCTGTAGTCGCCCGTGGAGAGCGAGAGGAGCGACACCTCCTCGTAGCCCGTCCGGCGCACGAGGTCCGCCGTCCGCGCCACCACGTCCTCGGGATTCCGCTCGCGAAGCGGCCGGTAGACGTAGCCCGCCTGACAGAAGCGGCAGCCCTTCACGCAGCCGCGCATCACCTCGACGCTCGCCCGGTCGTGCACGACGCCGACGTTCGGCACGACGGGATTCACCGGCGGGGCGAAACGCGAGAGGTCGCGGAGCACGCGCTTGGTGACGCGCGGGCGCGTCGCGTCGAGCGCGACGACCTCGGCGATCGTGCCGTCGGGGTGGTAGCGGGGCGCGAAGAACGCGGGGACGTAGAGGCCGGGGATCGCGGCGAGGTCGCGCAGGACGGCGGTCCGGTCGCGCGTGCCGCGCGCGAGATGCGCCGCCACGACGTCGCAGATCTCCCCGACCGCCTCCTCGCCGTCGCCGAGGAGGACGCCGTCGAGGAAGGGGGCGAGGGGCTCGGGGTTGAAGGCGACGGGCCCGCCGGCGACGACGAGGGGGTGCGCCGGGCCGCGGTCGGCGGCGCGGAGCGGGATGCCGCCCAGCTCGAGCATCGTGAGCAGGTTCGTGTACGTGAGCTCGTACTGGAGGCTCATGCCGACGACGTGGAAGTCCGCGAGCGGGAGGTGACTCTCGAGCGACACGAGCGGCAGCCCGCGCGCGCGCAGCAGCGCCTCCAGATCCGACCAGGGCGCGTACGCGCGCTCGGCGGCGACGTCGGGACGGCGGTTCAGCACGTCGTAGAGGAGCTGGAGCCCGAGGTGGGACTGCGCAATCTCGTACACTTCGGGGAAGGCGAGGGCGAAGCGCACGCGCACCCGGTCCGGGTCCTTCCGCACGGCGCCGCGCTCGTTGCCGAGGTAGCGTCCCGGCTTCTCGACCAGCGGCAGGAGGCGTTCGTACGCCTCGCGATACGTCCGCGGCATGCGGGGACTGGCACTATCGGATGCGCACGGCCGCGGCAAGTTTGCCCCGAGCCCGGCTTGTGCGCGCGGAGGGCGGCGCCTATGATGCCGCGCGTATGTTCGGCATGGGGTTCGGCGAGCTCCTGGTCGTGCTGGTCATCGTGCTCGTCGTCTTCGGCGCCGGGCGGCTCCCGGAGGTGATGGGAAGCCTCGGGAGGGGCGTGCAGGCCTTCAAGCGCGGCCTGAAGGAGCCCCCCGAGATCGACGTGACGCCCGAGGATCGCGAGCAGCCGGCCCCCAAGGCGAAGCGCGAGTCGTAGCGCGCCCCGCCTCCGCCGTGTCGTCGCCGCCGGCCCACGGCGTCACGCGTGCCGAGTCGGCTCGCCGCTGCCTCTCCGCCGCGATTCGGTGCGCACCGCCACGACCTCCGCGCTGAATTCGCGCAGCGCCGGCGGCGGCTGGCTGAAGACCAAGAGGAAGTCGGCCTGCTCGCCCGGCGCGAGCGCCCAGTCGGGCGGCGGCTCGAGGGACTGGAGCATGGCGAGCTCGTGCAGGCCCAGGTCCCCGACGTCGCGCGGCGCCGCGCAGCAGAAGACCACCTGACGCAGCTCGCGGGCGCCGACGAGCCGGCCTTCGATCTGGATGCGCTTCACGTGCACGGTCGAGTTGTTGACCGCGGTCCCCGTGACGAGGAAGACGAGCCGGTCCCCCTTCACGCGGCGGTATTCGCCGCGAACGTTCGTCAGCTGCACCTCGGCCGGGTCGACGCGCGTCTCGACGAGCGCCGTCCCGATGAGGGGCACCCGCGCGAGGACGGTTCGGGCGTCCTCGGGGTGCGTGTAGAGCCACACGGAGAGGACGAAGTAGCCGAGGCAGACGACGAACCACGTACGGATGGCGAAGCCGAGCGTCGAGCCGCGCGATGCGCGCTCGGGCGCCGCGGTCGGGCGGGACGCGGGCGCGGGACGGCGGACGCGGAGCGGCGACAGCTCGGGCTCCGCGTCGTCGCCGGGGGCGTCGCCGTCCTCGAACACGAAGGCCGGCTCGTCGCGCCCGTCGTCGTCCTCGGCCGATCCGTCCCGCGCGAGCGCGGGCTCCGGCCGCTCGTCCTCGAAGACGTGGCGGCAGCGCGCGCAGCGGAACGTCGACTCGCCGCCCCCGTGCGCCGGGCGGCGGTAGAGCGTGCCGCAGCGCGGGCATCGGACCGTCATCGCGCTCCCGCCCCGGTCGTGTTCATGGTCTCGTCGGGCGACGGACCGCCGCCGAAGCCGAACAGGCGGAGCAGCCAGTTTCCCCGCGCGCGCCCGACGAGCGCCTTCGTGTCCTGGTAGAGCGACGGGTCGTTCAGGAGCCGACCGAGCGTTCCCTCGCCCCGGTCGAGCTTCTCCGCCGCCCGGGCGAGATCGTGGATCGCCTTGTCGAGGTTCCCGAGGACCTGCCGCGCGTACGCTTCGTCGTCGACCAGGCGAGGGATCGTGCCCTTCCGGTCGTTCAGGCGGCTCGTGAACTCGTCGATCGACTTCATCGAGCTCTGGAGGCTCGCCAGCAGCTCCTCGTTCTCCTTCGTGTCGCGCGTGAGCCGTCCGAGGATGCCCTCGCCCTGGCTCACGCGGCGCAGGATCGTGTCGATCTCGTGCGTCGTCTCCTGCAGGTTCGCCATCGTGCGCTCGAGGCTCGCGAGCGTCGCCTCGCCGAGGTCCTTCTTCCGCAGCATGGCGCCGAGCAGACCTTCGCCGCGCTCGATCGACTGGAGCACGTTCTTCAGCGAGGCGGTCACCTCGAGGACGTTGGTCACGATGTCGCCGCTCTGGCCGAGGAGCGCCTCGTAGTCGACGGGGTCGATCGAGGCGATGAGGCCGCCGGGCGGAACGGGCGGCGAGTCCGGCGTGCCGGGCGACAGCTCGATGTAGCGGTCCCCGAGGAGCCCGAGGGTGCGCACGGTGGCGACCGTGTTGGCGCGGATGCGCTGCTCGACGCTCTGCGAGATGCGGAGCGCCACCTCGATGTGGTTCTCCGCCGGGTCGTTCGGGAAGCGCATGTCGGAGACGGACCCGACCGGGACGCCGGAGAGGCTCACGGGCGCGCCCACCGCGAGGCCGTTCGTCCGCACGAGGTGGATCTCGTACTCGATCTTCCGCTCCCACAGGAGCTGCTGCTGGCCGAGCGTGAAGATCGTCCCCATGAGGAGGACGAGCGCCGCGAAGACGAGCATGCCGATCCGCACGTTGCGCACGCGCCGCCCCCTACGCCGCCGTCAGGAACTCGCGCAGGACGGGATCGGGCGAGCGGCGCGCCTCGTCCGGCGCGCCGGTGAATCGGATCCGCCCCTCGTGGAGGAACGCCATCCGATCGGCGACGAAGAAGGCGCTCGCGAGGTCGTGCGTCACGACGACCGAGGTGAGGCCGAGGCGCTGCTGGAGGTCGCGGATCAGGTGGTTGATCTTCGCCGCGGTGACGGGGTCGAGGCCGGTCGTCGGCTCGTCGTAGAGGAGCGCCTGCGGCTCGAGCGCGAGCGCGCGCGCGAGCGCCGCGCGCTTGCGCATGCCGCCCGAGAGCTCGGCCGGCATGAGCCGTTCCGTGCCGGCGAGGTCGACCATCTCGAGCACGCGGCGCACGCGCGCGGGGTACTCGTCGCGGGACCCGATGCGGTGCTCGCGGAGCGGGTAGACGATGTTCTCGCCGACGGTGAGGGAGTCGAAGAGCGCGCCCATCTGGAAGAGCATCCCGAGCCGGCGGCGGATCGGGATCATGCGGTCCTCGTCCAGCGGGCCGATCGGCGTGCCGTCGACGATCACGTCGCCGCGATCGGGGCGGAGGAGGCCGTTCATGTGCTTCAGGATGACGCTCTTCCCCGAGCCGCTTCCGCCGAGGAGGACGAGCGTCTCGCCGGGAAAGACGGCGATCGAGACGCCCCGGAGGACCCGCTTCGCGCCGAACGACTTCTCGACGTCGGCGCACTCGATGAAGGGCCGGGCGCTCACGTGAGCAGAAAGAGCTTGGTGAGGAAGAAGTCCGACACGAGGACGGTGATCGACGCGGCGACGACGGTGGTCGTGGTGGCGCGCCCGACGCCGTCGGCCCCGCCCGTCACGCGGAGCCCCGTCCGGCACGCGATGATGCCGATGAAGTACGCGAAGAAGACGGACTTCCCGAGCCCGGAGACGACGTCGCTCACGACGAGACCGTAGAGGAGCGAGTTCCAGTAGAACTGCGCGGTCACTTGGAGCTCGGTGACGCTGATGACGAGCCCGCCCACGATGCCGATCAAGTCGCCGATGACGGTCAACGCCGGCAGCATGACGAGGATCGCGATCATCCGCGGCACGACGAGCGCCCGGACGGGGCTCGCGCCGAGCGCGCGGATCGCGTCGACCTGCTCCGTGACCGCCATGGTGCCGAGCTCGGCGGCGATGCCCGCGCCGACGCGCCCGCCGATCATGAGGGCCGTGAGGATCGGGCCGAGCTCGCGCACGAGCGAGAGCCCCACGATCCGCGACACGAAGGGCTTCGCCCCGAAGCGCTCGAGCGAGGCGCCGAGCTGGAGCGCCAGCACCATGCCCGTCGAGAGCGCGGTGAGGCCGACGATCGAGAGCGACCGCCAGCCGACCTGCTCGAGCTGCTCGGCGACCGACGCCCACTCCGGCCGCCGGCGGACGAAGGACCGGACGGCGTCGAGCGTGAGCAGGGCCATGTCGCCGAGCGCCTCGAAGAACGCGCTCGTGCTGGCCGGCAGCTCGACCGCGCGGCGGGCGGTCCTCGGCCCGCGCGCGGCTTCCGCACCGATCATGGGCGCCCGTCATATCGGCCGGCGCCGCGAGGGTCAAATCGCCGGGGTCGGGCTCGCCATGCTCCGCGTCGCCTGTCGCATGAGCCCGTGGAAGAGGAAGAGCGAGGTGAGCAGCGGCAGGACGTAGTAGGCGACGCGGAAGATGAGCACGGCGAGCGTCGCGTGCTCGAGCGGCACGCCGAAGCTCACGAAGACGCCCGTCATGGAGACGTCCATGATCCCGAGCCCGCCGGGCACGAGGGGGACGAGCGACAGCGCGATGCCGACCGCGAACCCGATCACGATGAGCCCGGGCGACACCGGGCAGTTCACGGCGTGGAACGCGGCCCAGAGGATCCCCATCATGAAGAACCAGTCGAGGAAGATCCACGCGGCCGGCGCGACGATCCGGTCCTTCCGGGCGAACAGGAACTCGAGCCCCTCGTTCAGATTGTGCTGAAAGCGCCAGAGCCGCACGCGGCGTGGCGTCCAGCGGGGGACGACCCGACGGAGGATCCGATGCCCCGCGTCGGCGAGCAGGAAGAGCGTCCGCCGGCGGAGCTGGCGGTGGTAGATGAGCACGATGCACCACGCGAGGAGCGCCGTGAAGACGACGACCGCGCCGCCCGCCGCCGCGAGCGCGGCCGGCGGCAGGCGATGTCCGAGCACGAGGGTCGCGAAGCCGATCAGGATGAAGAAGAAGAGGGTGAAGTTCGTGAGGAACGTCTGCACGAGCGAGATGAGGACGGCGCGCCCCGACGGCACCCCCTGCTGGCCGAGGAGGTACATGCGGACGGCGAAGCCGGAGAGGCCCGCGCTCGTGACGAGGTAGTTCACCGTGTTCGACACGAACGTGATCCGGATCCAGTCGCGGAAGGGGAGGCGGCACTGCGCGGCGTCGGCGATGCCCTGGTACGACCGCGACATCGCGACGTACGACGCGATCATGAACGCGACCGGCAGGACGAGGAGCGGCGCGCGAATCTGCGCCACGATGGCGAGGAGCTTCCGGCCGTCGGAGAGGACGACCGGCAGGGCGAGCAGCACGATCCCGCCCGCCAGCGCGATCAGGAGCAGGAGGCGATGGCGGGGAGCGGCGCTGGAGTCAGGTGGGACGATCAATGAGACGTTTGACGATCCACCAGAGGAGCGACCCGACGCCGAACCCCGGCAGTCCCCCGAGCATCACCGAGCCGATCAGGGAGCGGAAGTCCGGATGCGCCGTGTTGCTCGTCCAGAGCGCGAGCGCGGTGCCGATCGCGGCCGTCGTGCCGAGCGTGAGCGCGCCGTCGCTCGCTTCCAGCGGGCCGAGCCGGTCGAAGCTCACGACGAGCGCCAGGAGGACGACCGTCGCGAGCGCGAGCCCGAGCGGCCCCGGGAGCGGATGGGCGTAGGCCGAGATCGTCAGCCCCTCGGCGGTCGCCGGCTCGAGGAGCACCTTCGTGACGGAAACGTCCTCGCGGCGCGGGTTCGGGACGACGCGCACGTGGGCCGTCCGCATCTGATGCACGACCGCGGTGCCGCGGCGCCCGAGCCGCTGCGTCGTGAGCGCGTCCGCGAAGCTGCCGTCGACGGTGCGTGTCTCGCCGCCCCCGGCGTCGAGCGTGAGCACGAAGTGGACGGGCGGCGCGGCACCGCCGGTCGGATTCGCGGGAAGCTTCCCCTCGAGGAGCAGGTCGATCGCCCCGTGTCCGGCGGCCGGGATGCGGAGCGGCAGGCCGGCGCCCGCCGCGCTCACGTGCGCCTGCTCGACGAGCGGCGTCCCCGGGAAGAGCCGCGCGCGGAAGGGGACGTAGAGCGCTGAGAGCACGACGAGGCCGAGCGCGGCGCCGATGGCGCGGTCGCGCGCGCCGACCCCGGGACCGACGAGCGGCCGGAGCCCGACGAACACGAGCAGCACGAGGAGCGCGAGCGTCCCGCCCGCGACCGCGTCCGCGGGCGCGACGGCGCCGGCCGCGGCGAGCGCCGCGCAGAGCGCGAATGCGACGCCGGCCAGGGCCGGAACCCCCCACGCGGCGAGCACGGTCGGCTCGATCCGCAAGCGGGCAAGCGCCGTGGGGCGCGGCGATGGGCGGGTACGCGACGCGGTCGCCATGGGAACCTCGGGGCGAAACGCCCGGCCCGGCGCTTCTACCGCAGCGGTCCCGGAGGGGCAAGGCGCCGCCGAAGCGGCTGCGCGCATTCCGCCCGGCCGTAAGTGGCCGCGGCCTCGGCCGAAAGGAGGAGACGGAGGCCCGCTCGAACGCGGGGGGCGGGCGTCGCGGGAACCCTTTTCGTGCAACGCACTCGGAGGGGGAAGAAGGGCACTCGGCGCGCGGGCGCGCCGGCTCGACGCGCGACGACGGCGGCGGGAGAGCGCCCTCGATCGTTCACGGGACGCTCCCGCTCGGCGCGTTCCGTCACGTGGGAAAGGCGAGCTGCGAAGGAGACGTCGGTCTCGCGGGCGTGAAGCAGCACACCTGGACGGGCGCCTGGGGCACGGCGACGATGTGCTGTTCGAGCACGGGCGCGACGACGTCGACCTCGTCACCGCCAAGCTCCCGGCGCTCAAGTCGCTGCCGGCCGAGGAGGAGCAGGAGGGCTGACCCGCGCGGCGTTGGGGCAGGCGCTTCGCAAGCTCGAGACGCCGGACGAGCGTCTCGGCGCGCGCGCCGGAGCCGCTCCTCGCAACGCCGCGTCGGCTCAGCTCGCGAGCGCCAGGTCCTCGAGGGCGTCCATCCGGCGGAGGACGATCCGGCCGCCCTCCTTCTCGATGATGCCGCTGTGCTCGAAGCGGCGCAGCACGGCGTTCACCTTCCGGAGGCTTCCGGCCGAGAGGTCCGCGATCGCGTCCTGCGTGATGCGGAGGGCGAGCATCTGCCCCCGCGCGTCCTCGACGCCGAAGCCGCGCGCGACCTCGATCAGCGACGCGGCGACCCGCGCCTGGAGGTCCTGCGCGAGGAACCGGGCGAGGCGGAGGACGAGCGTGATCCACCGCTCGGTCACGAACGACACGACCTCTCCGACCTCGCGCGCGTGACGGCCGGCGATCGCCTCGAGGAAGTCCTCGGGACGGATCCGCCCGAGCCGGAGCGGCGTGTACGCCGCGGCCTCGAAGACGTGCCCGCTCCCCGCCTCGACGAGCGCCGAATGCCCGAAGATCTCCCCGGCCGGGAGCAGGTGGAGCAGGATGCGGCGGCCGTTCGGCACGAGGATCGAGAGCCGCGCGACGCCGGCGAGCACGACGTAGAGGTGCTTCGCCTCGCCGCCCGGCTCGTAGATGATCTGATTGCGGCGGTACTCGCGCGTCACCAGGCGGCGCTGGAGCGCCTCGCGCTGCTCGGGGCGCAGGCGATGGAGCGCCGCCACACCGCGAAGCGAGCGGTCGCCGGCGAGCGGCGCGACGAAGTGACGCCAGGTCTCCTCGCGCGGCGGAAGCGTGGGACGCAATCCGCGACGCATGGAGGCGGGATCTTACGCCACGTCCCTCCGGCTGTCGCCTCCCCTCCCGTGCCGCGAACGCGTCATGTCGAGCGATTTCGCACGGAGATCTCGCGACGAACCGCCGTTCTTCGGCCTTAGGTCCTGTTTCCGGGACGAGTCGATCGCTACCTTCGCGCGTGCTCGCCCTCACGCATCGCGGTCGGCATTTCTGACCGAGGCCGGGCGGGACTTTCACGGGTCGGACAGGAGGACATACCGGACATGATGGGCATGGTGGGGAGGGATGAGAATCGGCCGGGGCTCGCAGGCCCGGCGGCGGGGGAGCGGGCGCTCATGCGGGCCGTCCTCGAAGACGCGCTCCGTTGCGTGACGGGCGACGTCGGCCCGGCGCGCGATCGGGCGGAGCGGGCGGCCGAGGCGCGCGCGTGGTTGGAGGATCGTGACATCACGTGGCCGTTCTCCTTCGAGAACATCTGCGACGCGCTCGGGCTCTGCGCGGAGCGCCTGCGCTCGCGCGTCCTCCGCGACGCGCCCGAGATCGTACCCTCGGCCGACGAGGCCGGCCGCACGCGCCGTCCGCGCCGGCCGAATCCGTCGGAGCAGGACATCATCGAGATGATCCGGCAGGGCCACCCGCTGCGCGTCGTGGCGGAGACGTTCGGCATCAGCATCTCCAAGGCGTCGATCCTCTCCTGCGGTCTCGCGAGCCGGATCAAGGCGGAGCGCGACGAACGCATCCGGGAGCTGCGGCAGACCGGCTGGACCTACCGTGCCCTCGCGGCGGAGTTCGGCCTCTCGCGCATCCGCGTGATGCGGATCTGCGCGCGCCGGGACCAGCCGGCCGAAGCGGAGCGGACGGCGGCGTAGGACGGGCCGGTCGGTCGCGGCGCGGGTCGGAGCGTCGGGCGGCTCGCGCGCGACGGGCCGCGACGTTCGCGCTACGCCCGTCGGCCGTCGAGCGAGATCAGACTCTCGCCCAGGTGGTCGAGGTAGAGGAAGAGCAGCATGTAGTCGCGGAGGTGCCGCGTCAGCAGGAAGTTGTGCCGGACGTGCTCGCGGCCGTTCGCGCCGAGCTGATGCGCGAACTCGGGGGCGTTCAGGAGCTGCTTCAGCCAGTACGCCGTGCCTTCGATGGTGTGCGTCAGGATGCCGGAGTAGCGGTGCGTGATCTGGAGCGGGATGCCGCCGACCGCGCCCGCGATGACCGGCTTCCCCTTCCAGAGCGCCTCCGAGACCGTGAGCCCGAACCCCTCGCGCAGGCTCTTCTGGAGGATCACCGTCGACGCGCGCTGGATGGCGTTGATCTCGACGTTCGCGGCCGGCGGCAGCTCGACGACGTGGATGTCCGGGTCGTTCCCGGCGCGCTCGCGGCACTCGGCGAGGACGTCGCGCCCCTCCGGATCGTCCGTCGCGCCGCCGCCGACGAGCAGCAGCTGGCAGTCGTTGTACTTCCGCGCGAGGCGGTACGCCTCGATCACGCCGACCGGGTCCTTCAGGCGGTCGAAGCGCGAGACCTGCGTGACGAGGGGCCGCGTCGGGTCGAGGCCGAGGCCCGTGACGACGTTCTCGATCGTCCGCGGGTCGAGCTCGCGGTTCTTGTCGGCGAGCGGGTCGATCGAGGGCGCGATCAGCACCTGGTCGATCGGGAGCTGGCGGGAGAACTGCGGGGCCGAGAACACCGCCGTGTCGTAGCGCTCGACCCAGGGGCGGAGGAACTCCCACACCGCCGGCTGCGGCGCGGAGAGGTCGATGTGGCAGCGCCAGAGCCAGCGCGAGCCGGGCGGGCGGCGCTCGATCAGCCCGACGGGCTGCGGGTCGTGGACGAAGACGATGTCGTCGCAGAGCGTCATCGTCCGGAGGTTCTGCTCGGTTGCTTCGCGGAACACGGCGACGTCGTGCTCGGTGAGCGCGACGGGCTGGCCGTGGAGCGCATTGTGGATCGTCTTCGTCACCGCGAAGAACTCGTCGCCGCCCCGGATCACGTCCCAGCGGGCGTCCACACCGACCTCGCGCAGGAGCGGGATCATGCGGTTCAAGATCTCCGCGACGCCGCCGCCGACGGCGGTGGAGTTGATGTTCTGGACGCGCCGGCCGCGGAGCCGGTCGCCGAGGAGCCGCAGCTCCTCGATCGTCGCGGCGCCGACGAAGGGGGCGTAGGCGTCGAGGCCCGCGGTCACGCCCGGGGCTCCAGCTCGGACGCGAGCCGCGGCGCGAGCAGCCCGAGGAGCCGCTGGCGGAGCCCCTCCATCGTGTGGGTGTAGGGGTCCATCCGCCGGATCGCCGCGGCGATCTCGGGCTCGTCGAGCTCCCGCTCGAGCCACCGCGAGAAGTCGTTGTCCTGCGCCCCGACGCGCAGCCGCGCCTCGAAGAGGTGGTACGCGATGGAGGCGTAGCTCGCGTGCTGGAGCCCCATTGCGAGCTCGGCGAGGGTCGCCGCCTGGTGCGGCGTCGGCAGCACGAAGGAGATCGCGTCCTGGAAGTGGAACTCCTCGCCCGCCGGCGCCGTCCGGAGCGGCCGGCGGCCGTCCATGTAGCGGTCGATCACCTCGACGATCCGCACCCGCAGCTCCTTGAGCGACGGGAACTGCACCGTGTCGATCGCGGCCAGCTGCTCGCCGAGCTCGTCCTCCTGGAGCACGTTGCGCACCCAGAACGCGAAGTCGTTCGGCGGCTCCGGGGAGAGATGCTGGTGCTGCACGAGGAAGTGGTGCGTGTGGTGGAAGACGACCGACGGCGGCACGACGCGGAGATGCTCCACGAGCTCCGCGAGATCGGCGGCGCGGCGGCCGGTGAGGCGCGTGAGGGTGAGGCGCGTCCAGAACCGGAAGGGCGAGCGGGCGACGGCGGGCATGGAGGGCGTCAGGCGGCGGTCGCGGCTTCGCGGTCCGGCGTCGCGAGCCGCTCGAGGAAGCTCGTCGTCCACCAGTGCAGGTCGTGCGCCGCGATGCGCCGGTCGAGGGCATCGAGCCGGCGCACGCGCTCGTCGTGCGGCATGCAGACGGAGATCTCGAGGCCGCGCCGGATGGCCTCCGGGTCGTACGGATTCACGAGGACCGCCTCGCGCAGCTCCTGCGCCGCGCCCGCGAACTCGGAGAGGAGGAGCACGCCGCCCCCGCCGAGCCCCGGGACGCCCTCGGCCGCGCGGCGGCACGCGACGTACTCCTTCGCGACGAGGTTCATGCCGTCGCGCAGCGGCGTCACGAGCGCGACGTCGGCGGCGAGGTAGTACGCGGCGAGCTGCTCGCGGGAGAGCGACGTGTAGCGGTACTGGAGGGGCGAGCGGCCGTCGTGGCTGAAGCGGCCGATGATGCGCCCGACCGCCTCGTCGATCTCGTGCTTCATCTGGCGGTACTCGGGCACGCGGTGGCGGGAGGGGACGGTGATCTGCATGAGCGAGACGCGCCGGCGCCATTCGCCCTGTCGTTCGAGGAAGCGCTCGTAGCCCTGGAGACGCTCGATGATGCCCTTCGTGTAGTCGAGCCGGTCGACCCCGAGCATCACGACGTCGACCGCGAGCGCGGCGCGCAGCCGGAGCGCGCGCTCGCGGACCTCCGGCGAGGCGGCCGTCGCGCGGAACTCCGCGTGGTCGATGCCGATCGGCAGCGTGACGACGCGGACCGTCCGCCCGGGAAGGCAGACGCGCGGCGGCTCGTCCGTGACGCGGAGCCCGAGGAACTGCGCGACGCTCTCGAGGAAGTTGCGGGCGTCGGACGCGGTCTGGAAGCCGATCACGTCCGCGCCGAGGAGGCCCCCGAGGATCTCCGCGCGCCAGCGCAGGATCCCGAAGACCGCGGGGGGTGGGAACGGGATGTGCCAGAAGACGCCGACGCGCGCCGGCACGCCGCCCGAGCGGAGGAGGCCCGGGACCAGGCAGAGGTGGAAGTCGTGGACCCAGACGAGGTCGCGCGGGCGCAGCACCGACTGCACCGTCGCCGCGAAGCGGTCGTTCGCCTGCCGGTACGCCGTCCAATACGAGGACTGGAAGCGGCAGCGGCTCGGGAAGGTGTGGCAGAGCGGCCAGAGGACCTGGTTCGAGAACCCGGCGTAGTAGTTGTTGACTTCGCGATCCTTCAGGCGGACGGCGCGGATCGGGAAGTCGAGGCCGGTCACGTCGGGCGGCAGCTCGTCGCCGGCGTGCGGACCGACCCACGCGATCCACGTGCCTCCCCGGGTGCGCAGCGCGTCGGCGAGCGCGCTGGCGAGCCCCCCGACGGTCCGGACGAGGCGCCCGCTCCGGTCGAACTCCACCGGAGCGCGATTCGAAACGACGATCAACCGCGGCGCCATGGCAGTGGGGGATTTCAACCGGACTGCGGCGGGATGGTCAATGCCCTTTCTCCAGGTTTTCGGCACCCGGCGGCAGGGGAGGCATCTCGCCGCGGTACACGTGGCGGCGGAAGAGCCGCGTGAAGTCGCGACCTGCCGCGCGGTTGACGGCGCGGAGGAAGCTCGCCGTCGACACGGTGCCGCCCCCTCGGGCGAGCGCGGCGACCGCGTCGTCGAGCGAGCGCCGCCCGTCGGTCGCACGCCGGATCTCCCAATCGATCCAGGCCATCACGAGCGGTGCGCTGTTGTTGAGCGCGGCCGCGACGCGCGCGTGCGAGAGGTCCGTGTGCCACCGGCCGTAGCGCGCGAAGAGCGCGAGGCCGCGCGCGTAGCCGCGGTCGGAGAGCCGCCCGGCGCGGTGCTGGAGGGCGAGCGAGTAGAACTCCGCGAGCCCCTCGGCGACCCAGTGCGCGTCGGGGCCGGGCCGGAAGGGCTGCCAGACGTGGAAGAGCTCGTGCAGGTACGAGCTCGTCCGGTCCTTCGACCGGATCGGAATGCGCGAGTTCACGAAGAACGAGTCTTCGCCCGAGAGGCCGCCGTGCCACATGGGATCCGGCGCGCTCACGACGAGAAGGCGCGCGGGCGGCGGGCCGAGGAGGCCGGCGAGGAGCGGGATCGCGTGGTCGTAGAGCGCGAAGAGCCGCTCGACGTCGAGGCCCGAGCTGGGCGCCGTCGCGACCGTCACCGCGATGCCGCCGATCGTCCGGTGGTGGCGCGCGATGTGGCCGAGGAGGAACCAGCCACGCGGGCGGGCGAAGCGCTTCCCGGGCTCGTCGACCACGAACGTGTCGCGGTCGAGGGGGGGCGCCGCGGCGGCGGCGCGCCAGCCGCGCGGCAGCCGGAGGAGGAGACGCGCCCGCCCGCGGGCGTGCTCCGCGCCGCTGCGGAAGGTGACGTTGATCTCGGGGAAGAGGTGGAGCGCCCGCGTCGCGATCCAGTCGCGCGCGGCGTGGCTGTCGAGCCGCGGTCCCGGCGGACGTGGATGGTCGATCGCGATCGTGTAGCGGAGGTGGGCGTAGGGGCCTCCCGGGGTCCAGTCGAGCGTCCGTCCGCGCCACGCGAGCCGGCCGGACCCGCTCACGTCCCGGGCGCGATCGTCCCGGAAGACGAGCCGGAAGGAGGCGATCTCGTCGATGCCCGCGCAGAGCCAGCGCACGTGCGCGTGCGTCGGGTCGCGCGGCGAGATGCGCACGATGTAGTCGACGCTGAAGCTCGTCTTCGTCTCCGTGGCGCCCGCGCCCGCCGCGGCGACGAGGAGCGCGAGGGCGGCGAGCGTCCGCGCCGCCATCTACAGGATCTCCACGATCATCGGGCGCCGGTGTCGGAACGCGTAGAGGGCCGCGGGACGGTGCCGTCCCCGGCGGACGCGGTGGAGCGGCCGGAGGAGGCCGAGCCCGAGGATCTTCTTCCGGAAGTTCCGCCGGTCGAGCGCGCGACCGAGGACGGCCTCGTACATCGTCTGGAGCTCGCTCAGGGTGAAGGCGGCGGGGAGGAGGGTGTAGACGAGGTTCGTGTAGGAGAGCTTCGCGCGGAGCCGCGCGAGCGCGGTCGCCACCACGGAGTCGTGGTCGTAGGCGAGCGGCGGGAGCGCGCCGACCGAGCGCCAGGCGACGCCCGCGTAGCGCCCGTCGGCGGTCACGCCCTCCTCGTCGGCCGCGAAGCGGCCCCCGTGCGCGATGAGCGCCACGTAGGCGACCGACACGACGCGCCCGTACGGGTCGCGGTGCGGACTCCCGAAGCTGTAGAGCTGCTCGAGGTACACGTCGCGGAGGCCCGTCGCCTCCGCGAGCTCGCGCGCCGCGGCCTCGTCGAGCGACTCGTCCGCACGGACGCGCCCGCCGGGCAGGGCCCACCGGCCGGCGAGCGCCCCGCGGCGGAGGCGCACGAGGAGGACGTGCAGGGCGCCGTCGCGGACGGTGAAGACGGCGACGTCGACCGCGACCGCGGGCGCCGCCGCCGCGGCCGCGCTCACCCGCCGAGCTCGAGCATCCGCTCGAGCGCCGTGGCGGCCCGCCGCCGGACGTCCTCGGCGATCGTGATCTCCGGCGCGAGGGCGCGGAGCGCGTCGCGGGCGCCCTCGAGCGTGATCATCTTCATGTAGTGGCAGAGCTTGCAGCTCTTGTAGAACTTCTTCCCCGGGACCTCGAGGAGAAGCCGGTCCGAGAGCCCGCACTCCGTCACGACGAGGAACTCCCGCTCCGGGCTCTCCTTCGCGTACGTCACCATGCCGCTCGTCGAGAGCACGGCGTCCGCGAGCGCGAGGACGTCCGACCGGCATTCCGGGTGCGCGAGGACGCGGACGTGCGGCAGCGCGCGGCGGACCGTGCCGATCTGCTCGGCGGTGATCTGATGGTGCACGTAGCAGTTGCCGTCCCACGCGATGACGTGCTTCCGCGTCTTCGACTGGACCCAGGCGGCGAGGTTGCGGTCGGGCACGAAGAGGATGTGCTCGCTCGGAAGCGCCTCGACGACGCGCACCGCGTTCGACGACGTGCAGCACGCGTCGCACTCGGCCTTCACGTCCGCCGTCGTGTTCACGTAGCCCACGACCGCGAGGTCGGGCCAGGCGCGGCGGAGCTCGGCCTTGCGCTCGGCGAGGTCCTCGGCGGTCACGCTGTCGGCGAGCGAGCAGCCGGCGCGGAGGTCGGGGAGGATCACGCGGCGCGACGGGTTCAGGATCTTCGCCGTCTCGGCCATGAAGTGCACGCCGCAGAAGACGATCACGTCGGCGTCGACCCGCGTCGCCTGGCGGGCGAGCTCGAGCGAGTCGCCGACGAAGTCGGCCACCTGGAAGAGCTCCGGACGCTGGTAGTTGTGCGCGAGGACGACGGCGTTCCGCTGCCGCTTGAGCGCCGCGATCTCGGCGACCGTGTCGGCGATCGCGGCGCAGCGGGCGGGCGTATACGCCGGGTTGCCGAGCGGCGCGAAGAGCGCTTCGAGGGCGGGGGCGGTGGCGGATTCCATCGGGACTCCTTCGTGTATGAAATACGCATGCCGATCGTGCTTGCGCAAGTCGGCGGAGGCGGGTAGGAGCGGGCCGTCATGCCCGACGACCCGACGGCCGCCCTCGCCCGCGCCGGCGCGTTCCGCCCGCTCGCCGAAGCCGCGCTCGCCGACCGCCCGCTCACGCCGGAGGAGGGCCTCGCCGTGCTCCGCAGTCCGGACGCCGCGCTCGCCGAGGTCCTGTGGGCCGCCTTCGCGCCGCGGAGCCGGCACTTCGGGCGCGCCGTCAAGCTGTGCGTGCTCCAAAACGCGCGCAGCGGGCTCTGTCCCGAGGACTGCGGCTACTGCTCGCAGTCGGCCGTGTCGACGGCCGAGATCCCCCGCTATCGCCTCCGGCCGGTCGCCGAGCTGGTCGACGCCGCCCGCCGGGCGGCCGCCGGCGGGGCGCGCCGCTACTGCATGGTCGTCAGCGCGCGCGGGCCGAGCGCCGCCGACGTCGAGCACTTCGCGCGCGCGGCGCGCGCCATTCGCGCCGAGCTGCCGAGCCTCGAGCTCTGCGTCTCCGCCGGCATCCTCGGCGAGGCGGAGGCGCGGCGGCTCGCGGAGGCGGGCGTCGACTACGTGAACCACAACCTCAACACGAGCCGCCGCTTCTATCCGTCGATCTGCACGACGCACACCTACGACGACCGCGTGTCGACGGTCGCGGCGTCGGCGCGCGCCGGGCTCGCGACGTGCTCCGGCGTCATCGTCGGCATGGGCGAGACGCCGGAGGACCTCGTCGACGTGGCGGGAGCGCTTCGCGCGCTCGAGGTCGAGTCGCTGCCCGTCAACTTCCTCCATCCGATCGACGGGACGCCGCTCGGCGATCGCACCCCGCCCGCGCCCGGCGACTGCCTCCGCGCGCTCGCGCTCTTCCGCCTGACGAACCCGCGGGCCGAGATCCGCGCCGCGGGCGGCCGCGAGCGCTGCCTCGGTGCGGCGCAGGGCCTCGCGCTCTTCGCGGCGAACTCGCTCTTCATGGAGGGCTATCTCACGACGCCCGGACAACGGCGCGACGAGGCGCTCGCGATGATCCACGCGCTCGGCTTCGAGGTCGAGGGCGAGAATCGTCGCGCGGCCGCCGCCGCGCGCTGAACGCCGCGCTGCGTCGGATGATGGACAGGTCCCGGCAAATGTGATGAGGGGGTCGCGCAT
>DASRHG010000176.1:0-5441 GCA_035650655.1 Binatia bacterium | reverse complement strand
CGTTCGATCTGCGCCTTCAGTTCATCCTGACGCTCCCGCGCCGACTCGAGATCGGCCTCGGTCGCCGCCAGGCGGGCGGCGTCAAGTTCAGCTCCTTCGATCGTCGCGGCGAGGTTGGCCGCGTCGCGGTGGCGGATGCCGTGCGACAGCCGCCGCTCGATGTCGTCGTCGATCACCTTCGAGAGGCTTCCGAGCTCGCGCTTGATCGTCTCGGTCTTGCGGACGAGGACTTCGAGCACGCGGTCCTCGGCCCGCTGGGGCAGCACGAAGTAGTGGCAGCGGACCTCGGGGGCCGGCTGGAGCTTCCGGTCGATGCGGCCGTTCCGCTGCTCGATCCGGCCGGGGTTCCACGGAAGATCGTAATGGAAGAGGTCCGCGCAGTGCGCCTGGAAGTTGAGGCCCTCGCGGGCGGCGTCGGTGGCGAGAAGGATCCGGAGCGGGTCCTTCGCGGGATCCGTGTTGAAGCGGCGCTGGATCTCCTTCCGCCGCGCCCCGCTCGTGAGCCCGTCGATGACCGCGATCCGCTCGTCGGCACGGTCGGTCCCTTCGATCGCCGCCTCGAGGACGGTCTTCAGGTACCGTTTCGTGCCCTCACGGTTCTCGGTGAAGACGATGACCCGCCGGTCGTTCCACCGGGGCGGCGGTCCGGCGACCACGCCGCCCAGGGGCGGGAGCCCGGGGCAGCAGTGCTCGCGCAGCCAGTCGACGAGGCGGCGGATCTTGGCGTCGGGGACGTGCCTCGCCTGCTCGGCGATCGCCTCCATGCGGTCGAGGAGCGCGCGCTCGCGGCGCGCGAGCGCGGCGGCCGCCGCGCCCGCGGGGGCCTCCGCCTCCGCCGCCGCGGTCGCGCCGGCGACCTCGGCCGCGTCCTCGGCGTCCGCCTCCTCGGGGCTCAGATCGGCGCGCTCGTCGTCGGCACCCGGCGGGGCCGTGACGAGCGCGGGCTCGCGCGTCGGCCCTCCCCACTGCTTCGCGACGGTCTTTCGGTGCACCGCGAGGCTCCGCGCGAAGGCCTCGACCGACGAGAGGAGCCGCTGCTGGAGGCCGACGACGAGGAGCCCGGCGGCGGCCTGCGCGCGCCGCGAGCTCGCTGCGAAGCGCTCCTCGCGCACCGTTCGGTACTCGTCGAGGAGGCGCGACAGCACCAGCTCGGGCGCCTCCTCGGGGAGCCCGTCGATGACGACGCGGACGACGTCGCGTCTCGGGAAGCCGCCTTGGACGGTGCGGATGTCCTCCTTGAGGCGCCGCACCATGACGTCCTCGAGCGCCCGCTTCCGGACCGGGACGCCGCGGGTGAAGCGGTACGGGTCGAGCAGCTCCAAGAGGGTCGAGAAGCTGTTCGAGTGGCCGTTGTGCGGCGTCGCGGAGAGGAAGAGCCGGTGCTCGAAGCGGTCGGCGAGGTCGCGGATCGCCCGCGTGAGCTTCGTCTCGATGCCGTAGCGCGCGCCGCTCGCCGGCGCGGCGTGGTGCGCCTCGTCGAGGATGAGGAGGCTCGCCGGGAGGAGCGGCCCGAGCCACTCGCGCAGCGGATCCGCGTACGCCGGGTCGATGAGGAGGTGGTGCGAGACGAGGAAGCGGCTGTGCGTGCGCCACGGGTTCACGCCGAAGCCGCGCTCGCGGCGCACCCGCGCGACGTAGGCGCGGTCGAGGATCTCGAAGACGAGCCCGAAGCGCTCCTCCAGCTCGGCCTTCCACTGCTCGAGCACCGAGGGCGGCGCGGCGACGACGATCGCCTTCGCCTTCCGGCGGAGGAGCAGCTCGCGAGCGATGAGGCCCGCCTCGATCGTCTTTCCGAGGCCGGTGTCGTCCGCGATGAAGAGATTGACGCGCGGCAGGCGGAGCGCCTTCCGGAGGGGCTCCATCTGATAGGCGTCGATCTTGATGCCCGCCCGGAAGGGGGCCTGGAAGAGGTTCGGATCGGTCGCCGTGACGCAGCTCCAGCGGAGCGTGTGGACGTAGGCCGCGAAGCGCCGGGGCGGATCGAACCCGCGCGCCGCCAGGGTTCCCCAGCCCTCGTCCTCGATGATGCGGCGGTCGATCTCGTAGTCCCAGAAGACGTCGAGCGACTGTCCTGGCGCGTCGTCGTCGGCGCAGGCGAGGCGGACGAGGGGAGACCCGCTCGCTCCGGGCACGACCTCCTCCACGAGCCAGCGACGCGAGCGGACCTCGACCAGCTCGCCGACCTCGGGAGCGCGGGTGGGAAGCGAACGGGGGTCTGTCACCGGCCCGCGCATCGCGCAGCGAGGCGGTGGATATCAACCGGCGGACGATCGAGGCAAGAAAAAGCCTCCCTTTCTGGGTATCCGGCGAGCGCCGCGGACCCGCAGCCATGACACCTCGATGGCCCTCCGCCTCGCGGAGAGCCTCTTCGAGCGCGGTGGCCTCTACCCGGTGGACCAGCTCGAGCGCTACGTCCGGGCTGGTGGCGCAGCGTCCACCTGGGCGGGACCGGCCAGTGCGTCGACATCGGCGGCACCGTCCCGACCGCCCTCGCCCGCTTCGAGCGCGCGCGCGATCCCGCGAGCGGCTCCACCGATCCCTCCACCGCCGGGAACGGCTCGCTCATGCGACTCGCACCAGGGTGCGTGCCTTTGCGCCGGACTCGCGCCGGGATGGCCTCCGCCAACCTCCGGACGAATGGAGGCGGCGGTCCGCGACTACGTCGGCGGAGCGGACGGACACGTTGCTCGCCACGCACGCCGACTTCCTGCGCCAGCGCGCGCTGCGCGTCCGGTACTCGGCCCGGATTCTCTCCAGGAGCTCCGGCGGCACCACCGCTACGCCGGGAGCGACGAGACGGTGAAGCGCTTCGTGCGCCCGCTCCGCGCCGCGGAGGCGGTCGACCTGACGGAGCGGCGCTTCGAGACGCCGCCCGGCGCGCAGAGTCAGCTCGACTGGGGGCCAGCCCGCGTGTACTTCGGCGCGCAGCCCGTCGAAGTCCACGTCTTCGTGCTGCCCCTCGGCTTGAGCCGCCGCGGCTTCTACCGCGCCTGCGCCGACGAGCGGCTCGCCCCGTTCCTCGATGCGCATGAGGCGGCCTTCGAGCACTTCGGCGGACACACGCGCGAGCCTCTGGACGATCGCCCCGGCCCGTCTGCGCCCCCGGCGGTGGCGAGGACGGGAAGGGCGTCTGGACTGCGACCTGCAAGGCGTTCGCCGAGTATTGGGGCTTCGAGCCGCGGCTCTGCCGGCCCTATCGCGCGCAGACGAAGGGGAAGGTCGAGAGCGGAGTGAAGGACTTCCGGCGTAACTTCCGGCCGGGCCGGACCGTCCGCGATCACGATGACTTCCAGGAGCAGCACTTCCAGCTGATTTCGCCGCTCGCGCACCTCGTCGGCCGCGGCAAGCAGCCGGTACATCGTCCGGGGCGAGCAGAGGTAGCGCCCCTCGTCGAGCAGATGCGCGTAGACCTGCGCCGGGGCGAGTTCCACGAAGCGCGGCGCGTGCAGGACCTCGAGCACCGGTGTGCGCTCGAGCGGCGCAAGCGCCCGCGCCGGAGTCGGGCGCGGCCGGGCCGCTCGGGGCCGTGCGGCGAGGGATCCGTCTGCCAGCTATCCGCCGGCACCTGTACGTGCGGAGACACAACGACCACGACATCCTCGACCACGACGTCGTCAACCACGACCTCGCCGACGACGAGCTCGACGACCTCCACCACGACGCTAGCCCGACGCTAGCCCGGGCGTAGGAGGCCGACCGTCAGCCGGCGTCGTCGGCGCGCGCCGACGCGCGCGCGACGACATCGAGGGCGGCCAGGCGCGCGAGCCCGAGCGCAGCGAGCGCGTCGAGGCCGGGGAGGCCGCCTTCCGTGCCCTCGCCGCCGAGCCCGACGGCCGCGCCCCCAGTCGCGTAGAGGCCCGCGATCGGCTGCCCGTCGGCGCCGAGGACGCGCGCCGCCGTGTCGACGGCGAGCCCGCCGAGCGTCCGCCAGCGGGCGGAGGTGACACGGATCGCGTGGAACGGCGGGCCGATCTCCCCCCCGCCCGTGTCGCGCCCGAACGGATCGCCGCCGAGCGCGACGTTGGCGTTGTAGGTGTCGAGCGTGAGCGTCAGCGCCTCGAGCGGCAGCTCGAACTGCCGCGCGAGGTCCTTCAGCGTGAGCGCGCGCCGCCCGGTGCGCGGCAGGACGACGCGGGCGAAGAACGGATCCGCCGCGCGCGCGGCCGTCGCGATTCGCTCGTCGAACAATAGATAGGCGACGTGTCCGGGCTGCGCCAGGATCGCCTGCGCGAGCGGGAGGCTCTCCGCCGTCTCGTCGGTGAAGCGCCGGCCCGTCTGGTTCACGAGGATCGCGCCCAGCTCGACGACCGGGGCCGTGATCGCGAGGTCGCCGGGCATCGCCAGGAGCGGCGCGACGCGGCACGCGGCGAGGTGCGCCGTCTGCGCCCCGACGTCCGCGGCGAGCCGGATCGCGTCGCCGGCCGCGGCCGTCGTCCCGCGGTACGGGAGCCGCCCCACGGCGGGGCAATGCTCGGCCATGCGCGTCTCGTCGCCGACGAACCCCCCGCAGGCGAGCAGCACGTCGCCGAGGAGGTCCATCGCGATGCCCCGGCGCTCCGCCCGCACCTGGACGCCGCGCACGCTCCCCGCCTCGTCCCGGACGAGGTGGTCGGCGACGGTCCCGGTGCGCAGGCTCACGCGCGACCGGCGCGTCGCCGCGCGGCCGAGATCGGCGATCAGGCTCGCGCCGCCGCGCTCGCCAGGGAGGTGCAGGCGGGGGGCGGAGTGCCCTGGCCCCAAGTGCGCGGTGACGAGCTCCACGGCGACGCCGCAGCGGTCGGCGAGCCACGCGACGAGGGCTCCGCCCTGCTCGGCGAGCGCCGCGACGAGCGCCGGGTCGACGTGGTGGCGGGTTGCGGCGAGGACGTCGGCGGCGAGCCGATCGGGCGCGTCCTCGATGCCGGCGGCGGCCTGGAAGCGGCTGCCCGCGGCCGCGATCACCTCGGACTCCGCCGCCGCGCCGCCGCCGAGCTCCTTCGTGCGCTCGACGACGATGGCGCGGCAGCCGCGGTCGGCCGCCGAGACGGCGGCGACGAGGCCGCCGACGCTCGCGCCGACGACGATGAGATCCGCCTGCTCCGAGGGCATGCGCGGCCTTAAACCGGGGCGGCGGCGAGGTCAAGGTAAACGCGTGCGATTGCAAAACCCTCGGCAATCGCGAGAATCAGCCGGATGCTTCGGCATCTCATTCCGGGCCGCCGTGCCGTCCGGTGGCTCGTGCGCGCCGCCGTCACCGTCGGCATCGTCGTCTACATCGCCGTCGACGTCGACACGGGGGACCTGGCACGCGCGCTCACCCACGTCGAGGCGGGGCCGTTCGCGCTCGCGTTCGCGCTCTACCTCGTCGGTCAGCAGCTGAGCGCCTACAAGTGGTGGCTCCTCGGCCGCTCCGTCGGCCTCGACCGGCCACTCGGCGACTACACGCGCTTCTACTTCATCGG
>DASRHG010000175.1:0-31850 GCA_035650655.1 Binatia bacterium | reverse complement strand
GTCTCGACGCGGATCACCTCGGCGCCGAGATGGGCGAGCTGGAGTGTGCAGAACGGCCCCGCCCACACCCAGGTGAAGTCCGCGACGCGGATCCCGGCGAGCGGCGCGCGGGGCGTCATCTCACACGATTCCCTCGGCGGCGAGCCGGCGGGCGTCGAGGCCGATCTCGGCGAGCACCTCGACGGTGTGCTGCCCGAGGCACGGTGCGGGGCGGCGGAGCGCCCACGGCGTCGCCGAGAGCCGGTACGGTGCGCCCGGCATCGTAACCGCGCCGCCGACGGGGTGTGCGATGGTCGCGAAGAAGCCGCGCGCCTTCAGGTGTGGCGACGCGAGCAGGTCCCCCATCGTGGACACGGGGGCGAAGGGAACGCGACGCCGCTGCGCCTCCTCGTAGAGCGCGTGCACCGACTGCTCGCGACACCAGTCCTGGAGGAACACCGCCAGCGCGTCGAAATTCACGCCCCGCGCGAGCCGGTTCTCGAACAGCTCCATCCCGGCCCATTCCGGGTTGCCCATCATGTCGACGAACGCCGTCCACTGATGCTCCTCGACGCAGCAGAGGAAGATCCAGCCGTCCCGGCACTCCATGAAGCAGAGCGGTTGGATCGGCTTCGCGCCGAGGCGCGACGCGACGAGGCCGCAGTACGGCCAGAACGGAAAGGTGAGCTCGAGGATCGCGGCGACCGCCTCCTGCGTCGACACCTCGACGTGCTCGCCCGTGCCGCGCGTGAGGCGCGCGAAGAGCGCGCCGAGCGAGCCGATGGCCGCGCAGAGCGCCGCCTGGAAGCCCGACTGGTCGCCGAAGGCCTTGAGCGGCGGGAGGTCGGGCTCCGACGGCAGGCCGTTCAAGGTCGCCACGCCGCCGGCGCTCCAGCTGACGACGTCGGTCGCGCGGTAGCCGGCGTGCGGCCCCGTGAGGCCGAACGGCGCGATCGAGGTCATCACGAGCCGGGGGTTCAGACGCGAGAGGCGCTCCCAGTCGAGCCCGTGGGCCGGCATGTCCGTCGGGTGCACCTCGTGGACGAGGAGGTCGGCGCGCTCCACGAGGCGGGCGAAGACGTCTCGCCCCCGCGGCCGCGTGAGGTCGAGCGTGATGCCGCGCTTGTTCGCGTTGAGGTAGAGGAAGAGCCCGCTCTGCTCGGGATGCGGCACGCCGCCCGGAAAGGGCCCGCGCCGCCGCGCGGCGTCGCCCGTCTTCGGCCGCTCGATCTTGACCACGTCGGCGCCGAGGTCGGCGAGCAGCTTCGTCGCGTACGCGGCACTGGTGAGGTCGCCGACCTCGATGACCCGGAGCCCGTCGAGCGCGCCGGTCACGTCAGGCCCCGAGCGCGATCCGAACGAGCTCGTCGAGGGACGACGGCTCCTCCACGCGGCCGAGGCGGGTCATGACCTCGGTGTGCGACCGCTCTTCGACGGGCCAGTCGTGCGTGACACGCCACTCGGCTTCGACGCGGGCGAGCACGTGGACGCGCTTCTGATCGTCGGTCACGCCCACCGCGAACCGTTCGCTCGGCGTGAGACAGAAGAGCGCGTAGCCGGCGCGCTTCGTGGTGACGAAGTACATCGCGCGCGCTTCCTACCAAGCGGATCGGGGGGCGGCAACCAACATTTCGTGGGGCCCGTCCGGTGCTCGCGCGCGGCGCGCGCTGCGCGCCTCCGATGCCCCCGGACCCCGTCGGCCACAACGACCGCTCGCGCGGTCGGCCTCCCTTCCCGGGGGCCCGGCCGGGGCTCGCGCGCGGCGCGCCTAGCGCTGGGGGCAGACGCCGAGCGTGCCGAAGCGGACGGCGCGGGAGTAGGCGACGATCCGCAGTCCGTCGGAGCCGAACTCGCCGAGCGCGGCGTAGCCCTGGTCGGTCGTCAGGCTGCGTGACCAGTCCCAGGCGGCCGCGAGGAGGCGCTCGCCGTGCGCCCGCTGCCAGCAGAGCGTGTCGAACGCGATCTCGACGGCGCTCCGTCGACGTGGCCGATCGGGATCCGCGGCGCCGAGCACGGCCTCCTGCGCGAGGTAAGTGCGGTTGAGCGTCGCGGGCTCCGGCTCGCGCCGGACGAGCCACCAGCCGGCGGCACACGTGTCGAGCGACGCGAACGGCTGCTCGTCGATCGTCCACTCGGGGCGCAGCAGATACCCGGTCCCGGTGCGCGCGTGCGGATCGAGGCTGCCGGCGTGTGCGCCCAGGCGCAGGAGCGTGAGCGGCCCCGCCGGGTCGCGGGGGATGCGGAGCACGAGCATCTCGCCGTTCGCGTGCGCCCGCTCGAGGTCGGCGGGCGAGAACGGGACGCGCGCCACGGCCCTCCTCTCCGCGGGCGTTAGCACCGCGAGCGGGTCGAACCCGAGGGCTGCGGCGATCTCCCGGGGGCCGAGCACGGCCCGCCCGAGCCGGCGCGCCGCCTCGTCGAGGCCGGCGATGTCCGCGGGGGCCGTCACCCGCCGATCTGGAACATTCCGCGCTCCTCGGCGGAGCGGCCGAGATCGAGCCGGTGGCCCGTGGGCTTGTGCCGCACCGCGCGCAGCAGCACGGCCGCGACGTCGGCGAGGCCGCCGCCGCCGCGCAGCACGGCTCGCACGTCGAGCTCGTCGTCGTTCAGGAGGCAGAGGTGGAACCGGCCGTCCGCGGTGAGCCGCATCCGGTTGCACGTGCCGCAGTACGGATCCGTCACGGGGCTGATGAAGCCGACGACGCCGCGCGCCGCGGGAAGGCGGAAGTTCCGCGACTCGTCGCCCGGGCGCGACTCGGGGAGGGGTGTCAGCGGACCGAGCGCGGCCTCGATCCGCGCGCGGCTCTCCGCGCTCGGCACGAGGTGCGTGCGCGCGAGCGCGGCGACGGCGCCGCCGCCGAGCGGCATCGTCTCGATGAACCGCACGTGCCAGTCGCGCTCGCGCGTCAGGGCCGCGAGGGCGACGACGTCGTCCTCGTTGAAGCCGCGCGTCACGACGGCGTTCAGCTTGAGCGGGCCGAGCCCGGCGGCCTCCGCGGCCTCGATCCCGGCCCAGATCTCGTCGAGCCGGCCCCAGCGCATGACGCGGGCCACGCGGTCCGGGTCGAGGCTGTCGAGGTGGACGTTCACTCGACGAAGCCCCGCGGCCGCGAGGGGGGCGGCGAGACGCGGCAGGAGGACGCCGTTCGTCGTCATCGCGAGGTCCTCGACGCCGGGGACCCCCGCGATCCGCCGCACGACGTCGAGGAGGTCCGCGCGCAGCGTCGGCTCGCCGCCCGTCAGGCGGAATTTCCGGAAGCCGACGGCGACGGCGGCGCGCACGACGGTCTCGATCTCGACGGCGGACAAGAGCGAAGGGGCAGGGAGGAATCGCAGCCCTTCGAGCGGCATGCAGTAGACGCAGCGGAGGTTGCAGTGATCCGTCAGCGAGATGCGCAGGTAGTCGATCTCACGCCCGTAACCGTCACGCGGCACGAGCGCATCTTCGGTTCCCCCCGGAGCGAAGTCAAATCACCTGTGGCGTTGCGGCGCGCGTCGCGGGTCGGTAGATGGAGCCGTGGTGGAGGGGGAGCGAGTGGTGGCGGTGCGTGCGTGCGCGGCCGGGCTCGCGGGACCGCCCGCGACCGCCGGCGTGTACGCGTTCCGCGACGCGGCCGGGGCGCTGCTGTACGTCGGCGCGAGCGGCGACCTCGCCCGTCGCGTGCGCTCGTACTTCGCGCCGGGGCACCCGCGTGCGAGCAAGGCCGGGCGCATCGCGCGGCTCGCCGCGACCGTCGAGTGGACGACGTGCGGCTCGCCGCTCGAGGCGTTCGTGGCCGAGGCGCATGCCATCCGGCGGGAGCGGCCGCACTTCAACCGACGACTGAAGCACGTCGGGGGCTACGCCTGGGTGCGCGTCGACCTCCGCGATCCGTTCCCGCGCCTCGACGTGACGCGCGCCCCGGCCGACGGCCCCTGGCGGTACCTCGGGCCGTTCCCGGGCGGCCGCCGGCTCGCCGGTGCGGTCGCGGCGCTCGCGGACGCCCTCGGGCTTCGCACCTGTCCCGGGACGCTCGCACCCGATCCCGGCGCCCGCGCGTGCCTGCGGCACGATCTCGGGCAGTGCCGCGCGCCGTGCCGCGGGCGCGTGTCGCCCGGCGACTACGGGCGCCAGCTCGTGCGCGCCTTCGCGGCGCTCGGCGGCGTCGACGTGCCGACGGCGCGCGCGGCGGGCGCGCGGGCGACGACGCCGCCCGCGCCGCTGCCCGCGGCGGTGGCCGGCGCCCTCGCGGCGCTCCAGCGCGCGCAGTGCGCGCGGGCGGTCGTCGCGCTCGTGCCGGCGGCCGGCGCGCCGGGGCACCGCCTCGTCGCGTGCGCGGCCGGCCGGCTCCGCGCGGCGTTCGCGGTCCGGCACCCGGCCGATCTCGCGGGCGCGCTCGCCGGCGCGGCGCGCGCGCTCGCGCCCGCGCCGCCGCTCGTCGTCGAACGGGAGGCGCTCGACGAGGTGCGCATCGTCACGGCGTGGCTCGCGAGCCCCGAGGGCCGCGCCGCCTCCGTCGACGTCGCCCGCCTCGGCTGGCGCGCGACTGCAGCCGGGCTCGCGGCGCGGCTCGCGCCCGGGCCCCTCTTCGCCGGCGTCAGCGGGCGCGATCCGCGAGCCCCTGCGTGAGCGCTTCCAGGGCGGCGCGGTAGGGCGATTCCGGGAGGCGCGCGAGAGCGGCCGCGGCGGTCGCGGCATGCTCGCTGGCGCGCGCGGCGACGGCGGCGAGCACGCCGCTCCGCCGGATGCGGGCGAGCCCGGCGTCGACGTCGGCCGCCGTCGGACCCAACTTGGCGAACAGGCGCGCCAGCTCGGCGTCGCCGAGCGCCAGGACGATGGGGAGGGACGGGTTGCCGTCGCGGAGGTCGATGCCGCGCGGCTTCCCCATCTCGCTCGGATGGCCGGCGACGTCCAGCAGGTCGTCGCTCATCTGGAACGCGAGTCCGACGTGACGGCCGCAGGTCGCCATGGCCTCGACGAGCGCCGGTGGCGCCCCGGCGAGGTGCGCGGCGGTCCGCGCGCCGGCCGCGAAGAGCGACGCGGTCTTTCGCTCGATGATCTGGTCGTAGTCGGCGAGGGTGACGGCCGGGTTGTGACGAAACCGGCTCTGCATGATCTCGCCCTCGGTGAGCGCGATGCACGCCTCGGCCGCCCAGCGGATCACCTCCGCCTCGAAGCGTGCGCAGAGGGCGAACGCGCGGCTGAAGAGGAAGTCGCCGGCGACGAGCGTATCCGCCGCGCCGAACATCCGGAGGGCGGACGGTCGGCCGCGCCGTGTCTCGCTGCCGTCGATGATGTCGTCGTGCAGGAGCGTCGCGGAATGGATCAGCTCGAGCGCGACGGCCGCTTCGATCGCATCGGCGTGCCGCCGCCGCGCCCCGTGGGGGGCGGTTGCATGGAAGCCGAGCAGCACGACCATCGGCCGGATGCGCTTCCCGCCGGCGCCGACGAGATGGGACGCGACCGTCGTGAGATGTCGCTCGCGCGACACGAGCTCCTGCGCGAGCCGCACCTCGACGCGCTCGAGGTCGTCCTCGAGCGGCGACGGGACGGGAGGAAGAGTGACCGGCAGAGGCGTGCGCGCGAGGTTCTTCACGACCGGCGAGCCGAGTGAACGAGAACGGGCCCGCAATGTCAAGGACGCGTCACGCGCCGGCACCGCGTTGCCTTTCGGGCACCACGTCGTTACTGTTGCCGGGTGGCGCCGCTCACGTCGGAGCGGGTGCGTGACGCTCTGCGCAGCGTCCTCTTCCCGAACTTCAAGCGCGACATCGTGACGCTCGGCATGGTGGGCGACATCACGGTCGAAGGCGGCGTCGTTCGCATTCCGCTCCGTCCGGGCACCGACAAGCCCGAGGTGCGCGAACAGCTCGTCCGCTCGATCGAAGCCGCGCTCGCGCGGGTGCCTGGCGTCGAGCGCATCGCGCTCGAGATCGCGGGTGCCGAGGCGGGCCGCGGCAAGGACCCGTTCGCGGGGCGCAGCTCGCTCCCCGGCGTGCGGCACGTGATCGCCGTCGCGAGCGCGAAGGGCGGGGTCGGCAAGTCGACCGTCGCCGCGAACCTCGCGTGCGCCCTCGCGGCGGAAGGACGGCGCACGGGCCTCCTCGACGCGGACGTCTACGGGCCGAGCATCGACGTGATGTTCGGGACGGACGCCCGGCCGCAGGTCTCGCAGGCGAAGCGCATCCGCCCCCTCGAGCGCGAGGGCGTGAAGCTCATGTCGATGGGGTTCTTCCTCGACGAGCAGTCGCCCGTCATCTGGCGGGGTCCGATCGTCATGGGGATCGTGCGGCAGTTCCTCCGCGACGTCGAGTGGGGCGAGACCGACGTGCTGGTCGTCGATCTCCCGCCCGGGACGGGCGACGCGCAGCTGACGCTCGTCCAGCAGGTCCGGCTCACGGGTGGGGTGATCGTGACGACCCCGCAGGACGTGGCGCTCCTCGACGTCGGGCGCGGTATCGCCATGTTCCGGCAGGTGAATACGCCCGTCCTGGGCGTGGTCGAGAACATGAGCGGGTACGTCTGCCCGAAGTGTGGGACCGAGGATCCCATCTTCGGACGCGGGGGCGGCGCCGAGCTGGCGGGCCGGTTCGGCATCCCGGTCCTCGCGGAGATCCCCCTCGTGCCCGCCGTCCAGCGGGCGGGCGACGCCGGCCGGCCGCTCGTCGCCGCCGATCCGGCGCATCCCGTGAGCCGCCTCTTCCGCACGCTCGCGGCCCGCGTGCTCGCGGAGGTGGACCGCGTCGGCGTCCCGACCGGTGCGGCGGTCCGCGCCTCGACCTAGACCGCGTCCCGGTGCGGTTTGTCATTACGCCGCTCCAGGCGGTATTAGTCGACGAGCGCCGGACCGCGGAGGAAGCCGGCGAGGAGCCAGGGGACCACGATGTCGACGATGATCACCGAAGAGTGCATCAACTGCGGCGCCTGCGAGCCGGAGTGCCCGAACACCGCGATCTACGAGGGCGGCGGCGAGTGGTCGAACAACGGGCAGAGCCACCCGCCGCTCCAGCAGGACGTGTATTACATCGTGCCGGAGAAGTGCACGGAGTGCGTCGGGTTCTTCGACCAGGAGCAGTGCGCGGCCGTCTGCCCCGTGGACTGCTGCGTCCCGAATCCGGACGACCCCGAGACCGAGGAGCAGCTCCTCGCCAAGGCGCGGGGTATCCACCCCGATCAGGATTTCCCCGCCGGGTTCCCCTCCCGCTTCCGGAAGAAGTAGATCTCGGCGGTTCCGGGCGATTTACAGCTCGGGCCTCGTTCAGTATATGGGCCGCTCTGCGCGCTGACGCACCTCGGGCGCGGAGAATGGCTCATGGGCAAGATCGCGATCGGCATCGTCGGGGTCGGCAACTGCGCGAGCAGTCTGCTCCAGGGCATCGAGTTCTACCGCGCCGGGGACCGCGAGGCGGAGTCGCAGCACGTCGGCCTCATGCACCACGACCTCTGCGGCTACCGCCCGGCGGACATCGAGGTCGTGTGCGCCTTCGACGTCGACGAGCGAAAGGTGGGCCAGCCGCTCGACGTGGCGGCTCTCGCCCCCCCGAACAACACCCGGACGCTGCACCCGAGGCTGCCCCGGTCGTCGGTCACCGTCGACATGGGCCCGGTGCTCGACGGCGTCGCGGAGCACATGCGCGACTACCCCCCCGAGGAGTCGTTCGTCGTCGCCGACCGCCGGCCCGTGGACGTGGTCGACGTGCTCCGGCGGAGCGGCGCCGAGATCCTCGTCAACTACCTTCCGGTCGGCAGCCAGCAGGCGACCGAGCACTACGCCCGGGCGTGCCTGGAGGCAGGCGTCGCCTTCATCAACTGCATTCCCGTCTTCGTCGCCTCGGATCCCGAGTGGAGCGCGGAGTTCGCGCGCCGGGGCATCCCGATCATCGGGGACGACGTGAAGTCCCAGCTCGGGGCCACGATCCTCCACCGCGTGCTCGCGAAGCTCTTCGACGATCGCGGCGTCGTGCTCGACCGCACGTATCAGCTGAACACGGGGGGGAACACGGACTTCCTCAACATGCTCAACCGGGCGCGGACCGGCTCGAAGCGGCGCTCGAAGACCGAAGCCGTCCAGAGCGTGCTGCCGTCGCCGCTTCCCCGCACGCAGATCCACATCGGCCCGAGCGACTACGTGCCGTGGCAGCGAGACAACAAGGTCTGCTTCCTCCGGATGGAGGGGCGAGGCTTCGGCAACGCGCCGATCGAGCTCGAGCTCCGGCTGTCGGTCGAGGACAGCCCGAACTCCGCGGGCTGCGTCATCGACGCGATCCGGTGCTGCCGGGTCGCGCGTGACCGCGGCGTCGGCGGGCCGCTCAACAGCGTGGCTTCGTATCTGATGAAGCATCCCCCGCGGCAGCTGGCCGACGACCTCGCCAAGGAGCAGGTCGAGCGCTTCCTGCGCGGGGAGATCGAGCGCTAGGAGTGCCGGCCGCCTGCCGGCCGGGCACGGCGGTGGCGGCGGCCGTCGTGATCGGCGTCGCCGTGGTCCTCGGCTGGCGGAGCATGCAGCGGGTCGTGGTGGCGGTGGAGGCGGGGACGCCGGGCGGCCCGCTGCTCGGCCCGCGCGTGCGGGCCTGGTACAAGCAGGCGATCGGCCCGGTCGAGGACGCGCTGGTCGCGTGGGGCGTCCACCCCGACGCCCTCACCTGGGCGCAGCTCGGCGTGAGCGTGCTCGCGGGGGCCGCGTTCGCCGCGGGCGCCGTCTTCCTCGCCGGCTGGCTCGTGATCGCGGCGGGCACGCTCGACGTCCTGGACGGCGGCGTCGCGCGCCGGACGGGCGCCGCCAGCCGGCACGGGGCGCTCGTCGATTCGCTCGTCGACCGCTACGCCGAGTTCGCGACCTTCCTGGGGCTCGGGGCCTTCTTCCGCAGGAGCTGGGTGCTCGCCGCCGTGGCGGTCGCGTGCTTCGGCTCGCTCATGGTGAGCTACACCCGCGCGCGGGCCGAGGGGCTCGGGCTCACGATGCAGGAGGGGAGCGTGCAGCGGCCGGAGCGGTACGTGATCCTCGGTTTCGGGGCCTGGCTCTCGGGCCTCGTCGCGCACCTCGCGTGCGCGCTCCGCGGGACCCCGACGCACGCCGTCCTCGCCGCCGCGGTCGTCCTGCTGGCCCTGCTCTCGACCTGGACGGCCGTGCAGCGTGCCCGACACGCCGTCCGGAAGCTCGACGGGAACGGACGGCCGTGAGCGCCCTCGGCCCGCTCGGGTTCCTGCTCGTGATGCTCGGCTTCGGCCTGCGGCTCGACACGGACTGGCAGGGGACGGCCTGGGTGCTCCTCGCCGCGGGTGCGGCCGCGGTGGCCATCGCCGCGGCTCACCGTCTTGGCGCGCCGCGTGCTTTCGTCTCGACCGAAGGCGGGGAATAATGCGAGGGTCGGTCAGCCTGGGGATCTCGTGCGAAATGCGATCCGCTTGACGGTCGGCGTCGCCGTCTCGATCGGGTGCCTCTACCTCGCGACGCGGGGGACGGAGTGGGGCGACGTCGGGCGCGCGATGGCCCGGGCGCGCGCCGGGTGGGTGGCGGCGCTCTTCGTCGCGAGCGTGCTCACCGTCTACATCCGCGCCCAGCGGTGGCGCGTCCTCCTGCGGCCGCTCGGCGACGTGCCGCTCTACCCGGCGCTGTCGGCGACCGCGATCGGGTTCGGAGCGAGCTCGGTGCTGCCCTTCCGGCTCGGCGAGATCCTGCGGCCGGCGCTCCTCGGCCGGCACGCGGGCGTCGGGCTGACCGGCGCCCTCTCGAGCGTGGTGCTCGAGCGGCTGTTCGACATGCTGCTCGTGATCGTGTGCTTCCTCGCGCTGTCGCTCGTGTACCGGATGCCGGCAGGGCTGCGCGACGGCGCCTGGGTGCTGGGGACGCTCGCCACCCTCGGCTTCGCCCTGCTCGTCGCGATGCAGCGGAACCGCGACTTCGCCGAACGGCTCATCGCCCGCATCCTCGGCTGGCTCCCCGCGCGGCTCGCGCGCGGCCTCACGCCGCTCGGATCGTCGTTCCTGAACGGGCTCGGCGCCCTCGCGGACATCCGGACCGTCCTCCTCGTGCTCGCCTACTCCGCGTATCTCTGGGGGGTGATCGTCCTCACCTTCCTCTTCGGGATGCTGGCGCTCGACATCGGCACGTCCTGGACGGCCTCGCACCTCGTCGCCGCCTCGCTCGCGGTGATGGTGGTCGTCGCCGCGGCGGTCTTCCTCCCCCAGGCGCCCGGATTCGTCGGGACGTGGCAGTACGGCTGCGTCCTCGCGCTGCACACGATCTTCCACGTGCCGAAGGAGATGGCCGTCGGGTACTCGCTCCTCACCTGGGTCGTGCAGATGCTCGTGAACATCCTGACCGCGGGTGTCTTCCTCGCGCGGGAGGACTTCTCGTGGCGGGAGATCCGCGGACTCGTCTCGCAGAACGCGCCCCCCGCCGAGGTGGAGGCGAAGTGACGCGACTCGACGGACGAACCGCCCTCGTCGGCGTGACCGGCGGGATCGCGTGCTACAAGTCGTGCGAGATCGTGCGGCTCCTCGTCGGCGCGGGCGCGCAGGTTCGCGTCGTCATGACGGCCGCCGCCCGCGAGTTCGTGACGCCGCTCACGCTCCAGACGCTCTCCGGGCACCCCGTCGCGACCGACACCTTCGACCTCACGCAGGAGTCGGAGATCGGGCACATCGCGCTCGCCGACGGGGCCGACGTCGTCCTCGTCGCCCCCGCGACGGCGAACGTGCTCGCCAAGGCCGCGCGCGGCATCGCCGACGATCTGCTGACGACCATCCTCCTGGCGACGCGAGCGCCGCTCGTCCTCGCGCCTGCGATGAACGTGCACATGTGGGAGCATCCGGCCGTGCAGGAGAACCTCGCAACGCTCGTCGCTCGGGGCGCGCGCGTCGTCGGACCCGCGAGCGGGTCGCTCGCGTGCGGGTACGAGGGGACGGGACGGCTCGCCGATCCGGCGGACGTCGTCGACGAGGTCCTCCACGCGCTCGCGCCGCAGGACCTCGCCGGCGAGCACGTGCTGGTCGCCGCCGGCCCGACGCAGGAGCCCATCGACCCCGTGCGCTACCTCTCGAACCGCTCGAGCGGGAAGATGGGGTACGCAATCGCGCGCGTCGCCCGGCGTCGCGGCGCCGAGGTCACCCTCGTCACCGGGCCCACGGCGCTTCCGCCGCCGCCGGGGGTCCGGATCGTCGCGGTGACGACGGCGGTCGAGATGGCGCGTGCCGTCGAGGCGGCCTTCGGGGCGGCGAGCGTCGTCGTCATGACCGCGGCCGTCGCGGACTACCGGCCCCGGCGCCCGCGGAGCCGGAAGATGAAGAAGGGGCCGGCCACGATCACGCTCGAGCTCGAGCGGAACCCCGACATCCTCGCCGGACTCGGACGCCGGAAGGGCTCGCGGATCGTCGTCGGCTTCGCCGCCGAGACGCACGACCTCCTCGCCGAGGGCCGCCGCAAGCTCGCCGCGAAGCGGTGCGACCTGATCGTCGCGAACGAGGTGAGCGCGCCCGGCCTCGGCTTCGGCGCCGACCAGAGCGCGGTGCACCTGCTCGACCGCGACGGCCGCCACGAGCCGCTTCCCGCGATGCCGAAGGAGGAGGTCGCCGCGCGGATTCTCGACTGGGTGGCGAGCCGTCGCGCGCGGTCGACGGCCCGCCACGTCCTGAAGCGCGTCCGCTAGGAAGCCCGTCCGTGACGCGGTCTCGGGCGCGCTCCTAGCTCGACGCCTTCAGCTGCTCCTCGATCATCTGGCTCATCCCGTCGATCGAGCGGTTCATGACGCGCTTGCCGCCGATGAAGAAGGTCGGCGTGCCCCGGACCTCCGCGGCGGCCGCGGCCCGCGTGTCCTGGTCGATCTCCTTCTGGATCTCGGGAGAGTTCATGTCCTTCTCCCAACGCTCCACGTCGAGCCCGATCTGCTTCGCATACTCCTTCAGCTTGTCCTGACCGAGCTCGCGGTTGTTCGCGAACAGGGCGTCGTACATCTCCCAGAACTTCCCCTGCCTGCCGGCCGCGAGTGCCGCCTTCGAGGCGCCGAGCGCGAAGGGATGGATCGTCGTCAGGGGGAACTGCTTGTAGACGAAATTGACGTCGTTCGGGTACTTCTTCAGGACCTCGTCGACGAGCGGCTTCGCCTGCGCGCAGAACGGGCACTGGAAGTCGGAGAATTCGACGATCGTCACCTTGGCGTTCTGCGGGCCGCGCACCGGCGAGTTCGCGATCGGGATGTTGTAGACCTTGTTCGGATCCGGCATCGCCGGGGCGGCGGCCGGCGACGGACGTGCCTGCGCGACCTTCTGCTCGAGCGTCGCGAGCTTGCCGAGGATGTCCTGCTGACCCTTCTTCAAGTCTTCGACGTCCTTGCTGGTGGCACCGTTGCAGCCGAGGCAGAGGAGACATCCGAGCAGGGTGAGACCGACCGTCCTTCGCATGAGTCGCTTCTCCTTCATTCGAGGATTCGGGCCCGCGTGCGAAGCACGCACATCGGGCTCATAGACGAGGGAACCGAGGCGGGCAAGCAACGATGCGCCGTCCCTACGCCGCCGCCGCGCGCAGCGCACGCAGCTCCGCCACGATCGCATCGGTCATCTGGCCGCGGCGCTTGAGGGCCCGCAGCTTCCGTCGCAGCGCTTCCGCGCGGGCGAGCGCCTCGCGGCCCGTCGGGTCGGCGTGCTGGCACGCGCTGCGCCGGCCGTGCCGCAGGAGGTCCTGGATGGACCGCACGCACATCCGGTTGAAGCGCTCGATCTCGGAGGGGGGCAGCGCGTAGCGCGAGCGGGCGGACAGGCCGCGCACCATGTGCTGCCATTGGTCGAGGCGCTGGACGGCCATGACGGAGTTGAAGATGCGCTTGTTGGTCCGGAACGAGAAGAGCGTTCGCTCGACGACACGTTCGACGAGCCGATCGCAGTCGGGATAGCGCTGCTCGAAGACGGCCCGGATGAGGCGCCACCGGTCGCGCTCCTGGGCGGCGTCGAAGCGTGCCTCCCAGTAGAGGTGGCGGAGGGTGCGCGCGGGGTAGCTCACGACGAGCTGCACCGGGACGAAGTGGTTGTGCGAGTAGACGTCGCCGGCGAGATGGGAGAGGTACCCGTACGCGAAGGCCTGCTCCCGCTCGTCGCGCGCGGCTTCCACGATCTGCCACCCGACCGGCCAGCAGTGGCAGTGCGTGTAGAGGCTGCGCGTGTACTTCTTCGCCTGCACGATGTCGGCGGCGATGCAGCCGTAGAGGTATGCGAAGCGGTTCTGGCCGAGGATTTCTTGAAGGGCCGGTCCCAGGATGTTAAGGCTTTCCAGAACTTGCGATCCGTGCACCAGGTGGGTGACGGGGCCCCAGGCGTGTGCCTCGCTCGGCCAGACGAGCACGACGAGCGCCAGCAGCCCGGCGAGCAGCATCGGGGGCGAATCGTACAATGGGGACCGTGACCTCTCAAGGCGCCATCGGCGAAGTGGCGCACGTGCTGCGGAGCTACGTCGAGCATCAGCGGGAGCTCGGCGTCCTCGGCTACCCACCGGCCGACCGCCGGCCGGCCCCCGTGGCGGCCTCGGCCCGGCCGGCGCCGCGCGCGACGCCGACCCCCGCGCCGCCGGAGGAGCCCGCGCCGCTCCCGAGCGCCGCCCGGCCCACGTCGGGCGACCTCTTCGCCGGCGACCTCGTGCGGACGCGCACCCTGGAGGAGCTTCGCCGGGAGATCGGCGACTGCCGCCGCTGCAAGCTCGCCCCGCACCGGACGCACCTCGTCTTCGGGGTGGGGAATCCGCGCGCCCGGCTCGTCTTCGTGGGCGAGGCGCCCGGGCGGGACGAGGACCTGCAGGGCGAGCCCTTCGTCGGGCGCGCCGGCCAGCTCCTCACCGAGATCATCCAGAAGGGAATGAAGCTCCGGCGCGCCGACGTCTACATCGCGAACGTCATCAAGTGCCGTCCGCCCGACAACCGCAACCCGGAGCCCGACGAGGTCGCGAGCTGCGAGCCGTTCCTCCTCCGGCAGCTCGAGCTGATCGGGCCCGAGGTGATCGTCGCGCTCGGCAAGTTCGCCGCCCAGGCGCTGCTTCAGACGAAAACGCCGATCACGCAGCTCCGCGGGCGGTGGTACGACTACCACGGCATCCGGCTGATGCCGACGTTCCACCCCGCGTACCTGCTCCGCAATCCGGGCGACAAGCGGCTCGTCTGGGAGGACATCCAGAAGGTCATGCGCGCGCTCGGGATCGGCGGCGCGCCGGCATGAGGGGCCTCGCGCTCGCGGCCGCCGCGCTCGCGCTCGCGACGGGCGCCCGGGCCGCGCCCGCGGAGCGGCTGCTCGCGCGCGTCGTCGTCGACGGCATGATCAACCCCGCGGTCGCCGACTTCGTACACGACGCGATCGCGCGCGCCCGCGCCGACGACGCCGCGGCGCTCGTGATCGAGCTCGACACGCCCGGCGGCCTCATGCCGTCGATGAAGGCGATCGTGAAGGACCTGCTCGACGCGCCGCTGCCGGTGATCGTCTGGGTCGCGCCGCGGGGAGCGAGCGCGGGCTCGGCGGGCGTCTTCATCACGCTCGCCGCCCACGTCGCCGCCATGACGCCGGGAACGAGCATCGGGGCCGCCCACCCGGTCGGCGGGCAGGGCGAGGACATCAAGGGCACGCTCGGCGAGAAGCTCGAGAACGCGACGGCGTCGTTCATCGAGGGCATCGCGCGCCAACGGGGCCGGAACGCCGAATGGGCGGTCAAGGCGGTGCAGCAGAGCGTCTCGATCACCGCGGAGGAGGCGGTGCGGACGAACGTCGTCGACTTCGTCGCGAAGGATCTCGACGAGGTGGTCCGCCGGGCCGACGGCCGCAAAGTCGAGGTCGGCGGCGAGACGCGGACGCTCGCCCTCGGGGCCGCGGTCCGCGACCCCGGCGGCCCGCTGCGCGTCGCGACGTACCAGATGACGCTCGCACAGCGGCTCCTCGACGTGCTCGCCGATCCGAACATCGCCTACATCCTCATGGCGGCGGGAATGCTCGGGCTCTACATCGAGTTCACGCACCCGGGCGTCGTCTTCCCGGGGGTCGCCGGTGCGATCTGCTTCCTCCTCGCGCTCACCGTCCTCCACGTCCTCCCCGTCACCGGCTCGGGCCTGGCACTCCTCGCGCTCGGCATCGCGTTGCTCGTCGCGGAGGCCTTTCTGCCGACGTTCGGGCTGCTCGGCGTCGGCGGGCTCGTCGCGTTCCTCCTCGGCTCGCTCTTCCTCTTCGACACGGCGCGCACGGGCGTCGCGGTCGCGCGCAGCGTCGTCTTCGGCGTCGGCGGGACGTTCGGCGCCGCCATGCTGCTGATCGCGTTCCTCGTCTTCCGCTCGCAGCGGCGGCGCGTGCTGCTCGGCGCGGAGGGGATGATCGGGACGGTCGGGGTGGCGCGCCAGCCGCTCCGGCCGGCGGGAACGGTGCTCGTGCACGGCGAGTACTGGACGGCGGAGAGCGACGAGGCGGTGAACGCGGGCGAGAAGGTCGAGGTCACCGGGGTCGAAGGGTTACGACTGCGGGTGCGGCCCTTGCGGGGCGGCCCCCGAGGAGGAGGATGAGTCGATGGAGGTGGTCCATCTCGTGTCGGTGATCTTCGGCGCCGCCGCGCCCGCGTTGATCGTCGTCGTCGTGCTGCTCGCGAGCGCGATCAAGATCCTCCGCGAGTACGAGCGGGCCGTCGTCTTCCGCCTCGGCCGGCTCGTCGGGGTGCGCGGCCCGGGCCTCGTCCTCATCATCCCCGGGATCGAGAAGGTCGTCCGCATCGACCTCCGGACGATCACGATGGACGTGCCTTCGCAGGACGTGATCACGAAGGACAACGTCTCCGTGAAGGTGAACGCGGTCCTCTACTTCCGCGTGCTCGATCCCTCGCGCGCGGTGGTCGAGGTCGAGAACTACCTCTTCGCGACGTCCCAGAACGCGCAGACCACGCTGCGCAGCGTGTGCGGCGAGGCCGAGCTCGACGAGCTGCTCGCCGAACGCGAGAAGATCAACTCGCACCTCCAGGCGATCATCGACCAGCACACGGAGCCGTGGGGCATCAAGGTCGTCCAGGTCGCGATCAAGCACATCGACCTTCCCGAGGAGATGCGGCGCGCGATGGCACGTCAGGCCGAGGCGGAGCGCGAGCGGCGCGCGAAGGTGATCGCCGCGGAAGGCGAGTTCCAGGCGTCCCAGCGCCTCTCCGAGGCCGCCGCCGTCATGGCGAGCCAGCCGATCGCCCTCCAGCTCCGCTTCCTCCAGACCCTCGCCGAGATCGCGACCGAGAACAACTCGACGACCATCTTCCCCGTGCCGATCGACATCCTGAAGCCGTTCTTCGGGGGAGGCCGCACCCCGTAGCCGGGATGCGTCTCGCGGAGCTCACCTACTTCCTGCCGCCGGAGCTGGTCGCTCAGGCCCCGGCGGCCGAGCGGAGCGCCGCCCGCCTGCTGGTCCTGGACCGCGCGACGGGCGCGCTCCGCCACGCGCGCGTCGCCGACCTGCCGGCGCTGCTCCAGCCGCACGACGTCCTGGTCGTGAACGACACGCGGGTCGTCCCGGCCCGCGTCCGCGCGCGCCGCCCGACCGGCGGTCGGCTGGAGGTGCTCTTCGTCCGCCCGACGCCGGGCGACGCGGCCGAGTGGGAGGTGCTCGTCCGCGGCGCCCCGCGCGTCGGCGAGCGCGTCCATCTCCCCGACGCGACGGGCGAGTGGACGGCCGCCCTCGGCGACGGACGCTGGCGCGTGCGGCTCGCGCTCGACGAGCGCGTCGTCACGTGGCTCGAGCGCGTCGGGGAGGTGCCGCTTCCCCCGTACGTCGCGCGGCCCGGCGGGCCGAGCCGCGCCGACCGGGAGCGCTACCAGACCGTCTACGCGCGCGTGCCGGGCGCCGTGGCCGCGCCGACGGCCGGGCTCCACCTGACGGAGCCGCTCCTCGAGGCGCTCGGGGCCGCCGGTGTCGCGCTCGCCCGCCTCACGCTCCACGTCGGGCCGGGGACGTTCCTCCCGATCCGCACCGACGACCTCGACGCCCACACCATGCTGCCGGAGCCGTACGAGATCCCGCCCGGGACGGTCGACGCCGTCGCGGCGGCGCGCGGGCGCGGCGGCCGGGTCGTCGCCGTCGGCACCACGACGGTCCGCGCGCTCGAGTCGGCGACGCGCGACGGCCGGCTCGTCGCGGGGCAGGGGGAGGCGACGCTCTTCATCCGTCCCGGCTACGCGTTCCGTGCGGTCGACGTCCTCCTCACGAACTTCCACCTGCCGCAGTCGACGCTCCTCGCCCTCGTCGCCGCGTTCGCGGGCTGGGAGCGGATCCGGGCGGCCTACGCCGAGGCCGTCCGGCTCCGGTACCGGTTCTACAGCTTCGGCGACGCGATGCTCCTCGCGTGAGCGCGCTCGCGTTCGAGGTGGTCGCGACCGCGCCGAGCGGGGCACGGCTCGGGCGGCTCACGACGCCGCACGGCGTGCTCGAGACGCCGGCCTTCATGCCCGTCGCGACGCAGGGCACGGTGAAGGGCGTGCCGCCGCGCGAGCTCGAGGAGCTCGGCGCATCGATCGTGCTCGCGAACGCGTACCACCTCGCTCAGCGGCCGGGCGTCGAGGCCATCCGGGCGCTCGGCGGCCTCCACGCCCTCATGGGGTGGAACGGGCCGATCCTCACGGACAGCGGCGGGTACCAGGTGATGAGCCTCGCCGATCTGGTGCGCGTCGACGACGACGGCGTCGCGTACCGCTCGCACGTGGACGGACGCGCGGGCGTGCTGCGCCCCGAGGACGCGGTCGCCGTCCAAGAGGCGCTCGGCGTCGACATCGCGATGTCGCTCGACGAGTGTGTGCCCGCGGGCGCATCGCGGGCCGCCGTCGCCCGCGCCGTCGCGCGGACGACGGCGTGGGCCGCACGCGGGCTCGCCGTGCGGACGCGCGCCGAGACGGCGCTCTTCGGCATCGTGCAGGGCGGGCTCGACCCGGCGCTCCGCGCGGAGAGCGCCGCGAGCCTCGTCGCCCTCGGCTTCGACGGCTACGCGGTGGGCGGGCTCTCGGTCGGCGAGCCGCCGACGGCGACGGCGCCGGTCGCCGCCGCGACCGTCGCGCTGCTTCCCGCGGACCGGCCGCGCTATCTCATGGGCGTCGGGACGCCGGCCGATTTGCTTCGCTTCGCCGCCATGGGGTATGACCTCTTCGACTGCGTGCTGCCCACCCGCAACGCCCGCAATGGGATGCTTTTCACGCGCCAGGGGAAGCTGATGATTCGCAACGCTGCGCACGCGCGCGACCCGCGCCCCATCGAAGAGGGGTGCCCGTGTTCGACGTGCGTGCGCTTCAGCCGCGGCGCGATCAGGCACCTGATGCTCGCACGGGAGATGCTCGGCGCGCACCTCGCCACCGTGCACAACCTGCACTTCTATCTGACGCTCATGCGGGAGATCCGGGCTGCGCTCCGGGACGGGACGTTCCCGGCGCGCGCCGCCGCCGCCGCGGGCGCGTGGGCATAGCGTGGGAACGGCCTTCGCGCAGTCGACGGCTCCGACGGGAGGTCCCCCGGCGCTCGTCGGCATCTTTCCGATCGTCGCGGTGCTCGCGGTCTTCTACCTGATCGTCATCCGGCCCGAGCAGAAGAAGCGGAAGGAGCACGAGGCGCTGGTGAAGAACCTCAAGCGGAACGACCAGGTCCTGATGGTCTCCGGCATCTACGGCAAGGTCGTGAACGTCGGCGAGAAGACGCTGAGCGTGCAGATCGCGCCGAACGTCCAGGTTCAGGTCGACCCGAGCGCGATCCAGACGGTCCAGCGTGGCGCCGGAGCGGAGAAGACGTGAATCGATCGATCCTCACGCGGTTGCTGTTGTTCGCCGGCCTCGCGCTGGCGACCGTCGTCGTCCTCCTGCCGACGTTCGTCCACTCGCTGCCGCGCTGGTGGCCCTGGCGCCAGCCGGTGCGGCTCGGGCTCGACCTCCAGGGCGGGACGCACCTCCTCTACCACGTCGACATCGACCAGGCGGTCGACAACGTCGTCGATCGCGACATGCAGGACCTCGAGAACGAGCTCCGGCAGGCGCAGATCGGCGCCACCGACGTGAGCCGCGACGGGCACACGGTGCGGATCAAGCTCGCGAACAAGGACAAGCGGCGCGACGTCGAGGACCTCGTGAGGGAGCGCATCCCGACGCTCGTGCCGGCGCAGAACCCCGACGTCGAGGCGGCGGACCTCACCTACACGATCGACCCGAAGGAGGAGCGCCGCGTCCGCGACAACGTCGTCGACCAGGCGCTCAAGATCATCCGCAACCGCATCGACCAGTTCGGCGTCGCCGAGCCCACGGTCGTCGCGCAGGGCTCCGACGAGATCGTCGTCCAGCTGCCGGGCATCCAGGATCCGCAGCGCGCGAAGGATCTGATCGGGAAGACGGCGGTGCTCGAGTTCAAGCTCCTCGCCGCGAACGGGCAGGGCGGCTCGCTCGAGCATCCCGCGCCCGGGTACCAGGCCCTTCCCGGCAAGGGCGAGGGCGGGCGGCGCACGACGTACCTCGTCGAGAAGCGCGTCCTCATGACGGGCGACATGGTGAAGAACGCGACCATCGCGCCGGCGTCGCAGACCGAGGGGATGGCCGTCGAGTTCGAGCTCGACGCCCGCGGCGCGGCGAAGTTCGGCGAGGTGACGACGCAGAACGTCGGCCGCAACCTCGCCATCGTCCTCGACGGCGTGGTCGAGTCGGCCCCGACGATCCGGGAGCCGATCCGCGGCGGGCACGGGCAGATCACGGGCCGCTTCGACTTCGCCGAGGCGCAGGACCTCGCGAACGTGCTGCGCAACGGCGCGCTGCCGGCGCCGCTCAAGCTCGAGGAGGAGCGGAGCGTCGGGCCGTCGCTCGGCAAGGACTCGATCAACAAAGGCGTGCTGTCGTTCGCCCTCGGCACCGGCGCCGTCATCCTGTTCATGGTGCTCTACTACCGGGGCGGCGGCCTCATCGCCGACATGGCGCTCGTGCTGAACGTGTTCTTCCTCGTCGGCGCGCTCGCGGCGCTCGGCGCCACGCTGTCGCTCCCCGGCATCGCGGGCATCGTGCTCACGGTCGGCATGGCCGTCGACGCGAACGTCCTCATCCTGGAGCGCATCCGCGAGGAGCTGCGCCTCGGGAAGAGCGTGCGTGCCGCGGTCGACGCGGGCTACGACCGCGCGTGGCACGCGATCCGCGACTCGAACCTGACGACCGCCCTCTCGGGCGTGATCCTCTTCTTCTTCGGGACGGGCCCCATCGCCGGCTTCGCCGTGACGCTCCTCCTCGGCATCGCGTCGAGCCTCCTCACGGGCTTCGTCGGCACGCGCATCGTGTACGACATCCTGATGGCGCGCCGGCGCCTCACGACGGTGAGCGTATGAGCACCAAGGAAGGGACGCGTCCGACCGCCCCCCAGGCCCCCGGCCGCCGCGACAAGCCGGCGCCCGTGGTGCACAAGTTCGTCGAGCTGATCCCGTCCGGGACGAAGGTCGACTTCGTCGGGATGCGCGGCCGGATGCTCGTCTTCTCCTGGGCGCTCATCCTCGCGAGCCTCGCGTTCACGCACTTCGTCCGCGGCGGGCTCCGGCTCGGCATCGACTTCGCCGGCGGGACCATGGTGCACGTGAAGTTCGCGGAGCGGACGTCCATCGGCGACATCCGCGCGGCGCTCTCGAAGCCCGAGCTGGGCGAGGTGATCGTCCAGGACGTCGGGCGCGACAGCCGCGAGTTCCAGATCCGCCTCCTGGGCGGCGAAGGCGGGCAGGGCGCGACCTCGGTCGCCGCGGCGATCAAGAAGGGCCTCCAGGAGAAGTTCGGCGAGGGCACGTACGACGTGCTGCGCGTCGAGACCGTGGGACCGAAGGTCGGGAAGGACCTCTGGTGGGACGCATTCTGGGCCGTCCTGTTCGCGACCGTCGTGATGGGCGTCTACATCGCGTTCCGGTTCGAGGTCCGCTTCGGGATCGGCGCCGCGATCGCCCTGGTGCACGACGTCCTCCTCACCCTCGGCGCGCTCGGCGTGTTCCAGATGGAGTTCGACCTGACGACCGTCGCCGCACTGCTCACGGTGGTCGGCTACTCCGTGCACGACACCGTCATCGTCTCCGACCGCATCCGCGAGAACATGCGGAAGATGCGGCGCGATACGCTGGCGACGATCATGAACCTCTCCATCAACGAAACGCTCTCCCGGACGCTCATCACGAGCGGCACGGCGATCCTCGTGACGCTCGTGCTGTTCCTGTTCGGGGGGAGCGTCATCCACAGCTTCGCCTTCACGCTGCTGGTCGGGTTCATCGTCGGGACCTATTCGTCGATCTACGTCGCGAGCCCGGTCGTGCTCTACCTCGAGGGCAGGACGCGCGCGCGACGCTGAGTCGGAGGGCGGCGCGGGGCGCGCCGCCGGCGGAGGAGGAGGGCGGTGCGGCGGTGGCGTTCGCAGGACGGCGAGGATCCGCTGCCGCGGCGGTTCGCGGAGGCGGTCGCCGCGGTCGAGCCGCGCTACGGCGCACTGGTCGGTCGGCTCCTCTGGAACCGCGGGATCCGGGAGCCCGACGCCGTCGAGCCATTCCTGCGCCCGACGCTCGCACGCGGTCTCCGGTCGCCACGGCTGCTCCGCGACATGGACCGGGCAGCGGCGCGCCTCGCCGACGCGGTCGTCGGCGGCGAGCGCATCGCGGTCTACGGCGACTACGACGTCGACGGCCTGAGCGGCGCCGCGCTCCTCGTGCTCGGGCTCCGGGCGCTCGGGGCGGAGCCGCTGGTGCACGTTCCGCATCGGCTGCGGGACGGCCATGGGCTCCGTGTGGACGCGCTCCGCCGGCTGCGCGCGTCGGGAGCCCGGCTCGTGGTGACGGCCGACTGCGGCACGGGCGACGGCGCCGCGCTCGCGGCCGCGGCGGAGCTCGGGCTCGACGTCATCGTCTGCGACCACCACGAGACGCCGCCGGCCCGACCGCCGGCGGTCGCCGTGCTGAACCCGCGGCAGCCCGGGTGCGCGTTCCCCTTCAAGGGGCTCTCGGGGGCGGGCGTCGCGTTCTACCTCCTCGTCGGGCTCCGGATGGAGCTTCGCGCTCGCGGCCACGCGGCGCTCCCCGATCTCCGCCCGTACCTCGACCTCGTCGCACTCGGTGCCGTCGCCGACGTCGTGCCGCTCCGCGAGGAGAACCGCGTCCTCGTCGCGCACGGCCTGCGCGCGCTCGAGCGGACGAAGCGCGCGGGGCTCGTGGCGCTCAAGGAGACCGCCCTCGTGGATGCCGCCTCGGTCCGCGCGATCGCGTTCCGCCTGGCGCCACGGCTGAACGCCGCGGGGCGGGTCGCGGAGCCCGAGCGCGTCGTCGAGCTCCTGACGACCGACGACGGCGAGGCGGCCCGCACGATCGCGGCCGAGCTCGAGGTGCACAACGCGGAGCGGCGTCGCCTCGAGGAGAGCGCGTTCGCGGAGGCGGTCGCGCTCGCCGACGCGCGACTCGCCGCGGGGCCGGCGCGGGCGATCGTCGTCGCGCGTGACGGCTGGCACCCGGGCGTCGTCGGGATCGTCGCCGCGCGGCTCGCCGAGCGATACGGGCGTCCCGCGATCGTGGTCGCGCTCGACGGCGACACGGGCCGCGCGTCGGGGCGGAGCGGGGGCGACGTCGATCTCCACGCGGCGGTGGCGGCCGCGCGGCATCTCCTCGCGGACTTCGGCGGCCATCCGCACGCAGTCGGCTTCACGCTCGCGCGCGACCGCGTCCGGGCGCTCGCCGTTCACCTCGACGACGCGCTCGCGCGGGTGCCGGCGGACCGCGAGCGGGGGGACGAGCTCGCGATCGATGCGGAGACGACGCTCGCCGCGATGACGCCGGAGCTCGCCGCCGCACTCGCGCGCCTCGAGCCGCACGGTCCCGGGAATCCGGAACCGGCGCTCCTCGCGCGCGACGTCGAGGTGCAGGGCGTCGGGCTCGTGGGCGACCCCGTGCGCTCGCACCTGAAGCTGCGGCTCCGTCAGGACGGCCGTACGCTCGCGGCGCTCGGCTTCCGGCTGGGGCACCTGCCCGTGCGCCCGGGCATGCGTGCCGACGTCGTCTTCACACCGCGTCTCTCCGTGTGGCAGGGGGTCGAGCGCCTCCGGCTGGAGGTCCTGGCGCTGCGCCAGACCGCGGCGCGCCCGGCGGCTCAAGCGCCTGAAAACACGCCGGAAAGAGCGATTCCTTGACGGTCGTGCACCGCCCTGCTAACAAAACGCCGTGCCGGATTTGCCACGTGCACGCCGCCCCATGCTGGATCGAGACGACACGTTGCTGAACAGCAAAGAGGTTGCGGAGATCCTCGACTGCAGTCCGGACACGGTGAACGAGCTTGCTCGCAAGAGCGTGCTGCCGGCTTTCAAGAGCGGCCGGCAGTGGCGCTTCCGCCGACGGGACATCACCTCCTTCAAGCGGCAGCTGCGAGGGACCACCGCCGCGTGATCGCGGTACACGCCGGTTTCGGTGGACGATAGGGCCGACGTCGCGGGTTGCGGCGCCCACAGACTGACTGACAGGGAGGAGGCGCATGGCCTGGGTGAACGCGCAGCCGCATGAGAGCCGTCTCTACTACGAGTTCTCGCATCTGTATGATCTGATCTTCCGCCGCGTCTTCTACCCGCGGATCGCGCGCGTCATCCGCTCGCTCGACATCGAGCCCGCCGCGCGGGTGCTCGAGCTCGGCGTCGGCACCGGTCTCTCGCTCGATGCGTATCCGTCGCACTGCCACGTGACGGGCATCGATCTCGCACCCGACATGCTCGAGCGCGCGCAGGACAAGGTCAACACGAACGGCTGGCGTCACATCAGCCTCGAGCAGGGGGACGCCCTGAACCTCCGCTTCGCGGACGACAGCTTCGACTACGTCATGGCCTTCCACGTGGTGAGCGTCGTCCCGGACCCGGTCCGGATGATGGACGAGGCGCGTCGCGTGTGCCGGCCGGGCGGCGTCCTCACGATCATCAACCACTTCCGGAGCCCGAACCGCGCGGTGTCGCGGCTCCTACGGACGATCGACCCGGTCACGCGCTGGCTCGGCTGGACCACGCTCCGGCTGCCCGACGTGCTCGACCGGCGGACACTCCACGTCGAGCGCCAGTGGAAGACGTCCCGGCACTCGCTGTTCACGATCGTCGTCGCCCGGAACGTGAAGCCCGTCGCCGGCCGCGAGTCGGCGCTCGACACGGCGGGCGAGCGGGCGGACTGAGCCGCGCCCTCGGCGGCGCCGCGCCCGCGGCCGGCCCTGCGCGTCAGTGTCGCTGCTGCGTCCGCGGTGCGAACGGAATGATGCCTCGCCGCACGAGGAGATCGGCCTCGCGACGCCCGCGCGTGTGGAGCCAGCGCTTGTACAGCCTGAGCGTGTCCTGCTCCCCACGAAAGAGCTCCTGGGCGCTGATCTCGGTCAACACGCGGACGAACTCCGGGAACCGACTCGCGAGCTCCGCGAACAGCTCCCCGAGGCCGCTCCGTGACGGCTGCGCCGAGAGTCGTGCGTAGGCGTGGCGCCCGAGCGCCGTGTAGTATTCGGGGCCGACGAGGCTCCGCTCGAGGCTGTCGACGAACACGCCCGTCACGAAGAGCGCCGTGTCGGCGACGCGCTTCAGCTTCTCGTATCGTTCCGCGGCCGAAACGTGGAAGGCCTCGAGGTAGTCGAGCGCAAGCGGCGGGTCGAGCAGATCGCGCCGCTCGGGGCGCACGAACGTCTCGAGGAGGCGCACGAGATACCACTCCATGATCTCGGAGAGCTCGACCTGCTGGGCCGCCATCGCGCTGCGCACCAGCTCACGGAAGAGAGCGGTCAGGGTGTCGGTCGTCAGCTGTCCCACGATCCTCGCCCGCCGTCGTGCAGGAACCAGTCCAGTGCATTGTGCGCGGAAACGCGTGGGGTGGCAAACCGCAATGCGTTGAAGGCCCGACATCCCTTTGCTACAGAGCGCGTTCCCCCTCCGACATGCCCAAGCCAGGCACGATCACGGCGGTGAAGGGCTTCCGGGACGTGCTGCCCGAGGAGAGCCGCCGCTGGCGCGAGCTGGAAGCCGTCGCCGCGGAGGTCTTCGGGGCGTACGGGTTTGGCGAGATCCGGCTGCCCGTCGTCGAGCGGACCGAGCTCTTCGCACGGTCGCTCGGCGAGGCGACGGACGTCGTCGAGAAGGAGATGTACACGTTCGTCGATCGCGACGAAGCGAGCCTGACCCTCCGCCCCGAGGCGACGGCCGGTGTCGTGCGCGCGTACCTCGAGAACGGGCTCGTCACGAGCGACCCGACGGTGCGGCTCTTCTACCGCGGGCCGATGTTCCGCCGCGAGCGACCGCAACGGGGACGGTACCGGCAGTTCTACCAGATCGGCGCCGAGATCTTCGGACGCGACGACGCGCTCGTCGATGCGGAGCTCCTCGTCATGCTCACGCGGTACCTCGACGCCGTCGGTGCGCGCGCGACCCTCGAGCTGAACTCCGTCGGCGACGCCCGGTGTCGTCCAGCGTACCGCGACCGGCTTCGAGCGTTCGCGCGTGCCCACCTGGACGCGCTCTGCGCCGACTGCCATCGGCGCGCCGAACGGAACCCGCTCCGGCTCTTCGATTGCAAGGTCGAGACCTGCCGTGCCGTCCTTCTCCGGGCGCCGCGGATCGCGGACAACCTCTGCGACGCCTGTCGCACGCACTTCGATGAGGTGCGCGCGCTCCTCGACCGCCAAGGCGTCGCGTACGTGCTGCGGCCGGAGCTCGTGCGCGGGCTCGACTACTACGTCCGGACGGCGTTCGAGCTGGTCGCGGAGGGCCTCGGAGCGCAGAACGCGGTCGGCGGCGGGGGACGGTACGACGGGCTCGTCGCCGCCCTCGGCGGCCCCGAGGTGGCGGGCGTCGGCTTCGCGCTCGGCGTCGAGCGGCTCGCGATGGCGACGGGGACGACGGCCCGCTCCGACGCCCGCGTCCGGGTCGCGGTCCTGCCGCTCGACGCGCGTGCCGTGCCGCCGGCCCTCGCGCTGGCCACGCGGCTTCGCGACGAGCATTGGGCCGTCGCGCTGGAGGCGTCGGGCCGGAGCCTCAAGGCGCTCCTCCGCAGCGCCGACCGCCGCGGCGCCCGCCTCGCGATCATCATCGGCGAGGACGAGCTCCGGACGGGCCGCGCGACGATCCGGGATCTCGCGCAGCGGCGCGACGTGAAGGACGCGCTCCCGCTCGACGCTGCGGCAGCCGAGCTCTCGCGCCGGCTCGACGCCCTGGATGAGGCGGCGCCGGCGCGGTCGACCGATGCATAGATACCGGACCCACACGTGCGGGGCGCTCGCGCTGGACGACGTCGGGCGCGCGGTGCGCCTCGCGGGATGGGTCCACCGCAAGCGCGACCACGGCAACCTGCTGTTCGTCGACCTCCGGGACCACTACGGCATCACGCAGTGCGTGCTCACGCCGGAGAGCCGCGCGTTCGTGACCGCCGAGCACCTCCGGCTCGAGAGCGTCGTGAGCGTGACGGGCACGGTGCGCGCGCGGAGCGCCGACACCGTCAATCCGAACCTGGCAACGGGCACGATCGAGGTGGCCGTCGCCGAGCTCGAGGTGCTCTCCGCCGCCGACGTCCTCCCGATGCAGGTGAGCGGGGCGCAGGAGTACCCCGAGGAGATCCGGCTCCGCTATCGGTTCCTCGATCTCCGCCGGGAGGCGATGCACCGCAACGTCGTCCTGCGCTCGCGCGTCGTCGCGAGCCTCCGGCGTCGCATGATCGAACGAGGCTTCCTCGAGATCCAGACGCCGATCCTCACCTCGAGCTCGCCCGAGGGGGCGCGCGACTATCTCGTGCCGAGCCGGCTCCATCCGGGGAAGTTCTACGCGCTGCCGCAGGCCCCCCAGCAGTTCAAGCAGCTCCTCATGGTCGCGGGCTTCGACCGCTACTTCCAGATCGCGCCCTGCTTCCGCGACGAGGACGCGCGCGCGGACCGGTCGCCGGGCGAGTTCTACCAGCTCGACGTGGAGATGTCGTTCGTCGAGCAGGAGGGCGTCTTCGCCGAGATCGAGCCCGTCCTGCACGGCGTCTTCGCCGAGTTCTCCGATTGGAGCGTGACGCCGCCGCCGTTCCCGCGGATCACGTACGACGACGCGCTCCTTCGCTACGGCTCGGACAAGCCCGATCTCCGGAACCCGATCGCGATCGCGGACGTCACGTCGGTCTTCGCCGGGTCGGGCTTCGCGGTGTTCGCGAACGCGGTCGCGAGCGGCGCCGTGGTGCGGGCGATTCCGGCGCCCGGCGCGGCGGCCCGGCCGCGGAGCTTCTTCGACAAGCTCGTCGAGTACGCGCGCTCGCTCGGCATGGCGGGGCTCGCCTACCTCGTGCTCGGGCCGGAGCCAAAGGGCCCGATCGCGAAGTTCCTCACCGCGGACCGCGTCGCCGAGCTGCGGCGGCTCACGGGCGCCACGGACGGCGACGCCATCTTCTTCGTGTGCGAGCAGCCGAAGGCGGTTCCCGCGTTCACGCACGGGCTCCGCGTCCGCCTGGGCGACGAGCTCGATCTCCTCGAGCGGGAGGCGTTCCGGTTCTGCTGGATCACGGACTACCCGCTCTACGAGCGCGACGAGGAGACCGGCGCGGTCGTCTTCAGCCACAATCCGTTCTCGATGCCGCAAGGCGGGCTCGAGGCGCTCGAGACGCGGGACCCGCTCTCGATCAAGGCGTATCAGTACGACATCGTGTGCAACGGCGTCGAGCTGTCGAGCGGGGCCATCCGGAACCACCGGCCGGACGTCATGCTGAAGGCGTTCGCGATCGCGGGCTATCCCGCCGCAGAGGTCGAGGCGCGCTTCGGCGGGATGCTGAACGCGTTCCGCTTCGGCGCGCCGCCCCACGGCGGTCTCGCCCCCGGCCTCGACCGGATCGTCATGCTGCTCGCGAACGAGCCGAACCTCCGCGAGGTCATCGCGTTTCCGCTCAATCAGAACGCGCAGGATCTGATGATGGGCGCGCCCTCGCCGGTGAGCGAGCGTCAGCTCCGCGAGCTGCACATCCGCCTGGACCTCCCGCCCGACAAGAAGCTCACGCGGTAGCGCGGCGGACCAGCTGCTCGGGGGGCGTCACGGGGACGCCGACCGCTTCGGCGACGCCCGGGTGCGTCACGTGCCCGTCGAGCACGTTGCACGCGCGGCGAAGCGCCGGATTGTGCTCGAGCGCGGCGGCGAAACCGTGATCCGCGATCTCGAGAGCGTAGGACAGCGTCGCGTTCGTCAGCGCGAACGTGGCCGTGTGGGGGACGGCCGCCGGCATGTTCGCGACGGCGTAGTGCACGACGCCGTCCTCGACGTACGTCGGATGCGCGTGCGTCGTCGGCCGGGACGTCTCGGCGCAGCCGCCCTGGTCGATCGCGACGTCGACGAGGGCCGCGCCGGGACGCATGCTGCGCACCAGGTCCCGCGTGATGAGCTTCGGTGCGCGCGCGCCCGGGATGAGAACGGAGCAGACGACGAGGTCCGCGGCGGTGACCTCCTCCTCGACGTTCGCGCGGTTCGACATCACGGTGGTCACGTGTCCACCGAGGATGTCGTGCACGTAGCGGAGCTTCGCCGGGTCGATGTCGAGGATCGACACGTGCGCGCCGACGCCAACGGCGACCTGACAGGCGTTCGTCCCCGCGATGCCGGCCCCGATGATGACGACTTTCGCCGGGCGAACGCCGGACGCGCCGGAGAGCAGGACGCCTCGACCGCCGTTCTGCGCCTGCAGGCTCCACGCGCCGGCCTGGATCGCGAGGCGCCCGGCGACTTCGCTCATCGGCGCCAGGAGGGGAAGCGTCCCGTCACTCGCCTGGAGCGTCTCGTACGCGAGCGCGCGCACGCCGCGCGCGACGAGCGTGCGCGTCAGGTCGGGATTGGCGGCCAGGTGTAGGTACGTGAACAGGATCAGGTCGGGGCGGAGGAAGTCGAACTCGGACGGAAGCGGCTCCTTCACCTTGAGCACGAGCTCGGCCTCGTGCCACACCCGAGCCGCGTCGGCGAGCGTCGCGCCGGCGTCGCGGTAGAGCGCGTCCGGGAGGCTCGACCCCGCACCGGCGCCGTGCTCGACGAGCACGCGATGCCCGTGCGCCACGAGCGCGCCCGCGCCGCTCGGTGTGAGCGCAACGCGATTCTCCTCCTCTTTGATCTCCCGCGGGACGCCGACGACCATGGCGCCGCACTGTAGCACACGAAAGCACCCGAATCGGCTTGCCTCTCGGGCCGAGCGTTCTATAAAGGGCGCTCCGGGTATCGCCACGTGGGACAGACCATCGACGGCAAGGCCGTGGCCGCCGCGGTCCGGAACGAGGTGCGGGAGCGCGTCGAGCGGCTCGCGGCCCGCGGCGTCGTCCCCGGTCTGGCGACGGTGCTCGTCGGCGACGATCCCGCCTCGCACGTCTACGTCGCGGGGAAGGAGAGGGCGTGCGCGGAAGTCGGCATGCGGTCCTTCGGGCACCGCCTGCCGGCCGCGGCGAGCCAGGCGGAGCTCGTCGCCCTGGTCGCCGACCTCGGCCGCGACCCCGACGTGCACGGCATCCTCGTGCAGCTTCCCCTCCCGCGCGGGCTCGACCCGCGCGCCGTCATCGAGGCGATTCCTCCGGACAAGGACGTCGACGGCCTCCACCCGGTGAACCAGGGGCGGCTCCTCGCCGGCGAGCCCGGGCTCAGACCGTGCACGCCGCTCGGCGCGCTCCGGCTGATCGACGAGACCGGCATCGCGCTCGCCGGGCGCCATGCCGTCGTCGTCGGACGGAGCGTCCTCGTCGGCAAGCCCGTGGCGCTCCTGCTCCTCGAACGGCACGCGACGGTCACGATCTGCCACTCGCGCACGGCCGACCTGGCGGCCGAAGTGGGCCGTGGCGAGGTCGTCGTGGCGGCGACCGGCCAGGCGGGTCTCGTGAAGGGTGCGTGGATCCGGCCGGGTGCGGTCGTGATCGACGTGGGCATCACGCGCGGCGCGGACGGCAAGCTGCGTGGCGACGTCGAGTTCGGGCCGGCCCGCGAGCGGGCGGGCTGGATCACGCCCGTCCCGGGCGGCGTGGGCCCGATGACGATCGCGATGCTTCTCGCGAACACCGCGTCGGCGGCCGAGCGGTCCACGGCGATGCGCGCCGCGTGAGGGATGGCCCGCCGGACGCCGCTGTACGATGCGCATCGCGCCCTCGGCGCGCGCTTCGTCGAATTCGCCGGCTGGGAGATGCCGCTCTCGTACACGGGCGCACACGACGAGCACCAGGCGGTTCGCGAGCGATGCGGCCTGTTCGACGTGAGCCACATGGGCGAGGTGGAGATCTCCGGTCCGGGCGCGGGTGTCGTCTGCCAGGAGCTCACCGTGAACGACGTCGCGCGGCTGCGCGTCGGCGAAGGCCAGTACACGATCCTCTGCCGCGAGGACGGCGGCGTCATCGACGACCTGATTCTCTTCCGCCTGGATCCGGCGCGCTATCTCCTCGTGGTGAACGCCGCGACGACGGCGAGCGACCTCGACTGGATCCGCTCCCACGTCGGGAGGCGGGCCGACGTCGTCGATCGCAGCGCGGAGCTCGCCCTCCTCGCGCTCCAGGGTCCGGAGGCCGAGGGCGCGCTGCGCACGGTCACGTCGATCGACCTGCCGCGGCTGCGGCCGTTCGCCGCCGCGCGCGGCCCCGTCGCCGGGCGCTCCACGCTCATCACCCGCACCGGGTACACGGGCGAGGACGGCTTCGAGCTTCTCGTCGACGCCGCGGACGCGCTGCCTGTCTGGGAGGAGGTCCTGGACGCCGTGCGCCGGCGGGGCGGCCGCGCCGCGGGGCTCGGGGCGCGCGACACGCTTCGCCTCGAGGCCGGTCTGCCCCTGTGCGGGACGGACATGGACGCGACGACGACGCCGCTCGAAGCGGGCCTCGCCTGGGTCGTGAAGCTCGGCAAGGGTGATTTCGTCGGGCGCGCCGCGCTGGCACGCCAGGCCGAGGCCGGCGTTCCGCGGCGGCTGTCCGGATTCGAGCTCGGGGAGCCGAGCATCGCCCGCCACGGCTGCGCGGTATGGAAGGAGGGGGCCCGCATCGGTACCGTGACGAGCGGCGCGAAGTCGCCGACGCTCGGGTCGTTCATCGGGCTCTGCTACGTCCCGCGACCGCTCGCCGCGGCGGGGACGCACGTGGACGTCGAGATCCGGTCGCGCCGCGTGGCGGCGCGGATCGTCGAGCGGCCGTTCTACCGACGAGTGCGGCAGGAGGGTTGACGCATGGAGTTTCCCGAGGACCTTCGCTACACGAAGGACCACGAGTGGCTGCGGCTGGAGGGGAATGACGGCATCATCGGCATCACCGACTTCGCGCAGGACGCGCTCGGCGACGTCGTCTTCGTCGAGCTGCCGGCCGTCGGTGCCGTGCTGACCCGAGGGCAGGCGTTCGGCGTCGTCGAGTCGAACAAGACGGTCTCGGACCTCTTCGCGCCCGTGAGCGGCCGCGTGACGGCCGTCAACCAGGCGCTCCGGGACGAGCCCGAGCAGGTGAACCGCGATCCGTACGGGGCTGGCTGGATGATCCGCATCTCGATCGCGAGCCGCGAGGAAGTGGACGGCCTCCTCGACGCGGCGGCGTACGAGGCGAGCGTCGCGAGCGAGCAGGCGAAGTGAGCGGCTACTGCCCCCACACGCCCGCCGACGTCGCCGCCATGCTCGCGGCCGTCGGCGCGCGGTCGATCGACGATCTCTTCGCCCCCATCCCCGCGCCGCTGCGGGCTCGCGCGACGATCGACCTTCCCTCCGGCACGACGGAGCCCGAGCTTCGCGCCCGGCTCGAGGCGCTGGCGGCGCGGAACACCGCGACCGACGCCGCCGTCTTCCTCGGCGCCGGCGCGTATCCCCACCAGATCCCCGCGGTCGTCGACCACGTGCTCCGCCGCTCCGAGTTCGCGACGGCATACACGCCGTACCAGCCGGAGGTGAGTCAGGGAACGCTCCAGACGATCTTCGAGTTCCAGACCTTCA
>DASRHG010000174.1:0-2768 GCA_035650655.1 Binatia bacterium | reverse complement strand
GGGCGGGCACATGCGCCGCATCTACAACCCGCTCCAGTACGACTTCTTGAAGCCGCTCGCGCCCGTGAACCAGTTCGCCACGATGGCGGCGATCGCGCTCCTCGCGAGCCAGGTGCCCTTCGTCGTGAACTTCCTCGGCAGCCTCTGGTTCGGGAAGCGGGCGCCCGCGAACCCGTGGAACGCGAACACGCTCGAGTGGGCGACCACGTCCCCGCCGCCGCACGGGAACTTCGACCGCGTGCCGACGGTGTACCGCGGTCCCTACGAGTACAACCCGCCCGGCTTCGTCGACGAAGCGCTGGCGCAGAACCGCAACCTCGCGGCGGAGGGCGCATGACGGCGACGGCGCGACCGGCGGCGGTCGGGGGCGAGCGGATCCCCACGGGGAAGCTCGCGATGTGGTGGTTCCTCGCCTCGGAGATCATGACCTTCGGCGGGCTCCTCGGCTCCTTCGTGCTGTTCCGCTTCGCGGCGGGCGGCTGGGAGGACCAGGCGGCGCACGTGAACTGGCGGATCGCCGCCGTGAACACGCTGATCCTCGTCACGAGCAGCTGGAGCATCGTCCGGGCGCACCACGCGGTCGAGGAGGGCGACCGGCTCGGCGCCGCGCGCGGCCTCCTCGTGACCGTCGTCCTCGGGCTCACCTTCCTCGGCATCAAGGCGTTCGAGTACCGGACCGAGCTCGCGCACGGCTTCACGCCGTGGAGCGCGCCCTTCTGGTCCTTCTACTACGGGCTCACCGGGCTCCATGCGCTCCACGTGCTCGCGGGCATCGTCGCGAACGCGGCGCTCTGCGCGGTCGCGTTCCGCGGCCGGGGGTGGGAGCGGGTGGGGCAGCGGGTCGAGTACGCGGGACTCTACTGGCACTTCGTCGACGTCGTCTGGATCTTCCTCTTCCCGCTCGTCTACCTCTCATGACGGCGCCGACCCACGGAGGCGGCATGCACGCAGCGTCGCGGTTCCCGAGCTACGGCGCCATCTGGACGTGGCTCGTGGCGCTCCTCGTCGTCGGGCTCTTCTGCGCCTATCTCCCCTTCGGGAAGGCGCTCGCGATCTTCCTCGTCTTCAGCGTCGCGGCGGTGAAGGCGTTCCTCGTCGTCCGGCACTACATGCATCTCCGCAGCGAAGGCGTCCTCATCTACGCGATCGCGGGCCTCCCACTCCTCCTCCTGATCGGGTTCGTGCTGACGCTCGTGCCCGACATCGTGTTCAAGCGATGACGACCGCCGCGCTCCGCCCGACGGCCCCGCCCATCCCGAACGGGATCCTCGCGATGGCCGTCTTCCTCGGCACCGAGGCGATGCTCTTCGCGGGGCTCGTGAGCGCCTTCCTGATCCTCCGCGCCAACGCCCCGGCGTGGCCGCCGCCCGGCCAGCCGCGCCTGCCCGTGGGCGTGACGGGCGTCAACACGGCCGTCCTCCTCCTGAGCGCGTACACGATGGAGCGCGCCGCGCGCGCGAGCGCCGGCGCCGCGCTTCGCTGGCTCGCGGCGACGCTCGCGCTCGGCGCCCTCTTCCTCGCCGTCCAGGGCGCCGAGTGGCTGGCGCTCCTGCGCCACGGGCTCGGCGCGTCGGCGAGCGTCTACGCCGGCAGCTTCTACGCCCTCATCGGCTGCCACGGCCTCCACGTCGCCGCCGCCGTGCTGACGCTCGCCGTGCTCCTCGCCTCGGCGCTCGGAGCGCCGAGCGCCGAGACGACCCGCCGGCGGCTCGCCGCGTGCCGGCTCTACTGGCTCTTCGTCGTCGCCGTGTGGCCGGTCCTCTACGTGCTCGTGTACCTCGCATGACGGCGGCGCGAAGCCGGATGGCGGTTGCCGCCGCGCTCGCGGTCCTCGCGCCCGCCGCCGCCCTCGCCTGCCCGGTGTGCTTCTCGGCGTCGAGCGCGCGCACGCTCGCGACCTACGTCGCGACCGCGGCCGCGATGACGGCGCTCCCCCTCCTCATCGTCGGCGGGCTCGCCCTGTGGGTCCGCCGCCGTCTCCGGACCGCAGCCGAGCCGCGTCAGTCGTGCCAGGCTTGACGCAGGCGTTCGACGGCGCACGGGTGGCGCCGGAGGAGGAAGGCGAACATCGCCGCCGCCGAGCCGACGTTCGCGACGAGGATCGCCCACGCCCCGACCACGCCCGCGAGCGCCGGCACGATGCTCACGCCGACGCCCCAGAGGATCGCCTCGAGCGTGACGAAGAGGAGCAGGAGGACGAGCCCCACCTGCGGGTTCCGCTCGAACTCGGCGAACATCCACGCGATGGCGGTGCCGGCGCCGAGGAAGAGGACGCCGTGGAGCCCCGTGTACGCGAAGATGGCGGCGCCGTTCTCGCCCGTCACCTCCTCCGGCCGCAGCCCCGCGAACACGATGCTCCCGAGGAGCGACGGCGTGTAGAACGGCACGCCGCGCGTCACGAGGTCGAGCGCGAAGAACCAGACGGCGACCGTCGTCGCGCCGATCATCCCGGCGAGGACGCCGTTCTCCGCGATCTTCCACGCGAGCGCCGCGACGTCCGACGACGCCGCCGCAGCCGAGGGGTCCCAGGTCGCGGTCTTCACCATGTGGCCCTCCGTGGCCCGGTATCATGGCACGCCGACCCGCGCGGCGCCAAGACGGCCGCGCGCGCGGGTAGTGGGCGCGGGTAGTGGGTTGGTTCGCGCGACGACGATCGCCCCGGGCGCGCGGGGGAGTCCTCGCGGAGGCGGGCGCACCACCGACACGACGCTCGTGCCGCATCGAAGGACGCGGTGGTGCACCTTGTCGTCTCCGCGAGGGCTCCCCCG